>NZ_JAVYJF010000002.1:0-307159 GCF_032621715.1 Pseudomonas sp. zfem004 | reverse complement strand
ATCGATACCAAAATGCTGCGCTACCTTCCTGAAGCCATTGTTGCCTTCTAGGTAGGCGCTGATGGCTATGAGCTTGAAGCGCTCGGTGTACTTGCCCATAAATCCCCCAAGGGTTGGATTGGTGTCCAACTTCTTGGGGGCAGTCCAATTTGTGGGAGCCGGCTTGCCGGCGATTGGGCCGCAAAGCGGCCCCGGTCAGCGCCAGCGGGCGAGTACGTCGGGCAACTGCGACAACCGCTGAATCTCGGCATCCGGCGCTTGCTCGCCCGCCCAGGCCTTGTGCTGTGGGTTGAACCACACCGCGCGCAACCCGGCCCGTTGTGCCCCGGCGATGTCGTCGCCTGGGTGGTCGCCGATGTGCACCGCCGCCCCTGCGTCCACGCCACCCAGTTTCAGGGCCTCCATGAACGGTGCCGGATCCGGCTTGCCTACGCCCAGATCCTCGGCGCACAGTGCAAAGCGGAAGTAGTCCGCCAGCCCGAGCCGGCGCACGTCGGCGTTGCCATTGGTGACCACCCCGAGCGTGTACTGGTGGCGCAGGATCTCCAGCACCGGCTGTACCTCGGGAAACACCTCGACCTGGTGCCGCGCATGGAGAAACACCTCGAAGCCTTCGTTGGCCAGTTCCTGGGCGTGCTTCTCGCTGTAGCCGACCTCTTCCAGGGCGTGGAACAGCACACGCCTGCGCAGGGCGCTGATGCGGTGTTTGAGGCCGGGCTCGACCTGCACCAGGCGCTCACGGATGGCGAACAGGTGCTCGACCGGCACCGCGCCAAGCACCGGTGCATTGGCGGCGAGCCAGTCGCGCAGGACGATCTCGGCAGTGGCGATGACTGGCGCGGTGTCCCACAGCGTGTCGTCCAGGTCGAAGGTGATCAGCTTGATGCTCATGAGTCTGTGCCTTTGCTGCGTTTGGCCCGAGGGTGGGCGCTGTCGTACACCGCGGCCAGGTGCTGGAAGTCCAGGTGGGTGTAGATCTGCGTGGTACTGATGTCGGCGTGGCCGAGCATTTCCTGTACCGCGCGCAGGTCCTGGGACGATTCCAGCAGGTGGCTGGCGAAGGAATGGCGAAGCATGTGCGGATGCAGGTGCTGGCCAAGCTCGCGCTCGCCGGCGGTCTTGACCCGCAGCTGAATGGCCCGCGGGCTGAGGCGCTTGCCCTGGCGGGTGATGAACACCGCGCCGTCCCGGGGCCCGCCGATGCCACGCAGGCGCAGCCACGCCTGCAGCGCCTCGCGCGCCTTGCGTCCGACCGGCAGTACGCGGCTCTTGCTGCCCTTGCCTTGCACCTGTACCAGCCCGGCGGCCAGGTCGAGGTACTCGAGGTCGAGGCCGGCCAGTTCCGACAGGCGCAGGCCGGAGGAGTAGAACAGTTCGAGGATGGCCTGATCACGCCGGGCGATGAAGTCATCGTCGACGCCGCCATCGAGCAGCTGCAGCGCGCGGTCGGTGTCGAGCACCTTGGGCAGGCGCCGCTCGCCCTTGGGGGGCGCCAGGCCATCGGCCGGATCGTGCTGGCACAGGCCTTCGCGGTTGAGGTAGCGGTACAGCCCGCGCACCGCCGAAAGCAGGCGTGCCAGGCTGCGTGAGGACTGCCCGTGATGGTGCTGGCGCGCCACCAGTTGGCGCATTTGCTGGACTTGCAGCGCCGGCCAGCCGCCAATGCCTTGGCTGTTGCAGTAGGCAATGACCTTTTCCAGGTCGCGGCGGTAGGCCAGCAGGGTGTGTTCGGACACCTGGCGCTCGTTGCGCAGGTGCGCGCAATAAGCCTCCAGCTGGGTTTCCATCAGCGCACCGAGCGTAGCGTCTGGGTGAAGCGCGGCACCACGCGGCCCAGCACTTCGGCGATGTAGCTGAGGAACAGGGTGCCGACGCTGCTCTTGTAGTGCTGCGGGTCGCGGCTGCCGATCGCCAGCACGCCATGCAGGCCCTGGTACTCGAGGGTGGCCACGGCGCTGGAACCGACTTCCTTGTGCTGGTCATTGCCGAACAGGAAGGCCAGCTCGTGCTCGCGCAGGCTGCCGCTGATGGTCTTGCCGCCACCGATCAGCCCGCCGATGGCCTGCTGGGCCTCGCTGCCGGACACCCAGCGGCCGACCGGCGCGGCGTTCTCGCCGAACAGGATCAAGCTGACGAAGGGCACCTTGAACTCCTGGCGCAGGCTGTCTTCAACGGCCATCACCACTTCTTCCAGGCTGCCGGCATCCAGCAGGTCGAGGATCAGCCGGCGGGTCTTGTCGAACAGCCGGTCGTTGTCGCGGGCCACGTCCATCAGTTGCGACAGGCGATGGCGCATTTCGATGTTGCGGTCACGCAGCAGCTTGAGCTGGCGCTCCACCAGCGACACGCTGTCGCCGCGCTGGTGGGGGATGCGCTGCTCGATCAGCAGCTCGTCATGCTCGGCGAAGAACGTGGGGTGGGCGCGCAGGTAGGCGACCACCGCGTCGGCGTCGAGCTCGGGTACAACGTGCGGCTGTTCAGTCATGGCGGCTACTCGCTTAAAGACGAACCTGTCCTTCGAATACACGTACGGCCGGGCCGGTCATCAATACCGGCTGGCCGGGGCCAGCCCACTCGATGCTCAGGCGCCCGCCGGGCAGGTCGATGGTCACCGGCGAGTCCATCCAGCCCTGGGCGATGGCCGCGACGGCGGCGGCGCAAGCGCCGGTGCCGCACGCCTGGGTCTCGCCCGCGCCGCGCTCCCACACCCGCAGGTTGGCGCGGTGGCGGTCGATGACCTGGATGAAGCCGGCATTGACCCGCTGCGGGAAGCGCGGATGGTGCTCGATCTTCGGTCCCAGTTCATGCACCGGCGCGCTGCGCACGTCATCGACGCGCAGCACCGAATGCGGGTTGCCCATCGACACGGCAGCGATCTGGTGCACCTGGCCGTCGACTTCCAGCGGGTAGCTCGAAGCCTGCTCATCGGCGATGAACGGGATGTCGGCCGGGACGAAACGCGGCGGGCCCATGTCGACACAGATCTGGCCGTCGTTGCGCACGTCCAGCTCGATGATGCCGCTCTTGGTTTCGACGCGGATACGTTTTTTCGCGGTCAGGCGTTTGTCCAGCACGAAGCGGGCGAAGCAGCGCGCGCCGTTGCCGCATTGCTCGACCTCGGAGCCGTCGGCGTTGAAGATCCGGTAGCGGAAGTCCACGTCCGGATTGTTCGGCGCTTCGACGATCAGCAGTTGGTCGAAGCCGATACCGGTGTTGCGATCACCCCATTGCTTGGCATGCTTGGGCTGGATATGCGCGTGCTGGCTGACCAGGTCGAGGACCATGAAGTCGTTGCCAAGCCCGTGCATTTTAGTAAAGCGCAGCAGCATGGGTTCACTCCGGCAGCAGGCTTTCGCCGGCGAACAGTTCAGCGATGGTTTCGCGGCGACGCACTTCGAAGGCCTGGTCGCCATCGACCAGTACTTCGGCGCAGCGGCCACGGGTGTTGTAGTTCGAGCTCATGACGAAACCATAGGCGCCGGCGGACTGCACGGCCAGCAGGTCGCCTTCGGCCAGGTTCAGCACACGGTCCTTGCCCAGGAAGTCGCCGGTCTCGCAGATCGGTCCGACCAGGTCGTAGGCCCGGCCTTCACCTTCACGGGGCCTGACCGCACTGACGCCCATCCAGGCCTGGTACAGGGCTGGGCGGATCAGGTCGTTCATCGCCGCATCGATGATGGCGAAGTCCTTGTGCTCGGTGTGCTTGAGGTATTCCACGCGGGTCAGCAGCACGCCGGCGTTGGCCACGATGTAGCGGCCCGGTTCGAACACCAGGGCCAGGTCACGGTCGCCGACGCGTTCGCGGATGGCCTTGATGTAGTCGGCCACCAATGGCGGCTGCTCATCGCGGTAACGCACACCGACACCGCCGCCCAGGTCCAGGTGGCGCAGGTGGATGCCGCATTCGGCAAGGCGATCGACCAGCACCAGCAGGCGGTCCAGCGCATCGAGGAACGGCTCGACGGTGGTCAGCTGCGAACCGATGTGGCAGTCGACGCCGACCACTTCCAGGTTTGGCAACTGCGCGGCGCGCACGTAGATGGCTTCGGCATCGGCGATGGCGATACCGAACTTGTTCTCTTTGAGGCCGGTGGAGATGTACGGGTGGGTGCCGGCATCGACATCCGGGTTCACCCGCAGCGACACCGGGGCCACCTTGCCCAGCTCGGCGGCTACCACTTGCAGGCGCTCGAGCTCGTCGGTGGATTCGACGTTGAAGCAGTGCACGCCGACTTCCAGGGCACGACGCATGTCTTCGCGGGTCTTGCCGACACCGGAGAACACCACGCGATCGGCCCGCCCGCCGGCTGCCAGTACGCGCTCCAGTTCACCGCCGGAGACGATGTCGAAGCCCGAACCCATCCGCGCCAGCAGGTTCAGCACGGCGAGGTTGGAGTTAGCCTTGACCGCGAAGCAGACCAGGTGCTCGACACCCTGCAGGGCATCGGTATAGCTACGGTACTGGGCCTCGATGTGGGCGCGCGAATACACGTAGGTGGGGGTACCGAAACGCTCGGCGATGGCTGTCAGGCCCACCCCTTCCGCGAACAGCTCGCCGCCACGGTAGTTGAATGCATCCATGGGATTTCCTTACTGCGCGGGAGTCTGCTCGGGCTGCTCCAGCTCGTCTTGCTGTTCGGCCGGCTGGGCGTGCTTGTGCTGCTGGTGCGACTTGCTCGGGCCTTTGCCGTCCTTGCCGTCTTCCGGCAGGTACAGGGGGCCCTTCTGACCGCAGGCCGAAACGAGGCAGGCAACCGCGACCAGCGCCGCGAGGGAGGAAATCAGGCGCTTCATTGGTGAAATCCTTTGAAATAAGCAGTATTGCGCCCGAGTATACCGAGCGACCACCCGATTGCCTATGCAAGGACCGGCCCGCCGGGCGGCGTTATTCTTGAGCTTTCGGTGCCGCTCCTGCGCGGGTAAACCCGCGCCCACGGGAGCGTTGTGGGGGCGGGTTTACCCGCGAAGGGGGCCGCCCAGGCATCCGCTAGTCTTTGCATTCAACTGCTGGCGCCCGTATCTTCCCCGCCTTGCTTGCAACACAGTCATTTTTCGAGGTCCATGCACATGAGTTTGAGCGAAGCGCGTTTCCACGACCTGGTCGACGCGACCCAACAGGCCCTGGAAGACCTGTTCGACGAGAGCGGTCTGGACCTGGACATGGAAAACTCTGCCGGTGTCCTGACCATCAAGTTCGACAACGGCAGCCAGCTGATCTTCAGCCGCCAGGAGCCACTGCGCCAATTGTGGCTGGCGGACAAGTCCGGCGGTTTCCACTTCGACTACGACGAAGAGAACGGCAAGTGGACCTGCGAGAAAACCGAGGAACTGCTCGGCGAGATGCTCGAACGCATCGTCTGGGAACGTGCCGGCGAGAAGCTGGACTTCGACGAAATCTGATATGAGCAGCCAGCCTCGGCCCCCTAAGCCGCTGTACAGCAATGTCAGCCCTGCCGTGCCGTCACCCTGCATCAGCGTGTGCCGCCTCGATGAACACAAGGTCTGCACCGGCTGTCATCGCCATGTCGAGCATATCCGCGAGTGGCGTGCGGCCGACGACGACCGGCGCCGGCAGATCTGCCGCGAGGCCCTGGCCCTGAAAGCGCAGGCCCAGGCATAACCCTATTGATGCTGCGGGCTTGAGTATTTGCCCTGCTGTGGTAGTGTCGGGTCTTGCGTCGGTGACGCCACAGCATTCACAAACCCCGCCCTTGGGCGGGGTTTTGCTTTATCTGCCTCAAGCAAATTGCCTGTTCAAAGGAGTCTGACTGGATCATGAGCACCAAGCCTTCCCTCACCCTCACCCGATTGGACGTACAGCGTCTCGAGCGCCTGATCGACAGCCTCGATGAAAGCACCCCGGGTGTGCTCGCCCTGCAGGACGAGCTGGACCGCGCCGAACAGGTGGTCGGTCACGAAGAGGTGCCGGCTGGCGTGGTGACCATGAACTCGCGCGTGCACTGCCGCGAGATCGCCAGCGGCAAGGACTACCACCTGACCCTGGTCTATCCGAAGGACGCCGGCCCGGAAGGCAATGTTTCCATCCTGGCGCCGATCGGTTGTGCGTTGCTGGGGCTGTCGGTGGGTGACCAGATCGACTGGCCGGCCCCCGCTGGCAAGACCCTCAAGCTCGAACTGCTGGCCGTGGAATACCAGCCGGAAGCGGCGGGTGATTTCGACCTCTGACGCAGGCCTTGGGCCTCAGGGCTCCAGCGCCGCCTGCAGTTGCTCCAGGCCATCGTTCAAGGCTTGCTCGAGCTCGCGCTTGTAGCGCAGGCACAGGCTCGTCGAACCTGGGTCGTCGCCCAGCAGATCGGACAGGTCCAGGTCGGTGATGTAGCAGCGGTAGCTGCTGGCGCCGTGGCGCTGGCGCAGGATCTGCCGGGCGACCACGGCATACAGCTGGTCGCCGTGTTCCAGCTCGGAATACTCCTGCTGATCGCAATAGAGCGTGACGTGCACGGCGCCGCCCGCACCGCCCTGCACAATCGCCTGGACCTCGTAGTAAGGCTGGCTGCGGCCGTCCAGCGGCGCCTGGCGTGGCTCCAGGCTGCGAGCCTTGCCCAGGCCTGAAGGCAGCAACTGGCAATAGGTGATCTCCAGCGCCGCTTGCTGCAGGCTCTCCAGTGGCAGTTGGGCATCGCGGCGGATCACCATCGACTGCAAAAAGCGATGCAGTGGCAACAACAGGTGATGCTCGTCCTGCAGCGCCACGCGCTGCTGCCACAGCACGTTGTGCTCATCCAGCACATACAGGTCGGCCCAGCCATCGAGCAGGCGGTAGAACACCTGGATACAGCCTGGCCGGCCTTGCTCCAGGACCAGCGGCAGGTCGTGGTCCTGCAGCGCGTTGGTGTCCAGGTGCAGTGGGCTGTAGGCGCTGCGGACCTCGCCCAGCGCCGCCAGCACGGCATCGTGGCCGTCGAGGGTAGCCAGGCTGACCTGCCCCGGCAGCAGCTCCAGCACATGGGTGTGCTGGGCCACCTGCAACAGGTAACGGTGGTTGAGGCCTTGGTCTAGCAGCCGTTGCGCGGTCGCGAAGATCTCTTCTACCCGTTGACCGATGGCCTGGGCGCGGTTGTGACAGTAGCAGCGCACCCGCAGCCGCGGGCGGTGGCCACGCCGGCCAAGGCTGTTGAGGTGGTCACGCAGGCAGCGCATCAGGGCATGCTTGCCGTCATAGCGCTGCACCAGCACCTCGTTCCAACTGTTGAGGGTGATCTGGTCGAGGGTCAGCACCAGGTTTTCGCGCACCCCGGCGTAGCTGAGCGAGTCGGTGCGCTCGGTGGTCATCAGGATGTTCAGGTCGCGGTGGTGGCGCAGCGGGTCGACACCGACGTTGACCAGCAAAAGGATTTCGTCGGCCACGCTCGGTTGCAGCAGGCGAGCCTCACTGACCGTCTCCAGCGGCAGCACGATGCTCTGCTGCAGGCTGCCGATCAGGTTGAACAGCTCGAAATCATTGAGATCGCTTACCCCCGGGTGCAGAGCAATCCGCGTGCTGCTGTCGATCACCCCGTTGCGGTGGGCCCAGGTGAGCAGTTCGAGCAGTTCGCGGCAGCGCTTGATCGGGCTGAAGTGCTCCCATTCGTGCACCCCCAGGTTGCCGTTGTACAGCCCCCAGTGATGCGTGCCGGGCTCCTTGCGGTTGGCCGACTGCACCAGGGTCAGGGTGTCTTCGGCCAGGTCCGGGGCGATACCCGGGTTGATCACTTCGATCTTCCCGGCGCGGCGTTCGAAGGCGGCGTACAGGCGCCGGCCGAGCACGTTGAGTTCGCGCGGGTCGGCGCGGCTGTCGGCCTGTTGGGTGCGGGCAAACTCACTGAGGAAGCGGTAGCTGTGGTTGAGTTCGGCCACCAGCTCACGGCGCTCGACGGCCACCTGGCGCACCTTCCATTGGCTGCGGCTGTCGAGCAGGGCCAGTTGGCGCTCGTCCCAGCCCCACTCCTCGGCCAGCTTCGCCAGCAGGCGGCGTTGCCAGCCACCGCTGCGCGAGGCGAGGTTGCTGAGCTTCTTGTTCACTTTCAGGTACAGGCTGCGCCGCACCCGTTCCAGGCGGGCGGTTTCGCCGCGTTGCAGCAGGTAAGCTTCGATGCGCCGGTAGACCATCACGTAGGGGTCGAGCGCGTCCAGCTCCAGCTGGTTGGCGAACACCGCCTGCTTGAAGTCCAGGCTCAGGCAGCGCACCTGTGGGTGTTCGCTGGCGTAGACCTCGGTGAGCAGCAGCTTGAGCAGCGACTTGTAGGGCGAGTCGATGCCCTTGAACAGCTGCCAC
Source organism: Pseudomonas sp. zfem004 (assembly GCF_032621715.1). Lineage (NCBI taxonomy): Bacteria > Pseudomonadati > Pseudomonadota > Gammaproteobacteria > Pseudomonadales > Pseudomonadaceae > Pseudomonas > Pseudomonas sp. zfem004. Next base: position 298,884 of record NZ_JAVYJF010000002.1, on the reverse strand, counting down.
AGCCCGGCGCCCACGTATTCCTCCTGGGGAATGTGCGCCAGGTGGCCCAGGTCGATATCGTCACGGGCCCGAATGAAGCGCTTGGACAGCAAGGTCTGGGTGTAGTCGCGGTAGTTGTGCTCCTGGTAGACCGGCACCAGCCACCACAGCGGGGTGCGCCCGGCCAGCCAGATCGCAGTGCGGTAGAACTCGTCGAGCAGCAGGTAGTGCTGGGTGGTGCCGCAGTCGTCCGAGCTGAGCCGGCTGTCACGCGCGCCCTGGACGAAGCCCTGCGCATCGATCAGGAAGCAGTGCACCTCGGCCCCCTGGCTGGCCGCCCAGGCCTCGAGCAGCTGGCATTTGCGCCGCAATTCGCCCAGGGCCTGCTCGCTCAGGTCCGCGGCGTGGCACACCCACACATCCATGTCGCTTTGCTCGGCCTGGGCCAGGGTGCCCAGGCTACCCATCAGGAACAGCCCGTGGATCGGTTGCGGTGGGTTGCCGTGGCGGGCCTTGTAGGTGAACGAGCGGGTCAGGCGCTGGGCTTCGGCCAGCAATTCGGCATCGGGTTCGAAGCCCGAGACACCGGCGGGCGTGGTACCCGATACATAGCCTGGCAGCAGTGGATGGTTGACGTGGAAGAACAGCGGCAACAGCGTGATGACCTGTTGCTGGCGCGTCGACAGCCCTTCCATGGCTCGCCCCAGGCGCCCCTGGCTGACCTTCAGGAAGCGCGCACGCAGCCGCGACAGCTCCTTGCGGTCGATGCCTTGGGCGATGTCGGGGCGAATTTCGTGAGGGTGGTTCATTGCGCACTCAGGCGGGCTGCGGAGCAGTGGCGAGTTTAGCCTGAGTGATGCGGTCGGATAAGGGGTTGGTGGCTTTTTGGCGTCAGATTTACAGCGCCTGTTTGCGGCATATCGCGGGGCAAGCCCGCTCCCACGAGACGTGAGGGCGGGCTTGGCGAAATCAGGCCGGCTGTGGCGCCTTGAGGATGGTCAGGAGCAACTGGACGCTTTCGGCGGCATCGTTGCCCAGGCTGGTGAGGTAGCCACCATCCGGCTGGTCGGTGAGCTCTTTTTCATACAGGCGCTGGGCAGCGGCGATAAGGGCGGGGGAGGCATGGCTGCCAACCTTGATGCCTTCCTGGTGATTGCCCAGGTTGAACAGGGCGAGTACTTCCAGTTCGGCGATCAGTTCGGGGGTGAAGGACATAGGGCGACTCCTGACTTCCAGACAAGGATGAAGTCAGGAGTGTAGTCAGGGTTACTCGATGTCGCCTTGATCCGCCTCAGGAGGCAGCTCCGGCAAAGCGCGCAGGGCGGTTTCGTACCACTCGGTGTCGAACGCACGGTCTTCGTCGAGCATGGCGTCGATCTCGATGGCCAGCACGTGGGCCATGAGGTTGAGGATGTCTTCACGCTCGTAGCCGACCAGGGTCAGCTTGTTGAACGTGGCCTTGGCCGCGGGCGGTTCGCCGCTTTCGATCTGGTTTTCGATGGCCTGGGTCAGTGTGGCCTCGGCGAAGTCTTCTTCATCATTGCTGTCGATGTCTTGGGGTTCGCTCATGGCGGTGCTCCTGTGGTGAGGTGCACAGTGTGCCATGCCCGCTTCGGCAATGCCCGGCCATCGACCGCGCCCATGACGCTGGCCATGGTTGGGTAAGGGCGCTATAACAGCCCGGCCATCCCCACACGGCCTGGAGGCTGTCTCAATGCTCAAGCTTCATGGATTCGCGGTCAGCAACTACTACAACATGGTCAAGCTGGCGCTGCTGGAGAAAGGCTTGCCGTTCGAAGAAGTGCTGTTCTTCGGCGGCCAGGCGCCCCAGGCCCTGGCGGTGAGCCCGCGCGGCAAGGTGCCGGTGCTGGAGACCGAGCATGGTTTTCTCAGCGAGACCGGTGTGATCCTCGACTACATCGAGCAGACCCAGCCCGGCAAGGCGCTGCTGCCCGCCGATGCCTTCGGCCAGGCCAAGGTCCGCGAGCTGCTCAGGGAAATCGAGCTGTATATCGAGCTGCCGGCGCGTACCTGCTACGCCGAGGCGTTCTTCGGCGCGGCGGTGGAGCCGCTGATCAAGGAGCGGGCGCGGGCCGACCTGCTGGCAGGCTTTGCCACCCTCAAGCGCAATGGCAAGTTCGCGCCTTATGTGGCGGGTGAGCAGCTGACTATCGCCGACCTGATGTTCGCCTTCTCGGTGGACCTGGCTTGTCTGGTGGGCAAGAAGGTGCTGAACATCGATTTCCTGGAGGACTTCCCGCAAGCGAAGGCGCTGCTGCGGTTGCTGGGCGACAACCCGCATATGGCGCGGATCGTGGCGGACAAGGACGTGGCGATGCCGGCGTTCCTGGAAATGGTTAAAAGCGGCAAGCGCTAAGGCCGGAAACGATCGCGGGGCATGCCCGCTCCCACACCTTTCATAGAAGGCGTGGGAGCGGGCATGCCCCGCGATTGGTCCTACGGCTAATCGCTTAACGCGAAGCCAGCAACGCCTTGCCGCGCACCACGGCTGCACGCACCTGCGCCGGCGCGGTACCGCCGATGTGGTTACGGGCATTGACCGAGCCTTCCAGCGTCAATACGGCAAACACGTCCTGCTCGATCTGGTCGCTGAACTGGCGCAGCTCGTCCAGGCTCATTTCGGCCAGGTCCTTGCCAGTGTCGACGCCATATTTCACGGCATGGCCAACGATCTCGTGGCAATCACGGAACGGCAGGCCACGGCGCACCAGGTAGTCGGCCAGGTCGGTGGCGGTGGAGAAGCCGCGCAGGGCCGCTTCACGCATGATCGCGTGCTTGGGCTTGATCGCCGGGATCATGTCGGCAAAGGCGCGCAGCGAGTCGCGCAGGGTGTCGGCGGCGTCGAACAGCGGCTCTTTGTCTTCCTGGTTGTCCTTGTTGTAGGCCAGCGGCTGGCCTTTCATCAGGGTCAACAGGCCGGTCAGGGCGCCGAACACACGGCCGCTCTTGCCACGCACCAGCTCGGGTACGTCCGGGTTCTTCTTCTGCGGCATGATCGAGCTGCCGGTGCAGAAGCGATCGGGCAGGTCGATGAACTGGAACTGGGCGCTGGTCCACAGCACCAGCTCTTCGGAGAAGCGCGACAAGTGCATCATCGCGATGCTGGCGGCAGCGCAGAATTCGATGGCGAAGTCGCGGTCCGAAACGCCGTCCAGCGAGTTGCCGGCCACGGCTTCGAAGCCCAGCAGCTTGCAGGTCAGTTCGCGGTCGATCGGGTAGGTGGTGCCGGCCAGCGCAGCGCTGCCCAGGGGCATGCGGTTGGCGCGTTTGCGGCAGTCGACCAGGCGCTCGTAGTCACGGCTGAGCATTTCGAACCAGGCCAGCAGATGGTGGCCGAAGGTCACCGGCTGGGCGGTCTGCAGGTGGGTGAAGCCGGGCATGATGGTCTCGGCTTCGCGCTCGGCCTGCTCCAGCAGGCCCTGCTGCAGGCGGGTGATCTCGGCCAGGATCAGGTCGATCTCGTCGCGCAGCCACAGGCGGATGTCGGTGGCTACCTGGTCGTTGCGGCTACGGCCGGTGTGCAGCTTCTTGCCGGTGATGCCGATGCGGTCGGTCAGGCGTGCCTCGATGTTCATGTGCACGTCTTCCAGGTCGACGCGCCAGTCGAAACTGCCGGCCTCGATCTCGCCCTGGATGGTCTTCAGGCCATCGATGATGGTGTCGCGCTCGGCATCGCTGAGCACGCCGACCTGCGCCAGCATGGTGGCGTGGGCGATCGAACCCATGATGTCGTGGCGGTACAGGCGCTTGTCGAAATCGACCGAGGCGGTGAAACGGGCGACGAAGGCGTCGACGGGCTCACTGAAGCGGCCGCCCCAGGACTGATTGGTCTTGTCGGTGCTCATGGATTCACTCGTTGAAGGCGTGAACGAAAAAAGTGCCGCGATCATAGCAGGGTTGCGCCCGCCACCGCAGGGGCGCTGGTCGAGAGAATCGTCTGATAGGGCGGGTGCATGGCAGATTCAACGATTGAACGGCAGTGTTCCACGGACCGTCTACAGTTGGACAAAGGACTGGCGGTGAATCTGCCAGGCCAGTGAATCTTTGGCCTTCGCACCGGTCTGTAGCGTGACCGCTTACCAGTCACCCCACACCTGTCTACGCTATACCCGTGCGAGACTCACTCAGGAATCCAGCGCAATTATGAATGTCCTGATCGTTGATGACGAACCCCAAGCCCGCGAACGCCTGAGCCGGCTGCTCGGCGAGCTGGAGGGCTACACCGTGATGGAGCCCAGCGCCACCAACGGCGAGGAGGCCCTGGCATTGATCGAAAGCCTCAAGCCCGACGTGGTGTTGCTCGATATCGGCATGCCGGGCCTCGATGGCCTGCAGGTCGCCGCGCGGCTGTGCGAGCGCGAGGCGCCGCCTGCCGTGGTGTTCTGCACCGGCGATGATGAATACGGCAGCCAGGCTTTCAAGGAAAGCACCCTCAGCCATGTCGACAAGCCGATCCAGCCCCAGACCTTGCGCGACGCGCTGCGCCGCGCAGAAAAACCCAATCGCGCCCAGTTGGCGGCCTTGACCCGGCCTGCCGGTGAAACCGGCGGCCCACGCAGCCACATCAGTGCCCGCACGCGCAAGGGCATCGAGCTGATCCCCCTGCCGCAGGTCATCTATTTCATCGCCGATCACAAGTACGTCACCCTGCGCCACGAGGCCGGCGAGGTCCTGCTCGATGAACCGCTCAAGGCGCTGGAGGACGAGTTCGGCGAGCGCTTCGTGCGTATCCACCGCAACGCCCTGGTGGCCCGCGAGCGCATCGAGCGCCTGCAACGCACGCCGCTTGGGCATTTCCAGCTCTATCTCAAAGGCCTGGACGGCGACGCGCTGACCGTCAGCCGGCGCCATGTGGCCGGCGTGCGCAAGATGATGCAATCGCTGCACTGAGACCTTCCCGATTCTTTCGCGGGTAAACCCGCTCCCACAGGATTGATCGCAATCCTGTGGGAGCGGGTTTACCCGCGAAAGGGCCAGCACGGATTGCTGATCTGAATCTGCGGGCACAACTGGAGGAGCTGTTATCATCAGCGGCATTTCTCTGGCTCGGGGCGTTTCATGTCCACTCGCGAAATCCGTATTGCCACCCGTAAAAGTGCCTTGGCCCTGTGGCAGGCCGAATACGTAAAAGCCCGCCTGGAGCAGGCCCACCCTGGCCTGCTGGTCACCCTGGTGCCGATGGTCAGCCGCGGTGACAAGCTGCTCGACGCGCCGCTGGCGAAGATCGGCGGCAAGGGCCTGTTCGTCAAGGAACTGGAAACCGCCCTGCTCGACAACGAAGCCGACATCGCCGTGCACTCGATGAAGGACGTGCCCATGGACTTCCCCGAAGGCCTGGGCCTGTACTGCATCTGCGAGCGTGAAGACCCGCGCGATGCCTTCGTTTCCAATACCTTCCAAAGCCTCGACGCCCTGCCGGCCGGCAGCATCGTCGGCACCTCCAGCCTGCGTCGCCAGGCCCAGTTGCTGGCGCGCCGCCCCGACCTTCAGATCCGCTTCCTGCGCGGCAACGTCAACACCCGCCTGGCCAAGCTCGACGCCGGCGAGTACGACGCCATCATTCTCGCCGCCGCCGGCCTGATCCGCCTGGGCTTCGAGGACCGCATCACCGACACCATCAGCGTCGACGACAGCCTGCCGGCCGGTGGCCAGGGTGCGGTGGGCATCGAGTGCCGCAGCGCCGACAGCGAGATCCATGCGCTGCTGGCGCCGCTGCACCATGTCGATACCGCCGACCGGGTGGTTGCCGAACGTGCCCTGAACAAGCGCCTGAACGGTGGTTGCCAGGTGCCCATCGCCTGCTACGCGGTGCTCGAGGGCGAGCAGTTGTGGCTGCGTGGCCTGGTCGGCCAGCCATCCGGCGGCACCCTGCTGGTGGCCGATGCCCGCGCCCCGCGCGCCAACGCCGAGGCGCTGGGCGTGCAGGTTGCCGAGGACCTGCTCGGCCAGGGCGCCGAGGCGATCCTCAAGGAAGTCTACGGCGAGGCCGGCCACCCGTGAGCCCCTGGCGCCTGCTGCTGACCCGCCCTGAAGAGGACTGTGCGGCACTGGCGCAGTCACTGGCAGAGGCGGGCATCGCCAGTGCCAGCCTGCCGTTGCTGGCGATCGAAGCGATAGAGCCGGACACGGCGCAGCTCCAGCGCCTGCGCGGCATCGCCCAGGTGCAGGCGATCATCGTGGTGAGCAAGCCGGCTGCGCGCCTGCTGCTCGAGCAGCTCGACCAGGCCGGCATCGTGCCACCGCCTGCGGGCTGGTTCACGGTGGGCGAGGCGACGGCGCGAGTCCTCCAGGGCCGCGGGCTGCAGGTAACCTTCCCGGCGAGCGGCGATGACAGCGAGGCCTTGCTTGGCCTGCCGGCCCTGCGCGAGGCCATCGCTCGGCCTGTGCCCCGTGTCTTGATCGTCCGTGGCGTGGGAGGTCGCGAACTGCTGGCCGAGCGTCTTGCGGAGCAAGGTGCTAGTGTCGATTATCTGGAACTGTATCGCCGCTGCCTGCCGCACTATCCGGCGGGCACGCTGGCGCGCCGCGTCGATGGGGAACGCCTCAATGGCCTGGTGGTCAGCAGTGGGCAGGGTCTTGAACACTTGCAGCAGATAGCGGGAACGGACTGGCCACGGCTTTCATGCCTGCCCTTGTTCGTGCCCAGCCCGCGGGTCGCCGAACAGGCCCGCGCGTTGGGCGCCCGACAGATTGTGGATTGCCGTGGCGCCAGTGCCGCGGCCTTGCTGGCAGCCGTGCAGCGAACCGCTGTACCTGCCCCTTAAGGCGCTAAGCTTGAGCGATGCGCCGCCATGCAAAGGATGGATACGTGAGCGAAACGGTCTTGCCCCACACTGAACAGAAATCGGTGCCCGAGGCGCCGCAAACCACTACCGAACCCGTTCGACGCTCAGGCAGCGGCGTGGCGGTGCTGGCCCTGCTGCTGGGCGCCGCCGGGGTCGCGATCGGCGGCTGGGGTGCCTGGCAGGTGCGCCAGTTGCAAGGCAGCGAACAGGGCCAGGGCGAGCACCTGCAAGCGCTCAACCAGCGGGCCGATGCGTTGCAGCAACGCGAGCAGCAGCTCACCGCACAACTGGCCAGCCTGCCCGCAGCCAGCGAGCTGGAGGACCGTCGGCGGCTGGTGGCGCAACTGCAGGGCGACCAGCAGCGCCTGAGCCAGCGCCTTGAAACCGCGCTCGGCGAAAGCCGCAAGGAATGGCGCCTGGCCGAGGCCGAACACTTGCTGCGCCTGGCCACGCTGCGCCTTTCGGCACTGCAGGACATCGCCAGCGCCAAGGCGCTGGTCGAGGGCGCCGACGAGATCCTCCGCGAGCAGAGCGACCCAGGGGCCTTCGCCGCCCGCGAACAACTGGCGCGCAGCCTGGCCACGCTCAACAGCACCCAGCAGCCGGACCGCACCGGGCTGTTCCTCAAGCTCGCCGCCCAGCGTGAACAAGTGCAGCAGCTCAGTGCCCAGTCGCCGGAGTTCGAGAGTAACGCCGATGCCATGGGCGCACTCACCGCCGACGGTGACGGCGCCAGCCGCTGGTCGCAGTGGTGGGCGGAGCTCTCCAAGTACTTCCAGATCGAGTTCAACGCCGACGACAACGTGCGCCCGCTGCTGTCCGGGCAGTCGCTCAACCAATTGCGCCTGGCGCTCAGCCTGACCATCGAGCAGGCCCAGTGGGCCGCGCTCAACGGCGAAGCCAAGGTCTACACCCAGGCGCTGGACGATGCGCGCAGCGTGCTGCTGGCCAACTTCAACCCCGATAACCCGCAAAGCAAAGCCATGCTCGACAGCCTCAACCAGCTGGCCGAGCAACCGGTGTCGGTGGTGACCCCAGACCTCAGCGAGAGCCTGGCCGCCGTGCAGGCCTACATCCAGCGTCGCCACCTGCCGGCTGAAGCTGAAGGGGCCAAGCCATGAAGCGCGTCTACCTGCTGGCGGTGCTGGCGATCGTCGTCGCCGCAGCGCTGGGCATCGCCATCGCCAAGCACAGCGGCTACGTGCTGATCGCCTACGGCGGCTTCCGCTATCAGTCGGGGCTGTGGGCGGCACTGGGGGCGCTGGTCGGCATCGTCGTGTTGCTGCTGGTGCTGCGCTACCTGATCGGGCTGGTGCTGACCTCCAGTGGCGTGGTCAACCCCTGGTCGCGGCGCAACCGTGGCCGACGTACCCGGATCGCCATCGAGCAAGGCCAGCTGGACCTGGCCGAAGGGCGCTGGAGCAGCGCCCAGCGCCATCTGCAGCGCGCCGCCGAATCCGAACGGCAACCCCTGCTTTACTACCTTGGCGCCGCCCGCGCCGCCAACGAGCAGGGCCGTGTCGAAGACCGCGACAACCTGCTCGAGCGTGCGCTGGAGCGTCAGCCCCAGGCCGAACTGGCCATTGCCCTGACTCATGCCCAGTTGCAGATGGACCGTGGTGAAAGCGAGGGCGCACTCGAAGCGCTGCAGGCCATGCAGGAGCGTCATCCGAACAACGCCCAGGTATTGCGCCTGCTGCAGCGTCTGCACCTGGAGCGCGATGACTGGCCGGCGCTGATCCGTCTGCTGCCCGACCTGCGCAAGCACAAGGTGCTGCCGGCCAACGAACTGGCCGAGCTCGAGCGGCGCGCCTGGGGCCAGAACCTTGGCCTGGCGGTGACCCGTGGCACCGACCCACAGACCGCGCGCCAGGCGCTGGAGCGCGCCTGGCAGCAGCTCACCGCGGCGCAGCGCCAGGAGCCAGGGCTGGTGCTGGCCTACGCCGAGCAACTGCGCCAGCTGGGTGCCCAGGGTGAGGCCGAGCAGGTGTTGCTCGGCGCGCTCAAGCGCAATTACGAAAGCCACTTGGCGCGCCTATATGGCCTGGTGCGCGGCGATGACCCGGCGCGGCAACTGCAGGCCGCCGAAGGCTGGTTGAAAGACCATCCGCAGGACCCCAGCCTGCTGCTGACCCTCGGCCGCCTGAGCCTGCAAAACCGCTTGTGGGGCAAGGCCCGTGATTACCTGGAAAGCAGCCTGCGACTGCAGCGCAACCCGGAAACCTGCGCCGAACTGGCGCGGCTGTTGGCCGGGCTGGGCGAGACCGAGCGCAGCAACCAGTTGTTCCAGGAGGGGCTGGGGCTGCTCGACGAGCGCCTGCTGGCCCTGCCGCTGCCCGAGGGCGTTCAGGCCTGATAGCTTGCCAAGCCCGCACGCTGGTGCGGGCTTGGCAAGCTGTTTCACATCTTCATGTGGTTGAGTGACTTTTCTCCGCCAGTCGCCGGATTATTCCTACCTTACGCAGCATTGATTCGTTGCTAATCAGCGACTTGTCCCCGCTGTAGCGCCTTGATACAAAGCGCCCCTTTCCTCTACCGTTTCAAGTCACTTTTTCCTTTCGCGGACATCCATTGCCCATGTCGCTGGCCTGCTTGCGCAGCTTGTTCCTTCCCGCTTTCCTGGCCTCGTTCGCCGTGCTGGTGGCGTCGTTTCGCCTGGAGTCCATCGTTGGCCTGGTGCCTTGCGCGCTGTGCTTCAGCCAGCGCCTGATGCTCGGGCTGTACGCGCTGATCAGCCTGATGGCAGTCATTCATTTGCCGGGGGTACGCGGCCTGCGCGGTTATGCGTGGCTGACGCTGCTGTGCGCGCTCGGCGGCGCGCTGCTGGCCGGGCGGCATGTCTGGTTGCAAGGCGAGCAGCTGCCGGTGGTGGATTGCCATCTGCCGGTGACGCAACTGCTGCAGCTGCCGATTGGCGAAATCGCCAGCTTGCTGTTGCTCGGTAGCCCGGATTGCGTATCCATCAGCTGGAGCTTCCTCGACCTGACCTTGCCGGAGTGGAGCCTGCTGGCATTCCTGCTGCTCGCTGCATTGCCGCTGTCGTGGCTACTGGCGTATCGGCTGCGCCAGGGCGCGGCGGGTTGATCCAACGCAATGCGCAAGGTATTGCTCGACCAACGGTGTGTGGGAAAGGGATTAAACGCTTGTATGAACTTTGTGTGCTGCGTACCTTGAAGGCCAAGTCGCACGGGAATAATCTCCCAGCACGGATACCGAAATCACAACTGCACGATGCCGTCCTGCTGATGTCACCTTTGTGCCACGCACTTGTGTCGCGAGGTGCAGCGGCATCTACCCAGAAGGGAAGAGATCGCCATGCTCGATAGTTGCCAGAACGCCCAGGAACGCTGGGGCGGTGTTCACAAGCTGATCGATCGTTGGCTGGAGGAGCGCCAGGAATTGGTGCAAGCCTTCCGCGCCTTGCGCGATGCCAAGCCGGCCTTTGCCGACAAGGACAAGAGCCGAGAGTTCTGCGCGGTGCTGGTCGATTACGTATCGGCCTGGCACTTCGAAGTGTGTGAGCAGTTGGTGGCCGAAGCCAAGGCATTCGACGACGAGAAAGCCCTCAAGCTGGCAGAAGAGATCAACCCTCGCATCAATGACATCACTCAGATCGCCTTGGCGTTCAACGACCATTGCGAGAAGGGCGAGTGCACCGACCCCGAACGCTTCGCGGAAAAACAAGGCAAGCTAGGCAGCCTACTGCACGAGCGTTTCGAGCTGGAAGACTGCCTGATCGAAGTGCTGCACAACGCGCACAAGGTCGAGGACGCGGTGCAGGCCTGATTCAGTCGGCCACGGCCAGCAGTTCGATCTCGAACACCAGGGGGGTGTAGGGCGCGATCAGGTCGCCCGCACCTTCGGCGCCATAGGCTTGCGCCGAAGGGATCACCAGCCGCCATTTCGACCCCGCCTTCATTTTTGGCAGTGCCACCTGCCAGCCCTCGATGACCGAGTTGAGCTTGAACCACTGCGGTTTCTCGCTCTGGTCGAACACTGTGCCATCCGGCAGCTTGCCCACATACCGCACCTGCACGCTGCCGCTGGCTTTGGGTTGTGCGCCAGCGCCGCTGGCCAGCTCGCTGTAGAGGATGCCCTCGGGCAATTCGTGTACACCCGCACGCGCACGTTCCGCGGCCATGAAGCGTTTTTCAGCGGCCAGTTGCTTGTCGACTTCGGCTTGTTGGGCGGCGGCGCTGGCCTGTTCATCGTGCTGTTGCAGAATGGCTTGCATGCGCGATTTGTCGATGCGCGGCGGCTGACCCTGATAGGCCTGGCGCAGCCCTTCGACCAGCGCATCGAGTTGCAGGCCAGGCACTTCCTGGCGCAGCCGTTCGCCCAGGCTGGCGCCGATGCTGTAGGCCAGGTCGTTGTCGGTATTACTTTCGGGGGCGGCCAGCGCAAGCGGGGCCGCCAGGCACAAGCCGAGCATCAGATAACGTGGCATGGTCGAGTCCTGCTGCAGTGAGGGCGAAGTATGCCAGCCTTGTTAGCGGAATATGTGTAAATGTCCGCAATACAATAATGACCAACTACACTTGTTTTTTGCTGCAAGACAACAACTTTGCCCAGGCATGCAACGCGGCGCTACTGATACTGTCAACATGCCCTAGCGGCGGTAGCAGCAGAAGCATAGTATGAGCCGCACTCTCGTCAGCCAGGAGGTAAATCATGTCGGCTAAAAAGAAGCCAGTCAGTACGCCATTGCACCTGCTTCAGCAACTTTCGGGCAGCCTGCTCGAACATCTGGAAGATGCCTGCTCTCAAGCGCTGGCGGATGCCGAGAAACTGTTGGCCAAGTTGGAAAAACAACGCGGCAAGGCCCAGGAAAAACTGCACGGTGCCCGCCTGAAGTTGCAGGACGCTGCCAAGGCCGGCAAAGCCAAGGCACAAGGCAAGGCACAGAAAGCCGCTGGTGAACTTGAAGGCCTGCTCGAGTCGCTCAAGGATCGCCAGGCGCAGACCCGTACTTATATTCAGCAACTCAAGCGTGATGCGCAGGAAAGCCTGAAACTGGCCCAGGGCGTCGGCAAGGTGCGCGAAGCAGCGGGCAAGGCGCTCGACCTGCGCGCCGCAGCGCCAAAAGCTGCAGCCAAGTCGGCCGCCAAACCAGCTGCTGCCAAAGCCCCGGCCAGAACTGCCGCCGCCAAACCGGCCGCCAAACCTGCCGCTGCCAAAGCCCCAGCTAGAGCTGCCGCTGCCAAGCCGGCCGCCAAACCTGCTGCTGCCAAGGCCCCGGCCAAAACTGCCGCCGCCAAGCCGGCCGCCAAACCTGCTGCTGCCAAGGCCCCGGCTAAAGCTGCCGCCGCCAAGCCGGCTGCCAAACCTGCTGCTGCCAAAGCCCCGGCCAAAGCTGCCGCTGCCAAGCCGGCCGCCAAACCTGCTGCTGCCAAAGCCCCGGCCAAAGTTGCTGCCGCCAAGCCGGCCGCGAAACCTGCTGCCGCCAAAGCCCCGGTCAAAGCTGCCGCAGCCAAGCCGGCCGCGAAACCTGCCGCAGCCAAGCCTGCCGTTGCCAAGGCGCCAGCCAAACCTGCCGCCAAGCCCGCTGCCGCCAAAGCCCCGGCCAAGCCCGCTGCTGCCAAACCTGTCGCCAGCAAGCCAGCAGCGCCTGCCGGCAACGCAGCACCTGCCGCAGCGGCCAGCCCGGCTACACCAGCAGCACCCGCCAGCACCCCGGCTCAGTCGCCGTCCACGGCCTCCTGAAGCTCCCGGGCCGCGACGCGCAGCTGTTGCAGCGCGTCGTGGTCGCGGGCCTGGGCCGGTGCAAGCCGGGCCAACCATCCTTCGCTGTCACCTGCTACGGCAGGCCAGGCCTGCGCCACCAACGCCAAACGCTCCAGCAGCGTGCGTTCAGCCTGTAACTCCAGCGCCTTCACTTGTTCGCGCAGCACGGCCAATTGCGGGTCGTCCAGTGCGTGTTCGCGCCATTGCCGGCGCAGTGTTCGCAGCGGCATGACCACGTCCCGCTGCCAGGGGGCTGCGACGGCCTGCAGCGCCTGGATGCGTGTTTCGTCAACGGCCACGGCCCGGGCCTGCAGCCAGGTGCCGCAGAGCAGCAGGCAAACATCGCCGCCCAACTCCTGCAGGGTCAGGCAGGCCGCTTCGACGCCCGGCCGCGCATACAGCGCCAGGGCATGTTTCCACAGGTCGGTGTGCATGGTTTCACTCGCGCCAGTGGTCAGCGAAGCTGGTAGACTCCGCGACCATCATGATCAGACTATCCAACCTCACTTTACAGCGTGGTCCGCAGCGCCTGCTAGAAGGCGCCGAGATGACCCTGCACACCGGTCACAAGGCCGGCCTGATCGGCGCCAACGGCGCCGGTAAATCCAGCCTGTTCGCCTTGCTGCGCGGTGAGCTGTCGCCCGATGGCGGCGACTGCCTGCTGCCGGGCGACTGGCGCATCGCCCACATGCGCCAGGAAGTCGATACCCTCGAGCGCATCGCCGTGGACTATGTGCTCGATGGCGACGTGCGCCTGCGCAAGGTCCAGGCCGAGCTGGCGGCTGCCGAACAGGCGCACGACGGTACCGCGCTGGCACGCCTGCACAGTGAGCTGGACAGCGCCGACGGCTACACCGCCGACGCCCGTGCGCGCAAGCTGCTGGCCGGCCTTGGTTTCACCAACGAGCAGATGGACCGCCGCGTCGGTGACTTCTCCGGTGGCTGGCGGATGCGCCTGAACCTGGCCCAGGCGCTGATGTGCCCGTCCGACCTGCTGCTGCTCGACGAACCGACCAACCACCTCGACCTCGATGCCATCCTGTGGCTGGAAGACTGGCTCAAAGGCTACCCGGGCACGCTGCTGCTGATCTCCCACGACCGCGACTTCCTCGACGCCGTGGTCGACCATGTGCTGCACGTCGAGCAGCGCAAGCTCAATCTCTACAAGGGCGGCTACAGCGCCTTCGAGCGCACCCGCGCCGAACGCCTGGCGCAGCAGCAACAGGCCTACGAGAAGCAGCAGGCGCAGCGCGCGCACATGGAAAAGTACATTGCCCGCTTCAAGGCCCAGGCCACCAAGGCCCGCCAGGCGCAGAGCCGGATCAAGGCCCTGGAACGCATGGAAGAGCTGACGGCGGCGCATGTCGATTCGCCGTTCGACTTCGTCTTCCGCGAGTCGGAGAAAATCTCCAGCCCGTTGCTCGACCTGTCCGAAGCCCGCCTGGGCTATGGCGACAAGGCCATCCTCGAGAAGGTCAAGTTGCAGTTGGTGCCAGGTGCGCGCATCGGCCTGCTCGGCCCCAACGGCGCGGGCAAGTCGACGCTGATCAAGAACCTGGCCGGTGAGCTGCAGCCGTTGGCCGGTCGCCTGGTGCGCGGCGAGAACCTCGCCGTCGGCTACTTCGCCCAGCACCAGCTCGACTCGTTGGACGACAAGGCCAGCCCGCTGCTGCACCTGCAACGCATCGCTCCCGCTGAACGTGAGCAGACGCTGCGCGACTTCCTCGGTGGTTTCGACTTCCACGGCAACCGCGTCGACGAGCCGGTGGTCAATTTCTCCGGCGGCGAGAAGGCCCGCCTGGCCCTGGCGCTGATTGCCTGGGAACGGCCCAACCTGCTGCTGCTCGACGAACCCACCAACCACCTCGATCTCGAGATGCGCCTGGCCCTGACCATGGCCCTGCAGGAGTTCGAAGGTGCCGTGGTGGTGGTCTCCCACGACCGTCACCTGCTCAAGAGCACCACCGACGACTTCCTGCTGGTGGCCGACGGCAAGGTCGACACCTTCGACGGCGATCTCGACGACTACAGCCGCTGGCTGGTCGAGTACCGCCAGCGCAACGCGCCCGTCAGTACTGCGCCGGTCAACCCGGACAAGACCGACAAGAAGGCTCAGCGCCAGGCCGCTGCCGCCCTGCGTCAGCAGTTGGCGCCGCACAAGAAGGCCGCCGACAAGCTCGAAGCCGAGCTCAACCAGGTGCATGCACAGCTGGCGGAAATCGAGGCGGCGCTGGGCGACAGCGGGCTCTACGAGGCCGCACGCAAGGACGAGCTGCGCGACCTGCTGGCCCGCCAGACCAAGCTCAAGCAACGCGAAGGCGAGCTGGAAGAGGCCTGGATGGAGGCGCTGGAAACCCTGGAAAGCATGCAGTCCGAGCTCGAGGCGCTGTCCTGATGGAGGAGCTGCGTTCCTTGCTGCCAGGGCAATGGATGGACACGTTCTGGCTGGGGTTGCAGATCCTGCTGATCCTGATCGTTGCATTCGTCCTGCAGCGCATGGTCGCCCGCGGGTTGAAGAGCCTGGGCGAACGCTATCCCTTGCCGCACGAGCTGATGGTACCGGTGCGCGGCGCCCTGCGCTGGCTGATCATGGGCAGCGGCCTGCTGTTCGTGCTGGAGCGCATGGGCGTGTCCGCCACGGTGCTGTGGACGGCCTTGTCGGGCTTTGTCGCGGTGGCGGCGGTGGCCTTCTTCGCCATCTGGAGCGTGCTTTCCAACCTGCTGTGCGCGGTGCTGATCTTCACTGTCGGGCCATTTCGCATCGGCGATGTGGTCGAGCTGGTCGACACCACCGACAAGCCAGGGGTGAAGGGCCGGGTGATTGCTATCAACCTGCTCTACACCACGCTGATGGAAACCCCCGAGGCGGGTGGGGCGCTGGTGCAGGTGCCGAACAGCCAGTTCTTCCAGAAGGCGGTGCGGCGCTGGCGTGGGGCTGAGGTTGCGACCGTGGCCAAGGATTCTGTCATCGAAGCTGACTGAGGCATTGTTGATGCCTGTTCGGCCGCCTTCGCGGGTAAACCCGCTCCCACTGGTATTGCGCACATCCTGTGGGAGCGGGTTTACCCGCGAAGAGGCCCGCACAGACACCGCAAAAACCACTGGTTATTTTTTCGCCAAAACCGTAGCTTAACGTTTTGCAACAAACGTTCGAGCGAGGTGTGTGATGTCGATGGAAACCTGGTTGGCCTTCTTTGCCGCGTGCTGGGTCATCAGCCTGTCGCCGGGTGCCGGGGCCATTGCCTCGATGTCCAGTGGCCTGCAGTACGGTTTCTGGCGTGGCTACTGGAACGCCCTGGGCCTGCAACTGGGCCTGATCCTGCAGATCGCCATCATTGCCGCCGGTGTCGGCGCCGTCCTCGCCGCCTCGGCCACGGCCTTCCAGCTCATCAAATGGTTCGGCGTCGCCTACCTGGTTTTCCTCGCCTACAAACAATGGCGCGCACTGCCGATGGACATGAGCGACGAGTCCGGCGTGCGGCCGATCGGCAAGCCGCTGAGCCTGGTGTTCCGCGGTTTCCTGGTCAACGTCAGCAACCCCAAGGCACTGGTGTTCATGCTCGCGGTGCTGCCGCAGTTCATCGACCCCCATGCAGCGCTGCTGCCGCAGTACCTGGCGATCACCGTGACCATGATCAGCGTCGACCTGCTGGTGATGGCCGGCTACACCGGGCTGGCTTCGCGGGTTCTGCGCCTGCTGCGTACGCCTAAGCAGCAAAAGCGTATGAACCGTACCTTCGCCGGCTTGTTCATCGGCGCCGCGACCTTCCTCGCCACCCTGCGCCGCGCACCGATCTGAGTCATTTTTGCGGTGGCCGGTCGACCAGCCCCTTGAGCAGGTCGATCGGCAACGGGAAGACGATGGTCGAGCTCTTGTCCCCGGCGATGGTGCCCAGCGTCTGCATGTAACGCAGCTGCATCGCCCCAGGCTCCTTGCCCAGCATCTGCGCCGCCTGCATCAGCTTCTCCGAGGCCTGCAGCTCACCCTCCGCGTGGATCACCTTGGCCCGCCGCTCGCGTTCGGCTTCTGCCTGGCGGGCGATGGCGCGGATCATCGATTCGTTCAGGTCGACATGCTTGATCTCGACGTTGGCCACCTTGATGCCCCAGGCATCGGTCTGCGCGTCGAGCACTTCGCGGATATCGCCGTTGAGCTGCTCGCGCTCGGCCAGCAGTTCGTCCAGCTCGTGCTTGCCAAGCACCGCACGCAGAGTGGTCTGGGCCAGCTGGCTGGTGGCCGCGAGGAAGTCCTCGACCTGGATGATCGCCTTCTGTGGGTCGAGCACACGGAAGTACAGCACCGCGTTGACCTTGACGGAGACGTTGTCGCGGGTGATCACGTCCTGCGGCGGCACGTCGAGCACCACCGTGCGCAGGTCGACCCGCACCATCTGCTGGATCCCCGGAATCAGGATGATCAGCCCCGGGCCTTTGACCTGCCAGAAGCGCCCCAGCTGGAACACCACGCCGCGCTCGTATTCGCGCAGGATGCGCAGCGCCGACAGCAGCAGTAGCGCCACCAGCACGAGCAGTGTGCCGAAACCGAATTGCATGAACATCGTCACTCTCCTGGCGCCGTTGGCGCGGTGGCGCTGACTTCCAGCGTCAGGCCGTTGCGTGCGGTCACCCGCACATGCTGGCCGGGTGAAAGCGGTGTGGCGCACCGCGCCTGCCATTGTTCGCCCTGGGCCTGTACCGAGCCGCGGAACGGGTTGTCCGACTGCACCAAGGTCACTGTGACCAGGCTGCCCACCAGCCCAGCGTCACCACTGACCAGGGCCCTGCGGCGTGCCTTGATCGCCATGCCCAGCACGCCACCGAGCAACAATGCCGAGAGCACGGCCAGGCTGGCGATCAGCGCCAGCGGAATGCCGAAGCCGGGGGCGTCGGTGTCCATCAGGATGACGGCGCCGGCAACGAACGCGACGATGCCGCCGAAACCGACCACGCCGAAGCTGGGCAGGAACGCCTCGGCGACCATGAACGCCAGCCCGAGCAGGATCAGCGCCACGCCGGCATGGCTCACCGGCAGCAGCTGCAGCGCATACAGCGCCAGCAGCAGGCAGATGCCGCCGACCACCCCGCCGACCCCGGTGCCGGGGTTGATGAATTCGAACAGCAGGCCGTACACCCCGATCATGATCAGGATCAGCGCCACGCTGGGGTTGGTGATCACGGCCAGCAGGCGCGTGCGCCAGTCCGGCAGGTGCTCGACCACACTGGCGCCGACGGTTTTCAGCTGTACGGTCTGGCCGGCGGCAACCAGGCTCTGGCCATCGAGCTGGCGCAGCAGCTCCGGCAGGTCGCTGGCCACCTGGTCGATCACTTTCAGGCGCAGGGCCTCGCTGGCCGACAGGCTGACCGCCTCGCGCACGGCCTTTTCCGCCCAGTCAGCATTGCGCCCACGCAGTTGGGCCAGGCCACGGATGTAGGCCGCGGCGTCGTTGACCTGCTTGCGGGCGAGGGTGTCTTCGTTGTTGTCGGCGGCCTTCTCGGGTTTGCCAGGCATGCCGATCTGCACCGGCGTGGCGGCGCCAAGGTTGGTGCCGGGGGCCATGGCTGCGATATGGCTGGCGTACAGGATGTAGGTGCCGGCGCTGGCCGCCCGGGCGCCGCTGGGGGACACGTAGGTGGCCACCGGCACGGGGCTGGCGAGGATGGCCTTGATGATCTGGCGCATGGCGCTGTCGAGCCCACCGGGGGTGTCGAGGCGGATTACCAGCAATTGCGCGCCCTGCGCCTGTGCCTGTTCAAGCCCGCGCAGCAGATAGTCGGCGCTGGCCGGGCCGATGGCGTCGTCGATGCTCAGCAGCCACACGCAGCCCCCGGGCGCGGCGTGCCCGCCCGGGGCAAAGCCGAGCATCAGCAGCAACAGCAGCACGCGCCAGCCGTGAGCGATCACCTGTCGTCACCTCATGGAGGCCTGTGATGGAAGTTTAGCTGTGGCCGCTTGCCTGCGGCCTAAACTTCAAGGTGGGGGCGAAACCGGAGGTGCATCATGCGTATGGCCAAGACCCTTCAGCAGCGCCTGGACCAGGCCAACTGCGACTACGACATTGTTCCCCATCCACATTCGGCCACCAGCCTTGAGTCAGCCCGCACGGCAGGCGTACCTGCCGAACGGGTCGCCAAGTCGGTGATGCTCGATGACCGCCATGGCAACTACATCATGGCCGTGCTGCCGGCCAACCGGCACCTGGACATGACCGAGGTGCGGATGACCGGCGCCTGGCAGCTGACCCGTGAAAGTGCGCTACCGATGTTGTTCGGTGATTGCGAACGTGGCGCCGTGCCGGCACTGGGCGATGCCTATGGCATGAAAATGCTGCTCGATTCGAGCCTTACCCGCCAAGGCGATGTCTACCTTGAGGCGGGTGACCACGATCACCTGATTCACATGAGCATGGAGCAATACCTGAAACTGGTGCCGCACGCCGAAGTGCGCGAACTGAGCTGATGCTCGCAACCAACGCCGGGCTGGCGTCGTGGACGATCGGCCCGGCCCAAGGAGTGAACCATGGAAGCGCCGATCCACAAGTTTTCCGAACTGTTCAAGCAACTTGGCCTGCCCGACGACCCTGTCGGTATCGACCAGTTCATCACCAGCCACTCGCCCCTCAAGGGTGATGTGAAGCTGGTCGACGCACCCTTCTGGAACGATGCCCAGCGAGGCTTTCTGAGGGACAGCATCAATGAGGATGCCGATTGGGCGGAGCTGTTCGACCAGCTCAATGAAGCCTTGCGTCGCCCCCGTAAATAAAGCGCCGAGCGGCACCTGATGGGTGACGGGGCCGTTGCTATGCTCAGGAAAACAACAAGGGGATGGCGCGATGAAAGATCCCTACGCACCGGGTTTCTGGTGCACCGTGACGATCCTGGGCACCCTGACCGCCGGTTACTTCTACGGTATCCGGCACACCCAGCAGATGAACCAGGCCGTGCAGTTCCTGTATGCCGCCGCCGCCGTCACCGCGGCGGTTGCCTTGTGCGGGCTGGCGTGGATCGCCTGGGAACACCTGCACCTGAACAAGCGCGAAGTCGCCCAGGGCCGAACGTTGCTGACCATCTGGAACACCAAGGTCGCCCTGCGCCGGGTCGAAACCGTGTTCGACCGCTACTTCTGGGGCAGTTACTGGCATTCCGGGCGGACCTTCGAAGAGGTCATGGGCGAGCTCAAGGGCACGCCGCTGGAGCAGAGCCTCGACGCCCTCAAATTGCAGTGCCGTGAGCTCGACCGGGAAATTCACGATCACCAGCATCACTGGCTGGCCAATGCCCGCGACCTGTCCAGCGTAGCCACGGCCATGGCCCGCGAGCGCTATCAGCTGGACCTGTGCGACGCGCCGATACGTGATGGCGGCAATACCGCCGTGCTCAATCGCGATCTGGAAGTGCTGGTTTACACCTGGTCGGCGCGCCTGCGCAGCTTCGACCATCAGCTGGACGAGCTGGAGCGCGCCTATCACTAGAGAGGGGGGTCATTCGCCGCGGATGTACTGCTCCAGTTGCTGGATCAGGTTGGCCTGCTCGGCGATGGTTTCCTTCACCAGGTCACCGATCGACAGCAGCCCCAACAGCGCGCTGCCATCCACTACCGGCAGGTGGCGCAGGTGGCGATCGGTCATCAGTTGCATGCAGTGATCGAGTTTTTCCTTCGGCCCTACAGTGACCACCGGCGCGCTCATGATTTCGCGCACGGGCGTGGCGGCTGAAGAGCGCCCTTTGAGCACCAGCTTGCGGGCATAGTCGCGTTCGCTGACGATCCCCACCACCCGGTTGTCCTCCACCACCGGCAGTGCGCCGACGTTTTTCTCCGCCAGCATTTTCAAGGCATCCAGTACCGAGTCATCAGGGCCAATGGTGTAGACGGTCTGATGCTGGGCCTTGGTCTTGAGGATTTGTTCGACGTTTTTCATGCGAGCCTCGGTGGGTGAAAAAGCGCTGTGTCGGAGTAAATAAAGCATCCGGCACGGCGCTCTGCACGGCAATGCAGGAAACGGCATCGAGACGATTGAAAAACGTCATGGTTGCAGGCCCATGAAAAAAGGCGGCCAGAAGGCTAATGCAATTGGGGCCGCTTTGCGGCCCTTCGCGGGTAAACCCGCTCCCACAGGATTACGCGAAACCTGTGGGAGCGGGTTTACCCGCGAAGGGCTGCAAAGCAGCCCCATTAGTAGCGATGAAACGTTATCTGACCGGCATTAGCCCATAGGCCGCCTTAGCATTCCTGCGCAGTCTGCACTCAGACCAGGCCTTTGGGGCTCGGGCCGAAGCGGTTGTTGCCAGGGGTGCCGTCAAAGAACAGGAATACCAGGCCAACGATCGGCACCAGCAGCCACCAGCCGCGGTGATCGCTGTCGTGCAGGCGGCGCACTGCCACGGCAATGCTCGGCAGCATCAGCACCAGGGCGTACACCAGGCTCAGCAGCGGGTTGGTGCCGAGGACGTTATCGAGGTAGCCGAAGGCGATCGTGATCAGGAAGTTGATCAGCACGAACAACCAGTATTCCTTGCGGCGTGCACGGCCTTTGAACACTGCGTACTTCTTCAGGACTTCGAGGTAGGGAATGCCGTTGCTCACTCCGACGCTACCCGCGAAGCCACCGTTGGTGGCAGTGGCGGCCTGGGATGCGCCGCAGCCTGGGCAGCTCGCGGCCGATTGATGGATCTGTTTGGCGCAGCCACGGCAGAACACCATGCTCATTTGTTTTCCCTCACATTTGGATTAGCTTGCGGATTTCAGGCCGACCAGGCGCAGCAGCGAGATGCCTGCCATGACAACGCCGGCGATTGCCAGGCCGTTGCCGGGTTTGTTCTGGTTGATGCTGACGACACCGAGGACCAGGCTTGCGCTTGTGAGCAGGCCTGGGCCCAGGAGGGTTTCGCCCTCCCGGTCGAAATCATCGAACAGGGTCATGAAACACAGAATGCCAAGCATCAGGGAAACGCTACCCATCCACGGCGATTCGCTGCGGGCAGGTTTCGTGGAGGATGTTGCGTGCTGTGGAGCAACGCATTGGGGGGCAGGCAGGTGCCGTCTTGTGCAGCTGCATGGCACAGCCGCGGCAATAACCATTGCCATCGCAAATCCCTTTGTGGCGTTCGCCGAACGCATCCCTGTTCGCATACCGTGTCACCCGTCCGGGTGGCCGGCGCAGAGGTTACTATATATTTCATGAGTGGCGAAATAGTGGCGTCAGAAAATTCGCGATCCACCCCGTAGCAACGAAAAAAGGCGCCTGCAGGCGCCTTCCGGTTTTAACCCCGAGGCTCAGAGCTTCGGCATCTGCCCGATCCGCGCCACCATCTCGCTGACGATCTGCAAATCGAGCATGAACTGCTCCACGGTCTTGAACTCGTTGTCGTTGTGCCCGGTGTACTTCACGTCCGGCATGGCCAGGCCGAACTGCACGCCGTTGGGCAGGTCATGTACCGAGGTGGCGCCGGCAGAGGTGCCGAACTCGTGCTTCATGCCCAGGTTCTCGCTGGCCACCGCAAGCAGGGCCTTGACCCATTCGCCCTGCGGGTTGCGGTACATCGGCTCGTCCAGGCTGTAGTCGAACGCCACAGCGGTCTTGCTCTTGGCAGTCCAGCTGTCGAGCTTGCCGGAGATCTCGCCCTTGAGCGTGTCCAGCGCCTTGCCTTTGGGGATGCGCAGGTTCACCGCCAGCTTCAACGCCTTGTCATCCAGGCCGACGAAGGTCAGCGAGGTGGTCAGCGGGCCCATGAACGCATCCTTGAAGCCAACGCCGAGCTTGTTGCCCAGGTAGTCCAGGCCCCAGTTGTCGGCGGCGTAGCGGGCGGCGTCGGTGATGTGGTTGTGCTTGAGCGGCACCTCTTTGCCCAGGCCATTGAGGAACACCAGCATGCGCGCCACCGGGTTGACCCCCGACTCGGGCTCGGAGGAGTGCGCCGACACGCCGGTCACGGTCAGCAGCACCTGCTTGCCGTCGACCTTGGCGTCGATGCTGAAGTTGCCACCGTTGTGTTTGACGAAAGCAGCACCGGCCTTGTTCAGGGCCTTGGCCAGGTCGGCCGGCTTGTCGCTGAGCAGGGTCGCCACCGAGTTGCCGGGGATCTGGTTGGTGGCCAGGCCACCGGTCAGGTTCACCACCTCGGCGCCCTTGCCGCTACCGGCACGCTTGGCGAAGGTGGCCATGACCGTGCCGTAGCCTTTCTCGGCGATCACCACCGGGTAGCCGCCGTCCAGTGCCAGGTTGTAGTCGGGCGTGGCATTGCGTTCGAAGTAGTAGGGGATGGCGTCGCCGGTGGTTTCCTCGGTGGTGTCCACCAGCAGCTTGAACTGGCGGGCCAGCGGCAGCTTCTCGTCCTTGGCCACTTTCAGCGCATAGAGCGCGACGACGATGCCGTTCTTGTCATCCTCGGTGCCACGGCCGTACATGCGGTCGCCCACCAGGGTGACCTTGAACGGGTCGAGCTTGGTGCCGTCGGCCAGCTTCCAGTTGGCCGGGGTGACCGGTACCACGTCGGCATGGGCGTGGATGCCGATGACTTCCTTGCCTTCGCCGAGGGAGATCTCGTAGACACGGTTGTCGATGTTGCGGAAGGTCAGGCCGAAGCCCTCGGCCAGGGCCTTGATCTTGTCGGCGATCTTGAGGAACTCGGGGTTCTCGTGCTGCGCCACGCCCTCTTTGCGGTAGGTGGGGATCTCCACCAGCTCGCGCAGGGTTTCGGTGGCGGCCTTGCCGTACTTGATGCGGGTGTACAGGCCGAGCAGGCGGTTGATCTCGTCCTGTTGTTCGGCGGCCAGCGGCTTGCCGGCCAGGTACAGCTTGAGGGTTTCGTCGAGCTTGTCGGCCTTGGCCAGGTCACTGCCGGCCAGCTTGCCGAGGAATTGCTTGAAGTCGGCCGGGTCGCTGCCGTCGTAGGCCTTGATGATGGCGGCGGACTGTTGCTGGGACAGGTTGGCCTGGGCCGGGATCGAGAACATGGCCACGCTGGCCAACAGCAGCGACGCGGCGGATAGCTTGGTAAATGGCATGGTTGTGCGCATTCCTTTGCAAGTGTTGGAGGGTGCCCGTTTACGCAAACGGAAGATGCCCACGCTAACACCAAAGACTGCCTGCGGGGGAGAGGTGGCAATGTGCACTCAGTCGCAAATCGGCAGGCACAAAAAAAGCCCCGCCGGTGTGAACCGGGCGGGGCTTCTTTGCGCGCTGTCAGTAATGCAGGGGTGCCGCTGACAGCGTGAAATTCATGGCGCACTCGGCGGGATTCGAACCCACGACCCCTGCCTTCGGAGGGCAGTACTCTATCCAGCTGAGCTACGAGTGCAACGGGCCGCATGATACCCATCTGCGCAGGTGGCGTCCATCGCCTTGATATGAGGGTGTTTTTCCAGGGAGGCCGATCGCGGGACAAGCCCGCTCCCACGCAGGGAACCTGATCTATCCATATGCAATCTTGGTATTTCTCACGGCGCTGTTATGCCCGCTATCTTCTGGTCACAACTTGTTATAACAAGTCAGCCGACAGAGACGACCATGGCCGAACTGCTCCCACTTTCTCCCGTACCGCTCTACACCCAGCTCAAGGAATTGCTGCGCGAACGCATCCTCGACGGCAGCTACCCGCCGCACAGCCGCATGCCCTCGGAAAACGAGCTGGGCAAGGCCTTCGACGTCAGCCGCATCACCGTGCGCCAGGCCCTGGGCGACCTGCAGAAGGAAGGGCTGATCTTCAAGATTCATGGCAAGGGCACCTTCGTCGCCAAGCCCAAGGCGTTCCAGAACGTCAGCACCCTGCAGGGCCTGGCCGAGTCGATGACGCAGATGGGCTATGAAGTGCTCAACCGCCTGCGCAGTTTTCGCCATGTCCCGGCCAGTGCGCTGGTGGCGCAGCGGCTGCAGGTCGAGGAGGGCAGCCTGGTCACCGAGATCCGCCGCGTGCGCCTGATCAACCGCGAGCCGGTGTCGCTGGAAATCACCTGGCTGCCGCACAACGTCGGCGAGAAGCTGGAGAAGGCCGACCTGGTCACCCGCGACATCTTCCTGTTGCTGGAGAACGACTGCGGCCTCGCCCTCGGCCATGCCGACCTGGCCATTGATGCGGTGCTCGCCGACAGCGACCTGACCCAGGCGTTGGAGGTGGAAGAGGGCTCGCCGATCATGCGTATCGAGCGCCTCACCCACACCGCCGACGGCGCCCCGCTGGACTTCGAACACCTCTATTACCGTGGCGATGCGTTCCAGTACCGCCTGCGTATCGACCGCCAGAAGGGAGGCAAGGCATGACCATCCAGACCCAGGACTACGACATCGTCGTCATCGGTGGCGGCACCGCCGGGCCCATGGCCGCGATCAAGGCCAAGGAGCAGGACAAGACCTTGCGCGTGCTGTTGCTGGACAAGGCCAACGTCAAGCGCAGCGGCGCCATCAGCATGGGCATGGACGGCCTGAACAACGCCATTATTCCCGGGCATGCCACGCCCGAGCAGTACACCAAGGAAATCACCGTCGCCAATGACGGCATCGTCAACCAGGCTGCGGTGCATGCCTATGCCACCAAGAGCTTCGAGACCATCGAGCAGCTCGACCGCTGGGGCGTGAAGTTCGAGAAGGACGAAACCGGCGACTACGCGGTGAAGAAGGTTCACCACATGGGCGCTTATGTGCTGCCCATGCCCGAGGGCCACGACATCAAGAAGGTGCTGTACCGCCAGCTCAAGCGCGCCCGGGTGGAGATCAGCAATCGCATGGTGTGCACCCGCGTGCTGCTCGATGCCGAGGGCGCGGCGGCGGGGGTGCTCGGTTTCGACTGCCGCAGCGGTGAGTTCCGGGTGATCCGCGCCAAGGCGGTTGTGCTCGCCTGCGGCGCCGCCGGGCGCTTGGGCTTGCCGTCGTCGGGCTACCTGATGGGCACCTACGAGAACCCCACCAATGCCGGTGACGGCTATGCCATGGCCTACCACGCCGGGGCGGAGCTGGCGAACCTGGAGTGCTTCCAGATCAACCCGCTGATCAAGGACTACAACGGCCCGGCCTGCGCCTACGTCACCGGCCCCCTGGGCGGCTACACCGCCAACAGCAAGGGCGAGCGCTTCATCGAGTGCGACTACTGGAGCGGGCAGATGATGTGGGAGTTCCACCAGGAGCTCGAAGGCGGCAACGGCCCGGTGTTTCTCAAGCTCGACCATCTGGCCGAGGAGACCATCCAGAACATCGAGGAAATCCTGCACAGCAACGAGCGGCCGAGTCGAGGCCAGTTCCACGCCGGGCGCGGCACCGACTACCGCCAGCACATGGTCGAGATGCACATCTCCGAGATCGGCTTCTGCTCCGGGCATTCGGCCTCGGGGGTGTGGGTCAACGAGAAGGCCGAAACCAGCGTCAAGGGCCTGTACGCCGCCGGCGACATGGCTGCGGTACCGCACAACTACATGCTCGGCGCTTTCACCTATGGCTGGTTCGCCGGAGTGAATGCCGCGCAGTACGTGGCCGGGCGTGAATTCGCCGAGGTCGATACGCAGCAGGTCGAACGCGAACAGGCGCGGGTGTTCGCACCCTTGCAGCGTGAGCATGGCCTGCCGCCGGCCCAGGTCGAGTACAAGCTGCGACGCATGGTCAACGACTACCTGCAGCCGCCCAAGGTGACCAAGAAGATGGAAATCGGCCTGGCGCGCTTCGCTGAGATCGAACGCGATCTTGAGCAGATGAAGGCCAACAACCCCCATGAGCTGATGCGTGCCATGGAAGTTTCGGTGATCCGCGACTGCGCCGAGATGGCTGCGCGCGCGTCACTGTTCCGCAAGGAGAGCCGCTGGGGACTGTACCACCACCGGGTCGATTTCCCCGAGCGCAATGATGGTGAGTGGTTCGTGCATTGCCATCTGAAGAAGGGTGAGGACGGTGAGATGACCAGTTTCAAGAAAGCGGTGGAGCCGTACCTGATCCCGCTGGATGCCGAGGAACAGACCGCGTACGACCGGCTGCGTGTAAAGACCGATGCCGCCTAGGCGACACCGAACCCTGTGGGAGCGGGTTTACCCGCGAAACAGGCGACGCGGTGCATGGCACCGGCTTCGCCGGTGTTCGCGGGTAAACCCGCTCCCACAGGGACATGTGCAAGTTTCTAGATAAAGGGCGCCCAAGAAGGCCCCAAGGACCCCGTGAAAATGGCCTACCAACCCCAGGAAATCTTCTTTCGCAGCAGCGCCCCGGTGACCATCGACGAAGACAAGTGCATCGCCGAAAAAGGCTGCACGGTCTGCGTCGAGGTCTGCCCCATGGACCTTTTGGCCATCAACCCGGCCACGCAGAAGGCCTACATGGCCTTCGACGAATGCTGGTACTGCATGCCCTGCGAAAAAGACTGCCCCACCGGCGCGGTGAAGGTCGATATCCCGTACCTGCTGCGCTGAACCCGAACCAACCGCCATCCGGCCGAACCACCGGACGCCCACCTGCAATGCCCCTCGTTTCCCACCACCCATGCCGGGCGGCGGAGACGACTCCAATACCTAGAACGATTCGAGGGGAATACCCATGCGCCTTGTAGCAACCGTGGCCGGCCTTGCGCTGGCAATCACCGGCCTGAACGCCAGCGCCGAAACCATCCGTATCGCCATCGGCACCCAGGACACCACCATCAACTGCGCCACCGGCGGCCTGTTGATCCGCGAGCTGGGCCTGCTCGACAAATACCTGCCCCATGACGGCAAGTACAAGGACGCCCAGTACCAGGTCGAGTGGAAGAACTTCACCAGCGGCGCGCCGCTGACCAACGAGATGGTCGCCGGCAAGCTCGACTTCGGCGCCATGGCCGACTTCCCCGGCTCGTTCAACGGCGTCGCCCACCTCGACGCCGGCAAGCGCAGCCTGTTCATCAGCGTGCTGTCCGGCAGCGTGCATGGCAGCGGCAACGGCATCGTGGTGCCGGCCGCCTCCAGCGTGCAGTCGCTGGCCGAACTCAAGGGCAAGACCATCTCCGTGCCGTTCGCCTCCACCGCCCACGGCATGCTGCTGCGCGCCGTCGCCGCCCAAGGCTGGGACCCGCAGAAGGACGTGAAGATCATTGCCCAGGCCCCGGAGATCGCCGGCTCCGCCCTGCGCAGCAACCGCATCGAGGCCCACGCCGACTTCGTGCCCTTCGCCGAGCTGTTCCCCAACCGCGGCTTCGCCCGCAAGATCTACGACGGTGCCCAGGCCAACGCGCCGACCTTCCATGGCGCGCTGGTGGACGCCGACTACGCGAAAAAGTACCCGGAAGTGGTCACCGCCTACCTGCGTGCCAGCCTCGAAGCCGACCGCCTGCTCGCCGCCGAGCCCGAGAAGTACAGCGAGCTTATCGAAAAGGTCACCGGTATCGAGGCCGAGGTGAACTACCTGTTCCACGGCCCGCTCGGCCTGCAGACCCGCGACCTCACCTGGAAGCCTGAGTACCGCCAGGCCGTGGCCACCTCCTTCGACACCCTCAAGCTGTTGAAGAAGACCGACCGTGGCCTGGACACCGCGCAGTTCATCGACGACCAGTACATCCGCAGCGCTTACAAGCAGGCCGGGCAGGACTACGACAAGGCGCTGAAAAACTACGACCCGTTGCCCCTCAAGGCCGTTGATGCCGCCACCGGCAAAGCCATCACCGACTTCAGCCGCCTGGCGCAGATCTGGGTGCGCGGCGAGGCCAAGGTACGCCACTACGCCTCCCCGGAGGCCGCGCTCGCCGCCCTGGCCCAGCTGGAGCAGGAGGGCAAGGACATCCGCGCGATCTACGCCCAGGCCGCCGACAGCGGCATCAAGCTGCTGGCCAACCAGGCCTGGTTCGTGCGCAACGGCCAGGGCCAACTGGCGGCCTTCCTGCTCAAGGACCAGGCCGAGCAGTACGCCAAGGCCCATGGCG
The DNA here is from genome assembly GCF_032621715.1 of Pseudomonas sp. zfem004. Taxonomy (NCBI): domain Bacteria; kingdom Pseudomonadati; phylum Pseudomonadota; class Gammaproteobacteria; order Pseudomonadales; family Pseudomonadaceae; genus Pseudomonas; species Pseudomonas sp. zfem004. The sequence continues at coordinate 270,517 of NZ_JAVYJF010000002.1, read as the reverse complement.
GCGAGGCGCTGGACTTCGTCCAGGCCAACCAAAAGCTACTGGCCCAGCGCTGACCGGGAGCCGCCGCCATGACCCGTGACCTTGCGCGCTGGCCCCTGCGCCTGGCTTCGCTGCTGGCCTGCCTGCTGTTCTGGCAACTGGCCGCGCGCCACAAGCTGGACCTGCTGCTGTTCACCTTCACCTACGTGCCTACACCCGGCGCGGTGCTCGACGCCGCCTGGCAACTGCTGGCCTCCAACGCCCTGCTGGCGCACCTGGGCAGCAGCCTGGCGCGGGTGTTCGCCGGCTACGGCGTGGCGGCGCTGCTGGGAGTGAGCCTGGGCCTGTTGATCGGCCGCTCGAAGTGGCTTGAGGACACGCTGATGCCGCCGCTGGAAGTGCTGCGGCCGATCCCGGCGGTGGCCTGGATCCCGCTGGCGATCCTGATGTTCCCCTCATCGGAGCTGTCCATGGTGTTCATCACCTTCACCGGCGCAGTGTTCCCGATCCTGCTCAACACCGTGCACGGCGTCGAGGCGATCGACCCGCGCCTGGTGGCCTCGGCGCGCAGCCTGGGCGCCGGGCGCTGGGCGATCCTGCGCGAAGTGGTGCTGCCGGGCGCGCTGCCGAGCATCGTCACGGGGCTGGCCATCGGCATGGGCACCTCGTGGTTCTGCCTGGTGACCGCCGAGATGATCGCCGGGCAGTTCGGTATCGGTTACTACACCTGGGAGTCCTACACCTTGCAGAACTACCCCGACATCATCGTCGGCATGCTGCTGATCGGCGTGCTGGGCATGGGCAGCAGCGCGCTGGTCAAACGCCTGGGTGCGCTGGCCACGCCCTGGATACGGAGGAGCGCTTGATGAGCAGCCATCAACAAGTGCCTGGGCGTATCGAAGCGCAGGGGTTGTCGATTCGCCTGGGCCATGGGCGTGACGCGTTCGAAGCGGTGCAGGCGCTGGACTTTGCCATCGCCCCGGGCGAGTTCGTGTGCATCCTCGGGCCGTCCGGCTGCGGCAAGTCCACGTTGCTCGGCGCCTTGGCCGGGCACCTGACGCCGGCCGCCGGCCAATTGCGGGTGGACGGGCAAGCGGTCGAGGGCCCTTCGCCGCAACGGGGCATGGTGTTCCAGCATCACACCCTGCTGCCGTGGCGCAGCGTGCTCGACAACGTCGCCTTCGGCTTGAAGATGCAGGGGCAGGGCAAGGCCGAGCGCCAGCATCAGGCCGCCGAGATGCTGCAACTGGTCGGCCTGGCTGACTTCGCCCAACGCTGGCCCAGCCAGTTGTCCGGCGGCATGCAGCAGCGCGCCGAGATCGCCCGGGTGCTGATCAACCGCCCGCGCCTGCTGCTGATGGACGAACCCTTTGGCGCCCTCGACGCACAGACCCGTGCGCGCATGCAGGAACTGCTGCTGGATATCTGGGCGCGCATCCGCACCACGGTGGTGTTCGTCACCCATGACATCGACGAGGCGCTGTTCCTTGCCGACCGCATCCTGGTGATGAGCCCCCGGCCTGGGCGCTTTATCGAAGACCTGCGGCTGGACTTCGCCCGCCCGCGGCGAGCAAGCCTGCTGACCAGCCCCGAATTCACCCACCTCAAACGCCATTGCCTGGCGCTGCTGCGCCATGAAGAAGGCCGCGAACTGCCGCGCCTGACACCGTTGGGCCTACCCGACACCGACCATCCTCCGCTGCGGATTGCGCTATGACCGAACGAATCACCGACAACCCCGACATCATCGACCTGCTGCCACGCCTGAACGACCTCGATGCCGGCGTGCGACGCATCGCCCTGATCGAACTGGCCGACCTGGAAGCCCCGGACGGCCTGCCCTGGCTCACCGATGCGCTGCTGGTCGATGCCGACGCCGACGTGCGCGCCGAAGCCGCGCGCTTGCTCGAAGCCTGGGAGGCGCCGGAAGTGGTGCAGGGCCTGTGCGCCGCATTGGCCGACCCCGCCGAGCCGGTGCGCCTGGCGGCCGCCCAAAGCCTGAGCGAGCTCAAGACCCAGGAGGCCGGGCAGCTGATCCTGCCCTGGGCCACCCATGCCGATGCCTTCGTGCGGGCCAGCGCGCTGCGCGCCCTGCGCGAACTGCGCCTGGAGGACGCCGCTGTGCCTGCGTTGAAGGCGTTGGCGGATGTGGATGCCAGCGTGCGCCGTGAAGCGGTGGGCATCCTGGGCTGGCTCAAGCATGCGCCGGCCTTGCCCGCGCTGGCGCAACTGGCGGCCGAAGAGCCGGATACCGAGGTGCGGCGCGCCGCCATTGGCGCGTTGGGCCTGGCCCGGGATGCCCGTGTGCTGCCGGCGCTGATCGGTGCCTTGGCCGATGAGGCCTGGCAGGTGCGTGAAGAGGCGGCGACCACTCTGGGGAAGGTCGGCCAGGCTGAAGCGGGCCAGGCCTTGATCGCGGCGCTGGCCGACAGCTACTGGCAGGTCCGCTTGCGCGCGGCGCGGGCCTTGGGCCGGCTGCGCCATGGGGCCGCGCTGGATGGGCTGGCGCAGTTGCTTGGCCATGGCATCGCCAACCTGCGCAAGGAGGCGGCGCTGGCGCTGGGGGAGCTGGGTGAAGCCCGGGCCTTGCCGGCGTTGCAGGCGGCCGAGGCCGACAGCGATCCGGAAGTGCGCAAGGCGGTGCGCATCGCCTTGGCGCAGTTGCAGGGGGCGGCGTGATGGACGTGCCCAGCGCCTTGCGCAACCGCCGCGAACGCGGTGAATTGCTGCTGCAGTGGGGCGAGGTTGAGCAGGTGATCAGCCACGCCCGGCTGCGCGGTGCCTGCCCCTGCTCACAGTGCCGGGCGGCGCGGCTGAAGGGCGCGATTTCGCTGGTGGGCGAGGATGTGCGGGTGGCGCGGATCGAGGCCCAGGGGTATGGGGTGCAGCTGGTGTTCAGCGATGGGCATGAGCGGGGGATTTATCCTTGGGCCTATCTTCGTGAGCTGGGCTGAAATCAATCGCGGGGCAAGCCCGCTCCCACGGGCCTGTCGCGGGGCAAGCCGGCTTCCATGGGCCTGTCGTGGGAGCGGGCTTGCCCCGCGATAGGGCCGGCACAGGCTTAAAGCGCAATCAACTCCGGCCGCAACCCTTCCACCCTTTGCACCACCGGCCGCAGATACCCGCCATCCCCGGTTATCTGGTGCAGCACCTTCTCGCGCAAGCCATGCAGCGCCACCCCGGTGCGTTGGCGCGGATGCGGCAGCCCAATCTCCACCACCGCCTTGATCCGCCCCGGCCGCGGTTCCAGCACCACCACCCGGTCGGCCAGGTAGGTCGCCTCTTCGGCATCGTGGGTCACCAGCAGAATGGTCACCCCCGAACGCTCACGTATCGCCAGCAACTCGTCCTGCAACTGCTGGCGGGTCAGTGCATCCAGGGCGCCGAACGGTTCGTCGAGCAGCAGGATGCGCGGGCTGGCCACCAGCCCCCGGGCGATCGCCACGCGCTGGGCCATGCCACCGGAGAGCTGGTGCGGGTAGGCCGATTCGAAACCGACCAGCCCCACCAGTTGCACGAACTCATGCACCCGACGGGCGCGCTCGCCCTGGGTGAGCTTGTCGTTGACCAACCCAAGGGCGATGTTCTGCTCCACCGTCAGCCAGGGGAACAGCCGGTGCTCCTGGAACACGATGCCGCGCTCGCCGCCGATACCACTGACGGGCTTGCCATCGACGCGGATCTGGCCGCTGTAGTCGTTGTCCAGGCCCACCAGCAGGCGCAGCAGGGTGGACTTGCCGCAGCCCGACGAGCCGACGATGGCGATGAATTCGCCTTGCTCGATCGACAGGTCGAAGTCGCGAATGGCTTCGAACGGCTGGCCGTCCACGCTGAAGGTCTTGCCGACTTTTTCGAAGCTGACCAGCGGCGGTGTGGCATCAGCTTGGTTGGCCGCGTGCAGGGCCGGGGTGATGAAGGCGTTCATGCGGATCTCCAGCGCGTGGCGCGCGATTCGAGGCGTTGGCCAAGGTGGCCGAGCAGGGCGCCGACCAGGCCGATCAGGACCATGGCGGCCATCACCTGGTCCATGCGGAACAATTGCTGGGCACCGATCATCAGGCTGGCGATGCCGCCGTCCGAGGGCATGAAGTATTCGGCGCCGATGGTGCCCAGCCAGGCGTAGATCAGCGACAGCCGCAGGCCGGCGAAGATCGCCGGCGCAGCGCCCGGCAGCACCAGCAGGCGCAGGCGTTGTACCAAGCCCAGGCGCAGCGCCTGGGCCGCCTCGCCCAGCTGCGGCGACAGGCTGGCGATGCCGCGCTGGGTGGCGATCAGCAGCGGGAAGAACGCCGCGAGGGCGACGAACACCAGCTTGGCGCCTTCCCCCAGGCCGAACCAGGCGGTAAGCAACGGGACCCAGGCAAACAGCGCCACCTGGCGCAGCGCCGACATGCTCGGGCCGAGCAGGCGTTCGCTGTATTGCGACAAGCCCAGCAGCAGCCCCAGGGCAAAGCCCGCGCCGCCACCGAGCAGCAACCCAGCCAGGGTGCGTTGCAGGCTAAGCAGCAAGGCTTCGCTCAGCGAGCCATCCTGCAGCCCGGCGTACAGGCTGCGCAGCACATCCAGCGGTGAGGCGAGGATGTTGGCGTCTACCCAGCCGAAACTGTTGGCAGCCTGCCACAGGGCCAACAACGCCGCTGGCAGCAGCAGGCTCTGCCAGCCCTTGGTAATGCCGCCACGCAGCTGCTCGCCGGTGGCCGGTTGCGGCCAGTACAGCAGGCTGCGCTCCAGGCGCGAGAAGCCCCGATCCATCAGCGCGCCGACCAGGCCGATCAGCAGGATGCAGAGGAACACCAGGTCGAGCATGAACAGCTGGCGGCCCCAGACCATCAGGTAGCCGATGCCTTCACTGGAGGCCAGCAGCTCGACCGCCAGCAGCGAGGTCCAGCCGGTGGCCAGGGCCAGGCGTACGCCGGCGAGAAAGGCGGGCAGGGCAGCCGGCAGCAGCAGGCGCAGGAACAACAGGTGCGCTGGCAGGCGCAAGGTGGCGGCGGCTTCGCGCAGCTTGGGTTGTGCGTCGCGCACGCCGACCAGGGTGTGCAGGGTGACCGGTACCACCACCGCCTTGACCAGCACCACCAGCTTGAGCACTTCGCCAATGCCGAAGAACAGCATGAACAGCGGGATCCAGGCCAGCGTGGGGATTTGCGCCAGGGCCACGAAGGTCGGCAGCACCAGTGTCTGCGCCCGCCGCGAAGCACCCAGCCAGGTGCCCAGCAGCAGGCCACTGGCGATGCCCGCCAGCAAACCCCACAGCAGGCGTTGCAAGCTTATCCACAGATGGCTCCACAACTCCCCGGAGCCAAACTCCAAGGCGCTCTGCCAGACCAGCGACGGCGCCGGCAGGATCTGCTCGCTCATCCAGTGCTCGTGGCTGGCCACCCCCCACAACGCCGCCAACAGCAACGGCACGACCCAAGGCAGGGCGGCATGGCTGTGCGTGGCGAAAGGGCCGTTCAGTGGCCCCAGAAGCCATCCGGGCTTGCTCAAAACTCCGCTCATCAGGCCATCTCCCAAACCGTTCCTTGTTTATTCATTTATGGAATTAAAAATTCACACAAATAACATTCAAGAGATAAGAGCATGCGCCCCCTGCATCGGGAAGCCCTGATCCGTTGCGTTTTCCTCATATTTTCCATGCGCTGTCTGCAAGCCGCCCCAAGACCCGCATGGCCGCTGATTTATGCCTTCTGGTTACTGAAGAATGACGTATTGATCTTTGTAGGTTCTAACCCAACCCGCCTAGCTTCTGGCCAAAGCGCCGGCCATCGCCGGTGGCAGCTTGCCAAGGAGCCTTGCCATGAAAACCCCCTTTCGCCATCTGCTCACTCCGCTGCTCGCCGGCTTGCTGAGCGCCTTGCCGCTGGCGGCGCTGGCCGCGCAGCCCGACGTGATCCGGATTGCCGTGCCCGACCTCAGCGCCGGCAGCAAGCCCAGCGCCGGTGGCGTGGTCGATGTGTTGCGCGACCAGCAGTTGCTGGAAAAAGAGTTTGCCAAGGACGGCATCCGTATCGACTGGCGCTTCTTCAAGGGCGCCGGCCCCGTGGTCAACGAGGCGTTGGCCAACGGCCAGGCCGACTTCGCCTACCTGGGTGACCTGGCCGCGATCATCGGCAAGGCCAATGGCCTGGACACCCGCGTGCTGTCGGCCGGGGTGCGCGGGGTGAAGAGCTACCTCGGCGTGGTGCCGGGCTCGGGCATCCACAGCCTGGCGGACCTCAAGGGCAAGCGCGTGGCGGTGTTCCGCGGTACCGCCAACCAGCTGTCGTTCGCCAGCGCCCTGGCCAGCCAGGGGCTGACCGAGCGTGAGCTGAAAGTCATCAACCTGGACTTCAACGCCGCCAACGCTGCGCTGGCGGCCAAGCAGATCGACGCCACCTGGGGCCTGTCCAACCTGTTGTCGCTGCGCGAACGCGGCCTGGTCGAGCTGCCGGTCAACTCCCGCGACCTCAAGGGCGCCGGCAGCACCCAGGCGGTGCTGCTGGGTACCGGCGACTTCATCCGCCAGCACCCCGAACTGGTGCAGCGCCTGGTCAATGCCCAGCTGCAGGCGGTGAAGTGGCTGCGCGACGAGCACAACCGCGACGCCTACATCGACCTCGTGGCCAACACCGCCAACTGGCCGAAGAGCATCCTGCGCGATGACCTGGCCGAGGAAAACTTGGCCGCCTATTTCGACCCGCGCCTGGACGCCGGCTTCGTCGGCCTGCTGCAACAGGGCGTGGACCTGGCCGCCAAGGAGCGCCTGATCCGCCGGGATTTCCAGGTAAGCGACTGGGTAGAACCGCGCTTCCTCGATGCCGCCCTGCAACAGGACCAGGCCGTGCAGGCCGCCCGCTGAATTTCAAACCCCGACAAAAACCCTGAGGACCACGACCATGAGCAACGCCGCACTGGCTAACGCGCCACACACCCTTGAGCTGGATATCCACCCCGTCGCCGGGCGCATCGGCGCCGAGATCCGTGGCGTCAAACTGTCCGCCGACCTCGACCCGGCCACCATCGACGCGATTCAGGCGGCGCTGGTGCAGCACAAGGTGATCTTCTTCCGCGGCCAGGACCACCTCGATGACATCGGCCAGGAGGCCTTCGCCCAGCTGCTGGGCGAGCCGATCGCCCACCCCACGGTGCCGGTGGTGGACGGCACCAGTTACTTGCTCCAGCTCGATGGCGCCGAGGGCCAGCGGGCCAATTCCTGGCACACCGACGTGACCTTCGTCGACGCCTACCCCAAGGCCTCGATCCTGCGCAGCGTAGTTGCCCCGGCCTCTGGTGGCGACACGGTGTGGGCCAACACCGCCGCCGCTTACCAAGAGCTGCCAGAACCCCTGCGGGCGCTGGCCGACCAGTTGTGGGCGGTGCACAGCAACGAGTACGACTACGCCAGCGTGAAGCCGGACGTGGACCCAGCCAAGCTCGAGCGCTACCGCAAGGTGTTCACCTCGACGGTGTACGAAACCGAGCACCCGGTGGTGCGGGTGCACCCGATCAGCGGCGAGCGGGCGCTGCAGCTGGGGCATTTCGTCAAACGCATCAAGGGCTATTCACTGGCCGATTCGCAGCACCTGTTCGCGGTGCTGCAGGGGCATGTGACGCGCCTGGAGAACACCGTGCGCTGGCGCTGGCAGGCGGGGGATGTGGCGATCTGGGATAACCGCGCGACCCAGCACTACGCGGTGGACGACTATGGCACCCAGCCGCGCGTGGTGCGCCGGGTCACCCTGGCGGGTGAGGTGCCGGTGGGGGTGGATGGGCAACTGAGCCGGACTACTCGCAAAGGCTGAGGCCATGAAAAGGGCCGCTTTGCGGCCCTTCGCGGGTAAACCCGCTCCCACACAGATTGCACTGAGCCTGTGGGAGCGGGTTTACCCGCGAAGGGCTGCAAAGCAGCCCCAATAAGTGCGATGAAGTGCTAACTGACAGGCATTAGCCACTTGCGGCTCTTCCCGTTCACTACGGGGTTTACTTGTCACCCTCGTGGGTCAGCTCCAGCACCCGATCCACCAGCTTGTAGATGCCGCCGGCGGCTTCGCTGATCGACTTGGCCAGCATGTAGGCCGGGGTGGTCACCAACTTGCGTTGGGTGTCTTCGACGATGTCATGCACATCGCACTCCTGGTGGGTGCCGCCCATCTTCACCACGGCTGCGCTGGTGCCGGCGTCGTTACCGATGGTGCAGACCACGCCCGGGCCATAGATCTTGGCGGCCAGGGCTGGCGAGATGCACATCAGGCCGACCGGCTTGCAGGCATCGGCGAAGGCTTCGGCCAGGGCCAGCACGTCGGGGTTCACGCTGCAATTGGTGCCTTCGACGGCGAAGTTGGAGAGGTTCTTCGCGGCGCCGAAACCGCCGGGTACGATCAGTGCATCGAAGTCTTCGACCTTGGCCTCGCGAATGTCCTTCACCTCGCCCCGGGCAATGCGTGCCGACTCGACCAGCACGTTGCGCGACTCGGGCATCTGTTCGCCGGTCAGGTGATCGATCACATGCATCTGCGCGATGTTCGGTGCGAAGCACTGCACCTGGGCGCCGCGCTGGTCGAGGCGCAGCAAGGTGATCACGCTCTCGTGGATTTCGGCGCCGTCATACACGCCACAGCCGGAAAGGATCACCGCAACTTTCTTCGTCATGCTCATTACTCCAGTGTCGAGGCGCTAAATGTCCTCTAGTTTGGCAGATGTGGCCATAGGGGTTAGGGCAGGCGCGGCCTAATCTCTTGCGACACCCTTGGAGACTGCCGCCGATGGACCTGATTCTGCTGGCTGTGCCGATGTTCTTTGTGCTGATCGCCGTGGAGCTGGTCGCCGACCGCGTGCGCGGCCAGCGCAACTACCAACTGGCCGATTCGATCAACAGCTTGAGCACCGGCGTGCTGTCGACCAGTACCGGCCTTTTGACCAAGGGCGTCGGGCTGCTCAGCTATGCCCTGGCCTGGGAACACCTGGCGCTGCTGCGCCCGCCGGCCGAGGCCTGGTGGGTGTGGGTGGGCGCCTTCGTGCTCTATGACTTCTGCTATTACTGGCTGCACCGCCTGGGCCACGAGCGCAACGTGCTGTGGGCGGCGCATTCGGTGCATCACCAGAGCGAGGAATACAACCTCACCACGGCGCTGCGCCAGACCAGCAGCGGCTTCATCTTCTCGTGGATCTTCTACCTGCCGCTGGCGCTGCTCGGCGTGCCGCCGGTGGTGTTCATCACCGTGGCGTCGCTGAACCTGCTGTATCAGTTCTGGGTGCACACCCGCCATGTGCCCAAGCTGGGCTGGCTCGAATGGGTGCTGATCACGCCGTCCAACCATCGTGTCCACCATGCGCAGAATCCTCGCTACTTGGATTGCAACTACGGCGGTGTGTTCATCTTCTGGGACCGGCTGTTCGGCACCTTCCAGGAGGAGGACGACGATGAGCCGGTGATCTTCGGCGTGACCACGCCGCTGGCCAGCTGGAACCCGCTGTGGGCCAACCTGCAGTTCTATGCGCAGCTCTGGGCGGATGCCCGGCGTACCGGCCGCCTGTGGGACAAGCTGCGCATCTGGTTCATGCCCACCGGTTGGCGCCCGGCAGATGTGGCGGCGGCTGACCCGCACCCCAAGCAGGACCTGGCGCGCTTTCGCAAGTTCGCCATCGCGCTGCACGGCATGCAGCAGCTGTACGTGGTTGTGCAGTTCGCGGTCTACGTGGCGCTGGGCAGTTACTTGATGGACGTGGCCGAGCGGGTGCCGTTCGCCGCGCTGTTGCTGGGCTGGGCGGTGATGGCGTTCGGTTTGTTCGCGTTGGGCGCGGCGCTGGAAGATCGGCCCTGGGCAGGGCGCATGGAGTTGCTGCGGCTGCTGCTGAATGCGCCGGCACTGTATCTGGCCGGCGCTTCGGGGTTAGTGCTGGTCACGCCCCTGGCCTGGGGACTGCTCCTGGCTTACAGCTTGCTCAGCTTGGGCTTCCTGGCCTTGTGCCGCCGCGCGGCGCTCGGCGCGCTGGGTACGGAAGCGCCGGCGCAGCCAGAGCAGCAGGCCCAGGCCCAGCAGGGTGCCGAGCACCCATAGCTCGTACTTCTTGATGCTGCCCAGCATGCCTTCGAGGATGGCGCCGAAGTGGTAGGCGGCAAGCCCCAGGGCCAGGGCCCAGACGGCGGCGCCAATGCCATTGAGCAGCAGGTAGCGGCGTGGCGGGTAGCCGGACAGGCCGATGGCCACCGGCATCACCGTGCGCAGGCCGTAGACGAAGCGAAAACTCAGGACCCACAGGTCGGGGTGGCGGCGGATGTGTTCCAGCGCCCGGTCACCCATGGCCTGCCAGCGCGGCTTGCGGGCGAGGATCTTGCGCCCGTGGCGGCGGCCCATGAAGTACCACAGTTGATCGCCTGCATAGCTGCCGCAGAACGCCACCAGCACCACCAGCTTGATGTCCATGTATTCGCGGAACGCCAGAAAACCTGCGAGCACGAGAATGGTCTCGCCTTCGAAGAACGTGCCGAGAAACAGGGCGAAATAGCCGAAATCGTTCAGGAATTGTTGAAGCATTTTCTGACGTGCTGGCGAAATGAACGCGCAGCCTACCCCTTCGTGCCCGTTCGGGAAAGTGTCCAAATGTGTCTCGACGTGAACATTTCCTACAAGGACAATGCCTGCGGCCACAAGTCGCAGGGTTGCCCTAGGGTGTAACACAGGCGTCATAATGGCCGCTTATAACTGTCGCGCTCGCCCGCCTGCGCGGGCTCAGGAGTCTGCCGTGAGCTTTACCCCCGCCAACCGTCTGTTTCCTGCCACCCGCCTGCGTCGCAACCGCCGGGACGACTTTTCCCGTCGCCTGGTTCGCGAAAACACCCTGACCGTCGATGACCTGATCCTGCCGGTATTCGTACTGGACGGCGAGAACCGCCGTGAAGAAGTCCCCTCGATGCCGGGCGTCGAACGTCTGTCGATCGACCTGCTGCTCGAAGCCGCACAGGGCTGGGTTGAGCTGGGCATTCCGGCGCTGGCGCTGTTCCCGGTAACCCCGACCGAGAAGAAATCCCTCGATGGCGCCGAAGCCTGGAACCCGGACGGTATCGCCCAGCGTGCCACCCGCGCCCTGCGCGCGCGCTTCCCGGAGCTGGGGGTGATCACCGACGTGGCGCTGGACCCGTTCACCACCCACGGCCAGGACGGCATCCTCGATGAAGAGGGTTACGTTCAGAACGACATCACCGTCGATGCCCTGGTGCGCCAGGCCCTGTCCCACGCCGACGCCGGCGCCCAGGTCGTCGCCCCGTCCGACATGATGGACGGCCGTCTCGGAGCGATCCGCGAGGCCCTGGAACTGGCCGGTCACGTCAACGTGCGCATCATGGCCTACTCGGCCAAGTACGCCAGCGCCTATTACGGCCCGTTCCGCGACGCGGTCGGTTCGGCGCTGAACCTGGGCAAGGCCAACAAAGCGTCCTACCAGATGGACCCGGCCAACAGCAACGAAGCCCTGCACGAAGTGGCCCTGGACCTGGCCGAAGGCGCCGACATGGTCATGGTCAAGCCGGGCATGCCGTACCTGGACATCGTCCAGCGGGTAAAAGCCGAGTTCAAGGTGCCGACCTTCGCCTACCAGGTCAGTGGCGAGTACGCCATGCACATGGCCGCGATCCAGAACGGCTGGCTGAGTGAAGCCGTGATCCTCGAATCCCTTACCGCATTCAAACGGGCAGGTGCCGATGGCATCCTGACTTATTTCGCCGTGCGCGCCGCTCAAATGTTGAGAGGGCAATAACGCCCTCACAGGAACCTCAGATGAATAACGAAGTGCTCACACCTGTCGCGATCAAGGATGCCCAGGCCGTGCCCGAAGAGATGGTGCAGACCCCGCCAGACCTGCCGCCGGCAGCAGAGGCCGAGCCTGCGCCCGTGGTCGAAAGCGTGGCCCCCGCGCCGGCGCCGGCCCCGGCAATCGCCGTGCCGAGCCTGGACGACAGCAGCCTGTACATTCATCGCGAGCTTTCCCAGCTGCAGTTCAACATCCGCGTGCTGGAGCAGGCGCTGGATGAGTCGTACCCGCTGCTTGAGCGGCTGAAGTTCCTGCTGATCTTCTCCAGCAACCTGGACGAGTTCTTCGAGATCCGCGTGGCGGGCCTGAAGAAGCAGATCAACTTCGCCCGTGAGCAGGCCGGGGCCGACGGCCTGCAGCCGCACCAGGCGCTGGCGCGGATCAGCGAGCTGGTGCATTTCGAGGTGGAGCGCCAGTACGCGATCCTCAACGACGTGCTGCTGCCGGAACTGGAAAAACACCAGATCCGCTTCATCCGCCGCCGTTACTGGACGACCAAGCTCAAGGCCTGGGTGCGCCGCTACTTCCGCGACGAGATCGCCCCGATCATCACCCCGATCGGCCTCGACCCGACCCACCCGTTCCCGCTGTTGGTGAACAAGAGCCTGAACTTCATCGTCGAGCTCGAAGGCGTCGATGCCTTCGGTCGCGACTCGGGCCTGGCGATCATCCCGGCGCCACGCCTGCTGCCGCGCGTGATCCGTGTGCCGGAAGAGGTCGGTGGCCCTGGCGACAACTATGTGTTCCTGTCGTCGATGATCCACGCTCACGCCGATGATCTGTTCCAGGGCATGAAGGTCAAGGGCTGCTACCAGTTCCGGCTGACCCGTAACGCCGACCTGGCGCTGGACTCCGAAGAGGTCGACGACCTGGCGCGCGCCCTGCGCGGCGAGCTGTTCTCGCGCCGCTATGGCGACGCGGTACGCCTCGAGGTGGCCGACACCTGCCCGAAACACCTGTCCGACTACCTGCTCAAGCAGTTCAGCCTGAGCGAGAGCGAGCTGTACCAGGTCAACGGCCCGGTCAACCTGACCCGCCTGTTCAGCATCACCGGCCTCGACAGCCACCCCGAGCTGCAGTACACGCCGTTCACCCCGGCGATCCCCAAGCTGCTGCAGAACGCCGACAACATCTTCAGCGTGATCGGCAAGCAGGACATCCTGCTGATGCACCCGTTCGAGTCTTTCACCCCGGTGATCGACCTGCTGCGCCAGGCCGCCAAGGACCCGCACGTGCTGGCCGTGCGCCAAACCCTGTACCGTTCGGGCGCCAACTCGGAGATCGTCGACGCGCTGGTGGACGCGGCGCGTAACGGCAAGGAGGTCACTGCGGTGATCGAATTGCGTGCACGCTTCGACGAAGAGTCCAACCTGCAGATGGCCAGCCGCCTGCAGGCCGCCGGCGCGGTGGTGATCTACGGGGTGGTGGGCTTCAAGACCCACGCCAAGATGATGCTGATCCTGCGCCGCGAGCAGGGTGAGATCGTGCGTTATGCGCACCTGGGTACCGGCAACTACCACGCCGGCAACGCCCGCCTGTACACCGACTACAGCCTGCTGACCTCCGACGACGCCCTCACCGAGGACGTCGGCAAACTGTTCAGCCAGCTGATCGGCATGGGCAAGACCCTGCGCATGAAGAAACTCTTGCACGCGCCGTTCACCCTGAAGAAGGGCATGCTCGACATGATCGCCCGGGAGACCCAGTTCGCCCTGGACGGAAAGCCTGCGCACATCATTGCCAAGTTCAACTCGTTGACCGACGCCAAGATCATCAAGGCACTGTACAAGGCCAGCCAGTCGGGCGTGCGCATCGACCTGGTGGTGCGTGGCATGTGCTGCCTGCGCCCGGGCATCCCGGGGGTATCGCACAACATCAACGTGCGCTCGATCATCGGCCGCTTCCTCGAGCACACGCGGGTGTTCTACTTCCTCAATGGCGGTGAGGAGCAGATCTACCTGTCCAGTGCCGACTGGATGGAGCGCAACCTCGACAAGCGTGTGGAGACCTGCTTCCCGGTGGAAGGCAAGAAGTTGCTGCTGCGGGTGAAGAAGGAACTGGAAGGCTACCTGACCGACAACACCCAGGCCTGGACCCTGCAGCCGGACGGGCGCTACGTGCGCAGCTCGCCGACCGGCAACCAGAACCCGCGCAGTGCCCAGGCGGCGCTGCTGGAGCGCTTGAGCAACCCGGTGCTGAACGTTCGCTAGGTGTGATGGCGAGCCGCTTTCCCTGTGGGAGCGGCTTTAGCCGCGAAGCAGGCGACGCGGTGGATGGCAGGTCAGGTCAATGCGTGGGAGCGGCGGTGCGCCGATGCGACTTGTCCCGCGATAGCGATGCTGAGGTTGGCATTGCTATCGCGGGGCAAGCCCGCTCCCATGATGGTCGTGCTCAGGCTTACCTGACGCTCAGCACGAACCCAACCCGAGCCAGCCACTCCGCCTCGTTGGCGAAGTCGGCCTGGGTCAGCTGGTTCTGCTCCAGCCAGCCGTCAGGGAACACAACCTCCAGGCTGTCATCAGCCGCTTGCAGTACCACCTGTGGCATCTGCTGGGTGCCGCGGATGTGGTGGAACAGGATGGCGAAGCGCAGCAGCACGCACAGGCGAATCAGCTTGACGCCTTCGTCGCCGAATTCGGCGAACTTGTCCTTGGGGATGTTGCGGCGGTGGCCACGCACCAGCAGGGCCATCATCTGCTGGTCCTCGCGGGAGAAGCCCGACAGGTCGGAGTGCTCGAGCAGGTAGGCGCCGTGCTTGTGGTAGTGATAGTGGGCGATGTCCAGCCCCACTTCGTGCACTTTCGCAGCCCAACCCAGCAGATCGCGCCAATTACCCTCTTCAAGGTCCCATGCCGCGGCTACCTGGTCGAAGGCGTGCAAGGCCTTGCGCTCGACGCGCGCGGCCTGGCCCTGGTCGACGTGGTAGCGCTCCATCAGCGAGTTCAGGGTGCGTTCGCGCACGTCTTCATGGTGGTGGCGGCCCAGCAGGTCGAACAGCACGCCTTCACGCAGGGCGCCGTCGCAGTGGTCCATGCGTGCCAGCTCCAGGGCGTCGAAGATGGCCTCGAGGATTGCCAGGCCCGCCGGGAAGATCGCCCGGCGGTCGGGCTTGACCCCTTCGAAGTCGATCTTGTCGGTTTCGCCCAGCTTGAACAGCTTGCGCTTGACCCAGGCCAGGCCCTCGGCGTTGACCTCGCCGTTGCCCAGGCCGCCGGCCTTGATCGCCGCGCCAATGGCCCGGATGGTACCGGACGAGCCGATGGCCTCGTCCCAGGTCAGGCGGTGCAGGGCGTTCTCGATGCTCATCAGCTCCAGGCGTGCGGCGGTGTAGGCCTGGGCATAGCGCGCCGGGGTGACCTTGCCATCGCGGAAGTAGCGCTGGGTGAAGCTTACGCAGCCCATCTGCAGGCTTTCGCGCAGCAGTGGCTCGAAGCGCTGGCCGATGATGAACTCGGTGCTGCCGCCGCCGATGTCGGCGACCAGGCGCTTGCCGGGGGTGTCGGCGAGGGTGTGGGAAACCCCCAGGTAGATCAGGCGCGCTTCTTCACGGCCAGAGATGACCTCGACCGGGTGGCCGAGAATGGCTTCGGCGCGCAGGATGAATTCATTGCGGTTACGCGCTTCGCGCAGGGCGTTGGTGCCGACGATGCGCACCGCGCCGGCCGGCATACCGTTGATCAGTTGGGCGAAGCGCTTGAGGCACTCCAGGCCCCGTTGCATGGCTTCTTCGCTGAGCTTGCGCTCCTCGTCGATGCCGGCAGCGAGCTGAACCTTTTCTCCGAGCCGCTCAAGAATGCGGATTTCCGTGTGATGGGCCTTGGCCACGACCATATGGAAGCTGTTGGAGCCCAGGTCGATGGCGGCGATCAGAGACAGGTTCTTCGCGGTGGTATGCGGCATGGTCTGGGGGTTCTCGGTCGTTAACCTGGCAATCGTGCCACGATCGTGGCCATCCGCCAACGCGCAGCACTGCAAGGCTTTGATGCATGGCAATGTGATAGCGATGTTATGACGGTGATATGACAGTTTCGATTCGTGGGGTCTTGCACAACTATAGATACAGTCAATCGTCCGTGGCTTCCTGTAGCCAGCCGGTGCCGCTATCATGGGCCACGTTTTTTTATTGCTTACGACCTTGGAGATTTCCATGAGCGACAAAATCAAACACGTCACCGACGCCAGCTTCGAAGCCGACGTACTCAAGGCCGAAGGTGCGGTGCTGGTCGACTACTGGGCTGAATGGTGCGGCCCATGCAAGATGATCGCTCCGGTACTGGACGCCATCGCCGAAGACTACGCAGGCAAGCTGGTCGTCGCCAAGCTGAACATCGACGAAAACCAGGAAACCCCGGCCAAGCACGGCGTGCGTGGCATCCCGACCCTGATGCTGTTCAAGAACGGCAACGTCGAGGCCACCAAGGTCGGCGCCCTGTCCAAATCGCAGCTGACCGCGTTCATCGACGCCCACCTGTGATGTAAAAAAGCCCCGCAAATGCGGGGCTTTTTTTATCTGCCGCCGTTGATCGGCGTGGGAGCGGGCTTGCCCCGCGATGGCGCCAGCCCAGATAAAAACCTGTCGATACGTGTGGTCAAAACCACTAGACGTCGAAAAAAGCAAGTGTTACATTCGGCCTCGCACTGCTTCTTTCAGTGCCCTCTGCACGCCGTCGCCGAAGCATCCCAATTCGAATCAGTACGCGATCCTGTCGCCATCTAGCGGCGCGGCCTCATTAAGCCAAAGCTTAACTCTCTCCCTTCTTACATGATTACGTCACTCCCCTTATGAACCTGACTGAACTCAAGCAAAAGCCGATTACCGATCTTTTGGAAATGGCCGAACAGATGGGCATCGAAAACATGGCCCGTTCGCGCAAACAGGACGTGATTTTCGCCCTGTTGAAGAAGCACGCGAAAAGCGGCGAAGAGATCTCGGGTGACGGCGTGCTGGAGATTCTCCAGGATGGTTTCGGTTTCCTGCGTTCCGCTGATGCCTCTTACCTGGCCGGCCCCGACGATATCTACGTTTCGCCCAGCCAGATCCGTCGCTTCAACCTGCGCACCGGCGACACCATCGTCGGCAAGATCCGCCCGCCGAAGGAAGGGGAGCGTTACTTCGCCCTGTTGAAGGTCGACACGATCAACTTCGATCGTCCGGAAAACGCGAAGAACAAGATCCTGTTCGAAAACCTGACGCCGCTGTTCCCGAACAAGCGTCTGAAGATGGAAGCCGGTAACGGCTCCACCGAAGACCTCACTGGTCGCGTCATCGACCTGTGCGCTCCAATCGGCAAAGGCCAGCGTGGCCTGATCGTCGCGCCGCCAAAAGCCGGTAAGACGATCATGCTGCAGAACATCGCGGCCAACATCACCCGCAACAACCCCGAGTGCCACCTGATCGTCCTGCTGATCGACGAGCGCCCGGAAGAAGTGACCGAGATGCAGCGCACCGTGCGCGGCGAAGTGGTCGCCTCCACCTTCGACGAGCCACCAACCCGCCACGTGCAGGTTGCCGAAATGGTCATCGAGAAGGCCAAGCGCCTGGTCGAGCACAAGAAAGATGTGGTCATCCTGCTCGACTCCATTACTCGTCTGGCCCGTGCCTACAACACCGTGATTCCGAGCTCCGGCAAGGTGCTGACCGGTGGTGTCGATGCCCACGCCCTGGAGAAGCCGAAGCGCTTCTTCGGTGCCGCGCGTAACATCGAAGAAGGCGGCTCGCTCACCATCATCGCCACCGCGCTGGTCGAGACCGGCTCGAAGATGGACGAAGTGATCTACGAAGAGTTCAAGGGTACCGGCAACATGGAGCTGCCACTGGACCGCCGCATCGCCGAGAAGCGTGTGTTCCCGGCCATCAACATCAACAAGTCCGGCACCCGCCGCGAAGAGTTGCTGACCGCCGACGACGAACTGCAGCGCATGTGGATCCTGCGCAAGCTGCTGCACCCGATGGATGAAATCGCCGCCATCGAGTTCCTGGTCGACAAGCTCAAGCAGACCAAGACCAACGATGAGTTCTTCTTGTCGATGAAGCGTAAGTAAGCTTCGGGTCTGGCTGTTATTGGGGCTGCTGTGCAGCCCATCGCTGGCAAGCCAGCTCCCACAAGGACCACATCGGACCCTGTGGGAGCTGGCTTGCCAGCGATGGGTCGCGTAGCGGCCCCAAGTCATTTTTGGCCTTTACCCCGCCAACGGCGCTACACTCTGCACCCCCGACCGATACGGCCAACACGAGGCTCATGCATGCAGTATCGCGATTTGCGCGACTTCATCCGTGGCCTGGAACAGCGCGGTGAACTCAAGCGCATCCAGGTTCCCATCTCCCCCGTCCTGGAAATGACCGAAGTCTGCGACCGCACCCTGCGCGCCAAGGGCCCGGCGTTGCTGTTCGAAAAGCCCACCGGCTTCGACATCCCGGTACTGGGCAACCTGTTCGGCACCCCCGAGCGCGTGGCCATGGGCATGGGCGCCGAGTCGGTCAGCGAGCTGCGCGAGATCGGCAAGCTGCTGGCGTTCCTCAAGGAACCCGAGCCGCCGAAAGGCTTGAAGGACGCCTGGTCGAAACTGCCGATCTTCAAGAAGGTCGTGTCGATGGCGCCTAAGGTGGTCAAGGACGCGGTGTGCCAGGAGGTGGTGGTCGAGGGCGATGACGTCGACCTCGGGCAACTGCCGATCCAGCACTGCTGGCCGGGCGACGTGGCGCCGCTGATCACCTGGGGCCTGACCGTCACCCGCGGCCCGAACAAGGACCGGCAGAACCTCGGCATCTATCGCCAGCAGGTGATCGGCCGCAACAAGGTCATCATGCGTTGGCTGAGCCACCGCGGCGGTGCCCTGGACTACCGCGAGTGGTGCGAGAAACACCCCGGCCAACCCTTCCCGGTGGCCGTGGCCCTGGGGGCGGACCCGGCGACTATCCTCGGTGCCGTGACCCCGGTCCCGGACACCCTGTCCGAATACGCCTTCGCCGGCCTGCTGCGTGGCAACCGCACCGAGCTGGTGAAATGCCGAGGCAGCGACCTGCAGGTGCCGGCCACCGCCGAGATCATCCTCGAAGGTGTGATCCACCCGGGCGAAATGGCCCCGGAAGGGCCGTACGGTGACCACACCGGTTACTACAACGAGGTGGACAGCTTCCCGGTGTTCACCGTCGAGCGCATCACCCATCGGCAAAAACCGATCTACCACAGCACCTACACCGGCCGACCACCGGATGAGCCGGCGATCCTTGGCGTGGCACTGAACGAGGTGTTCGTGCCGATCCTGCAGAAGCAGTTTCCCGAGATCGTCGACTTCTACCTGCCGCCGGAAGGCTGCTCGTACCGGATGGCGGTGGTGACCATGAAAAAGCAGTACCCAGGCCACGCCAAGCGCGTGATGCTGGGAGTGTGGTCGTTCCTGCGACAGTTCATGTACACCAAGTTCGTTATCGTCACCGACGACGATATCAACGCCCGCGACTGGAACGATGTGATCTGGGCCATCACCACGCGCATGGACCCCAAGCGTGATACGGTGATGATCGACAACACTCCCATCGATTACCTCGACTTCGCGTCGCCGGTGTCGGGGCTGGGGTCGAAGATGGGCCTGGATGCCACGCACAAATGGCCGGGCGAGACTACACGCGAATGGGGCCGGGTCATCGTCAAGGACGAGGCCGTCACCCGCCGTATCGATGAGCTGTGGGATCAGTTGGGAATAGATTGATGCAGGTAACCTTGCAGCCGTCCGGCGCGGTGCTGGCGGTGGAACCGGGCGAAAGGATTCTGGATGCGGCGCGGCGCCTGGGCTACGACTGCCCGAACAGCTGCCGTAACGGCAACTGCCATGTCTGCGCCGCGCTGTTGGTGGAAGGGCGTATCCGCCAGGAAGGCGTCATCCGCGATCACGGTGAGCTGTTCACCTGCATCGCCGAGCCGCTGGAGGACTGTGTCTTGCTGTGGGACGGTGTGCTGGCCCTGGGCGAGCTGCCGGTGCGCAAACTGGCCTGCACCGTCAGCGAGTGCGTCGACGTCGGTGGCGATGTCTGGCGTGTGCGCCTGCGCGCACCCGCTGGCAAGCCGCCGCGTTACCACGCCGGGCAATACCTGATGATCGAGCGTGAAGGCGCGGACAAGGCCGCTTTCTCGCTGGCCTCTGCACCCCATGGCGGGCGTGAGCTGGAGCTGCATGTGCTGGCGCGCGAAAGCAGCGCCGTGCAGTTGATCGAGCAGTTGCGACGCAATGGCTTGGCGCGCATCGAACTGCCCTTTGGTGATGCGCATCTGGCCGAGCTTCCCGATGGCCCGCTGGTGCTGATTGCCGCCGGTACCGGCATGGGCCAGATGCACAGCCTGGTCGAGCACTGCCGCGCCCAGGGCTTCAAGCACCCGGTGCACCTGTACTGGGGCGTGCGCCGGCCCGAGGACTTCTACCGGATCGAGCACTGGGCCGAGTGGGAGCGCCTGCCCAACCTGTTCCTGCACAAGGTGGTCAGTGACCTGTGCGGTTGGGAAGGGCGTTGCGGCCTGCTGCACGAAGCGGTCTGCGAAGACATCGACGACCTTAACCAGGTCCACGTCTACGCCAGTGGCTCGCCGAACATGGTCTACGCCACCCTCGATGCCCTGGTAGAAGCCGGCATGGACCCGCATCGCATGCGCGCTGACGTCTTCGCCTACGCGCCGCGCGGTTGAAACAACACGGCACGCCGCAAGGGCGTGCCGTTATTAATAACCAATTTTTTTCCGTTGATTATATGGCGTGGATTATTGCCGAGACGGTTAATAACTTTCGCTATACTCGAAACATTACTTCCCGTTCGGCGGAAGATTGAATGAAATCTTCCATCCAGGCTTGAGGCCGACGTGCGATCTACTTTAGGTTAGGCGCAGTGGCATTCGCGGGTAAACCCGCTCCCACAGGGCCGCCGTTGCTTTTGTGGGAGCGGGTTTACCCGCGAATACGTTGGCTCAGGCTCTGCAGTAATCGCGATAGAACGCGCACTTCAGTAGTTCACAGGAAATAATGGCGGCAGCTCATGTCGACACTTGAAAGTTTGTCCTGGCAAGTCTCATATCCCCCGTCACTCGATTTCGGGCAACAACTGACCCGCGAACAATTGCAGCACTCGATGCAGCAAACAATGGCCCAGCACACGGGTGGCCCGGTGTGGTTGTTCGCCTATGGCTCGTTGATCTGGCGCCCTGAGTGCAATTCGGTCGAGCGCCAGCGGGCGCGGGTGCATGGTTATCACCGTGGCCTTTACCTCTGGTCCCACGAACATCGCGGCACCCCGGAATGCCCTGGGCTGGTGTTCGGCCTTGATCGTGGCGGTTCGTGCAGCGGTTTCGCCTACCGCCTGGACGAGAGCAACCTGGACGATTCGCTGATGGCGCTGTGGCAGCGCGAGATGCCGTATCCGGCCTATCGTCCGCACTGGCTCAGTTGCCGCTTAGGCGACGGCAGCAAGGTGCAGGCCCTGGGTTTTGTGCTGGAAAGGCATCTGCCGTGCTACGCGGGCAACCTGCCAGACACCCTGTTGAGCCAGATCCTGGCCAGCGCTGCGGGGCGCTATGGCACCACGCGCGAATATGTGGAGCAGACGCTCAATGCCCTGCGCAGCCACCAGATGCCGGATCGCAACCTGGAGGCGCGGTTCAGGCGCTGCCATAACCTGCGCGAGGTCTGATCGCGGGGCAAGCCCGTTCCCACGCTATATGCCGCGACGCTCGTGGGAGCGGGCTTGACCCGCGATAAGGTCTACCGGGCGGTCACCACCAGCTTGCCCACCGCCTGGCGCTGCGCCAGGCGCTCGATCGCCGCCCCCCCTTCAGCCAATGCAAAGGTCTGCGACACCAACGGCTTCAGCTTGCCCTCGGCATGCCAGGCAAACAGCTGGCGGAAGTTGGCTGCGTTGTCCTCCGGCTGGCGTTGGGCGAACGCGCCCCAGAACACCCCGATCACTGCCGCGCCCTTGAGCAGCGCCAGGTTCACCGGCAGCTGCGGGATCGTGCCGCTGGCAAAGCCCACCACCAGCAGCCGCCCGTTCCACGCCAAGCCGCGCACGGCCTGGTCGAACAACGCGCCACCGACTGGGTCGTAGACCACATCCACCCCCTGGCCGCCGGTCAGGCGCTTGATCTCGTCCTTCAGGCTGGCCTGGCTGTAGTCGATCAGCTCATCGGCACCGGCTGCCTTGGCCACCGCCAGCTTGTCGGCGCTGCTGGCGGCAGCGATCACCCGAGCACCCAGGGCCTTGCCGATTTCCACCGCCGCCAGGCCCACGCCCCCCGAGGCGCCCAGTACCAGCAGGGTCTCGCCGGCCTTGAGCTGGCCACGCTGGGTCAGCGCGTGCATCGAGGTGCCGTAGGTCATGCCGAAGGCAGCCGCGGTGGTGAAGTCCATGCCCGCGGGGATCGGCAACACGTTGTAGAACGGCACCGCCACCTGCTCGGCGAAGGCGCCCCAGCCGGTCAGGGCCATGACCCGGTCACCGACCTTGAATGCACCGGCCTTCTCGCCGACCGCTGCGACCACGCCGGCCGCTTCACCACCGGGCGAGAACGGCAGGGGCGGCTGGAACTGGTACTTGCCTTCGATGATCAGGGTGTCGGGAAAGTTGACCCCGGCAGCATGTACCTCCAGCAGGATCTCGTTCTTCTTCGGCGAGGGGCTGGCGACCTCTTCCAGAACCAGGTCCCGCGCCGGGCCCAGGGCTTTGCACAACAAGGCTTTCATCAGGGCTATTCCTTTGCGTGTGGTGGCCGATAAGTGTAGGAGGGCCGTTTGGCCGGTCAACGAGCATGGCCCGCCCTGATGTGCCGGCATAAGCCCGGGCTTGGGTTTGCCCGGCGCGCTGGGTAAGCTGGCGCCAACTGTATTGAGGAGCGTAATTGGTGAAAGCGTGGATCTTGATGGTGCTGGCCCTGATGCTGCCAGCCGCGGCGATGGCCGAGGAGGCCAAGGAAGGGGCGCCCAAGGTGAGCTATATCAGCCTCAGCCCGCCCTTCGTCGGCAACTATGCCCTCGACGGCAGCCCCAAGCTGCGGGTGTTCAAGGCCGACGTTGCCCTGCGCGTGACCGGCGATGCCGCCGCCGCCGCGGTCAAGCACCACGAGCCGCTGATCCGCAACCAACTGGTGGCGCTGTTCACCCAGCAAGGTGTGGACAACATGAGCAACGTCGAAGCCAAGGAAAAACTGCGCCAGGACGCGCTCAAGCAGGTACAGCAGGTGATGGAAGCCGAAGAGGGCAAGCCGATCGTCGAGGACCTGCTGTTCAACAACCTTATCGTGCAGTAATCAACGGCCCAGGGCGATGATCGCCGCCCACTGAGCTGCGGTTACCGGCATCACCGACAGGCGGCTGCCCTTCTGTACCAGCGGCAGCTCCTCGAGGGCGGCCTGCTGTTTGAGCAGGCCCAGGCCGAGTACCTGGCGGAAGGTCTGCACATGCTCCACGTCCACGGCGCTCCAGGGGTTCTTGTCGGCGCTGGCCTTGGGGTCGTGATAGTGGCTTGCAGGGTCCAGCGCGGTCGGGTCCGGGTAGGCGGCGGCGCTGATTCGGGCAATGCCGGCCACGCCTGGTTGCGGGCAGCTGGAGTGATAGAAGAAAAACTCGTCACCGACGCTCATGGCCCGCAGAAAGTTGCGCGCCTGGTAGTTGCGTACCCCGTCCCAGCGGGCGCTGCCGAGCCTTGCCAGGCTTTCGATGGAGAGCTCGTCGGGCTCGGATTTCATCAGCCAGTAGGCCATGGATACTGCTCCTGAAAGGGTTTGAAATAACTCGTTGCATCAAACCGACAGCCGGTTGGCGTCAACGTTTGCGTGTGGGCTCACGTTGGCGGAAAATGCGCCGATTTTAAAGACAGACGCTCCGGCCGCCACCCATAAAGGCGCCGAGCATGGACAGTTTGCCTAGGGGGGCATTCGATGAAACAACGTAAACCGGACCTGCTCTGGATCCTCGCCTTCATTTTCGGCCTGGGCGTGGTGACTACCGGTTATGCGCAGGGCCTGTGGGAGCGCAAGCTGGACGCCGCCAGCCAGCAGATGCCGATCGACCCGGCGCAACAGCAGCGCTGATCCACATTATTCTCGCGCCTGATCACCTCGGCGCCAGGTACCTGTCACGGTCCGAGACCGTCCCTCGCAGCGGTACATCCCAGCTGGCCTGATCAAGGCGTTCGACTTTCTGGCATTCGTGCGCCAGCCCCAGCAACAGCGGTTTTTTCCAGCCCTTGCGCCGCCCCATGTAAGCCAGGCTGCGGTCGTAGAAGCCACCGCCCATACCCAGACGCCCCCCCACCTCATCGAAACCAACCAGCGGCAGCAGGATCAGGTCCAGCGCCCAGACGGGTCGTTGGCGCTTGCGCTCGATGATCGGTTCCGAGATCCGGAAGCGATTAAGCCTTAGTTTTTCGCCCTGCTCGAAACGCTGGAACACCATGCGCGTGCGTGGCCAGGCGTGCAGCACCGGCAGGTAGACGCGCTTGCCGCGCTTGTGTGCCTCGCGCAGCAACAGGCGCGGGTCGATCTCGCCGTCATTGGGCAGGTACAGGGCAATGTGGCGGGCGCGGCGGAACAACGGATCCTGCGCCAGCTGGCGGTACAGGCCAAGGGCGGCCTGGCTTTGCTGGGCGGGTGTAAGGGCGCGGCGCGCATTGCGCAGCAGGCGGCGAAGCTGGGGGCGGGTGAGCGGCGCGGTGTCGGTCATGGCACGGGCGTTCCCAGAGAAAACGAAATGCCCGCCGTGTGAGGCGGGCAGTTCTGAAGCAGGCTCCCCGACAAGACCGCTATCGGTGTAGCCCTTGAACCCGAAAGTTCAAGGTGGAGATTGCAGGGGGCGTTAAGGCTTTCCGTCGGGCGGACATGCACACCGGCCCCAGCGTGCAACCCCCGTGGTTGTGCGTATCGGCTCAGGGACATAACCGACTGGCGCATCCCCCAGGGAGTGGCGCCAGTATACCAATCTCAGTCGTTTTTGCTAACCGGATCGTCGGCCAGCGCCTGATCGACCCGTTCCAGCAGGTCGCGCACCTGCTCGCGGGTGGTGCCGCCACTGGCCGGCGCTTCCGGTCGGTCCTGGCGGTGCAACAGCTCGTGGGTGATGTTCAGGGCGGCCATGACTGCGATGCGGTCGGCGCCGATCACTTTGCCGCTGCTGCGGATCTCGCGCATCTTGCCGTCGAGGTAACGGGCGGCACCGACCAGGTTGTTGCGCTCCTCGGGCGGGCAGATGATCGAATATTCCTTGTCGAGGATCTGGACGGTGACGCTATTGCTTGAACTCATGAGTCTTGCTCCAGGGCCTTGAGGCGCAGGATCATCGATTCGATCTTGCGCTTGGCGATCTCGTTCTTTTCGATGAGGTGGGCGCGCTCCTCGCGCCAGGTTTTTTCCTGCGCTACTAAGAGTGCGTTTTGCCGTTTTAGTTGCTCGACCCGCTCGATCAGCGACTCGAACCGGCTCATCAGCGCTTGCAGGTCGTTCTCTTGCATGGGTTGCACTCGATTCGCTCCATCGTCGGCTCACCTTGCGATCATGCCCGCACAGTCGCCACGCGGCCAGTGCTGATGGTCTTGGCGCGCCTGCCGGTGCTAGGATACAAGGCCTTCATTCTAGTCATTGCGCCGTCTGGCGCCTAGCTGCCCATGCCCAATACCCAATCGCCCTACATCGCCTTCGCCATGCTGCTGTCGAGCAATGGCCACCCTGTCACCCCGGCCGAGCTGCATGGCCTGCTGATCGGCCGCAGCTGCGCCGGTGCCGGCTTCGATGCCGATGCCTGGCTGGCGGACGCGGCCCAATTGCTGGAAACCGAACCCGGCGACACGGTACGCAATGCCCTGGTCGGCCTGCAGGAGATGGTCAAGGCCGAGCTGACCGGCGAAGACGTCGCCATCGTGCTGCTGTTGCCTTCCGACGATGCCGCACTGAGCGACCGCGCCACCGCGCTGGGCCAGTGGTGCCAGGGCTTCATCACCGGTTTCGGTTTGAACGCCGGCGGCAAGGACCTGTCCACCGATGCCAAGGAAGTGCTCCAGGACCTGGTAGCCATCTCGCAAGTCCAGGAAGCGCTGGAAGAGTCCGAGGACGGCGAGAGCGACTACATGGAAGTCATGGAGTACCTGCGCGTCGCCCCGCTGCTGCTGTACACCGAGCTGGCCGCACCGGCCGCGCCCGCGCCCAAGCCATCGCTGCACTGATCGATTCGGGGTCGTTTGCCCATGAGCCACATACCCAAGGCGGAGTACGCCCGTCGGCGCAAGGCGCTGATGGCGCAGATGGTCCCCAACAGCATCGCCATCCTGCCCGCCGCCGCGGTTGCCATCCGCAACCGCGACGTCGAGCACGTCTATCGCCAGGACAGCGACTTCCAGTACCTCAGCGGCTTCCCCGAGCCCGAGGCGGTGATCGCCCTGATCCCCGGCCGCGAGCACGGCGAGTACGTACTGTTCTGCCGCGAACGCAACCCTGAGCGCGAGCTGTGGGACGGCCTGCGCGCCGGCCAGGACGGGGCGATGCGCGACTTCGGTGCCGACGACGCCTTCCCCATCACCGACATCGACGAGATCCTGCCCGGCCTGATCGAAGGCCGCGAGCGGGTCTACAGCGCCATGGGCAGCAACCCCGAGTTCGACCGCCGGTTGATGGACTGGATCAACGTGATCCGTTCCAAGGCCCGCCTGGGCGCGCAGCCGCCGAACGAATTCGTTGCCCTGGATCATCTGCTGCACGACATGCGCCTGTATAAATCGGCGGCGGAAGTGAAAGTGATGCGCGAGGCCGCGGCGATCTCGGCGCGGGCCCATGTGCGGGCCATGCAGGCCTGCCGCGCCGGGCTGCACGAATACAGCCTGGAAGCCGAGCTGGACTACGAGTTCCGCAAGGGTGGGGCGAAGATGCCGGCCTACGGCTCGATCGTCGCGGCCGGGCGCAACAGCTGCATCCTGCATTACCAGCAGAACGACGCGCCGCTCAAGGACGGTGACCTGGTACTGATCGACGCCGGTTGCGAGATCGACTGCTACGCCAGCGACATCACCCGCACCTTCCCGGTCAGCGGGCGTTTCTCGCCGGAGCAGAAGGCGATCTACGAACTGGTGCTCGCGGCCCAGGCCGCGGCCTTTGCGGTGATCGCCCCCGGCAAGCACTGGAACCATGCACACGAGGCCACCGTGCGGGTGATCACCGAAGGCCTGGTGGAGCTGGGCCTGCTCAAGGGCGAGGTGCAGGCGTTGATCGACAGCGAGGCTTACCGCGCCTTCTACATGCACCGCGCCGGGCACTGGCTGGGCATGGATGTGCACGACGTGGGCGAATACAAGGTCGGTGGCCAGTGGCGCGTGCTCGAACCGGGCATGGCCCTGACCGTCGAGCCGGGCATCTACATTGCCGCCGACAACCAGAACGTCGCCAAGAAATGGCGCGGCATCGGCGTAAGGATCGAGGACGACGTGGTAGTCACCAGGCAAGGTTGTGAAATCCTCACCTCGGGCGTACCGAGAACCATCGCCGAGATCGAAGCGTTGATGCTCGATGCCCGCAAGGCTGTGGCATGAATCGGGTCAACCTGGCGATCATCGGTGGCGGGCTGGTTGGCGCCAGCCTTGCCCTCACGCTCCAGGCCGGGGCCAAGGCCCGCGGCTGGAAAATCCTGCTGATCGAGCCGTTCGCCCCGGGCGACAGCTTCCAGCCCAGCTACGATGCGCGCTCCTCGGCGCTGTCCTACGGCACCCGGCAGATCTACGAGCAGTTGGGCCTGTGGCAGGCCATCAGCCGCCGCGCCGAGCCGATCAGCCAGATCCAGGTGTCCGACCGTGGCCGATTTGGCGCCACCCGCCTGGATGCGCTCGAAGAAGGCGTGCCGGCGCTGGGTTACGTGGTCGAGAACGCCTGGCTCGGCCAGTGCCTGTGGCAGGCCATCGACAACGAAGTGGTGAGCTGGCGCTGCCCGGCCGAGGTCAAGGCGATGCAGGCCATCGCCGGCGGCTACCGCCTGCAACTGGACGACGATACCTCGCTGGAATGCGACCTGGCGGTACTGGCCGACGGCGGCCGCTCGGGCTTGCGCGAACAGTTGGGCATTCACGTGCGCAGCACGCCCTATGACCAGAGCGCGTTGATTGCCAACATCACCCCAGGCGAGGCCCACCGTGGCCAGGCGTTCGAGCGCTTTACCGAGCAAGGCCCGATGGCATTGCTGCCGTTGCCGGAAAACCGCTGTGCGCTGGTCTGGACCCGCCAGGGCATGGACGCCCGACGCCTGGCCGAGGTTGACGAGCGCAGCTTCCTGCGTGAGCTGCAGGACGCCTTCGGCTACCGCCTCGGCGCCTTGCGCCAGGTGGGCGCGCGGCACCTGTACCCGCTGGCGCTGGTCGAGGCCCAGGAGCAGGTGCGCCCGCACCTGGTGGTGCTCGGCAACGCCGCCCACAGCCTGCACCCGATTGCCGGCCAGGGCTTCAACCTGTCGCTGCGCGACGTGCAGTCGCTGGCCGACGCGCTGCTGGCCGGCCCGCAACAACCGGGCGACCTGGCCACGTTGCAGGCCTACCAGCAGCGTCAGCGCCTCGACCAGGCGCTGACCATCGGCTTCTCCGACCAGGTCACCCGCGTGTTTGGCAGCAACCAGCCACTGATCACCACCGGGCGCAACCTCGGCCTGCTGGGCCTCGATCTGTTGCCACCGGCAAAAAGCTGGTTCGCCCGCCAGGCCATGGGCCTGGGCACCCGCCCTGACCCGCGGGGTCGCCCATGAGCGATCCCCGCAAGCTCGCGCGCAAGGCCCGCCTGCTGCGCTGGCTGCTCAACTGCTACCCGCCCTACCTGGGGGCCGGCATCCGCGTCCAGGCCATCAGCCCGGACATGCGCAGCGTCAAGGTGCGCATGAAGCTGACGCGGTGGAACCGCAACTACGTCGGTACCCAGTTCGGCGGCAGCCTGTACTCGATGGTCGACCCGTTCTACATGCTGCTGCTGATCGAGCAGTTGGGGCGCGAATACATCGTCTGGGACAAGGCCGCCAGCATCGATTTCATCTCGCCGGGCAAGGGCCCGGTGTACGCCGAATTCCACGTCGACGACGCGCTGCTGGACGAGATTCGCCAGCAGACCGCCAGCGGCAAGAAATACCTGCCCAGGTTGCAGGTGGAGATCCGCGATGGCGCCGGTGAGCTGGTGGCGCGGGTCGACAAAACCCTATATGTGCGGCTCAAGCCGCAAGCGAGGCAGGCGTAAGGCATGGAAATGCGCGCAGATCTGTTGATTGTCGGTGCCGGTATGGTCGGCAGCGCCCTGGCCCTGGCCCTGCGCCACAGTGGCCTGGAAATTCTCCTGCTCGATGGCGGCCCGCTGTCGGTCAAGCCTTTCGATGGCCAGGCACCGTTCGAGCCGCGCGTCAGCGCGCTGTCGGCGGCCAGCCAGCGCATCCTCGAGCGCCTTGGGGCCTGGGACGGCATCGCCCGGCGGCGGGTATCGCCGTACTCGGACATGCATGTCTGGGATGGCAGCGGCACCGGGCAGATCCACTTCTCGGCGGCCAGCGTGCACGCCCAGGTGCTCGGTCACATCGTCGAGAACCGGGTCATCCAGGATGGCCTGCTGGAGCGCCTGCACGACAGCGATGTCGGCCTGCTGGCCAATGCTCGCCTGGAGCAGCTGCGCCGCTCCGGCGACGAGTGGCTGCTGACCCTCGCCGATGGCCGCACACTGCGCGCGCCGCTGGTGATCGCCGCCGATGGCGCCAATTCGGCGGTGCGCCGCCTGGCCGGTTGCGAAACCCGTGAATGGGATTACCTGCACCACGCCATCGTCACCAGCGTGCGTTGCAGCGAAGCGCACCGCACCACGGCCTGGCAGCGTTTCACCGACGAAGGCCCGCTGGCCTTCCTGCCGCTGGATCGCGATGGTAAGCAGGACTGGTGCTCGATCGTCTGGTCGACCACTCCGGAGCAGGCCGAGCAGGCCATGGCGATGGACGACGCGGCGTTCCGCGCTGCGCTGGAGCGGGCTTTCGAGGGGCGTCTGGGCGACGTGCTTGAAGCGGACCCACGGGTGTGTGTACCGCTGCGCCAGCGCCATGCCAAACGCTATGTGGAGGAAGGCCTGGCGCTGATCGGCGATGCCGCCCACACCATTCACCCGCTGGCGGGGCAGGGGGTCAACCTGGGCTTCCTCGATGCTGCGGTGCTGGCCGAGGAGCTGGTGCGCGCCACTGAGCGTGGCGAGCGTCTGGCCGATGTGAAGGTGTTGAGCCGCTACGAGCGCCGGCGCATGCCACACAACCTGGCGCTGATGGCGGCGATGGAGGGCTTCGAACGGTTGTTCCAGGCCAACCCGTTGCCGTTGCGCTGGTTGCGCAACAGTGGCTTGAAGCTGGTGGAGCAGATGCCTGAGGCCAAGGCGATGTTCGTGCGCCAGGCGCTGGGGTTGTCCGGGGACCTGCCGGAGCTGGCCAGGGCTTGAGGCCCAATCGCGGGGCAAGCCCGCTCCCACAAACACGTGGGAGCGGGCTTGCCCCGCGATTGTTTGCAACATCTGGTAACTGCTGCGCAGGTGAGTCGCAAAATGGGAAACACTACCATTTGCACCTCTCAAACTCAGCGAGGAGTGCCCCCCATGTTGCCCCGCAAACCCCTACTGGCCGCCCTGGCCCTCACGCTGTTCGGCGGCACCGCCCAGGCAGCGGACGAAGTGGTGGTGTACTCCTCGCGCATCGACGAGCTGATCAAGCCGGTGTTCGACGCCTACACCGCCAAGACCGGCGTCAAGGTCAAGTTCATCACCGACAAGGAAGCGCCGCTGATGCAGCGCATCAAGGCCGAGGGCCAGAACGGCGTGGCCGACCTGCTGCTCACCGTCGATGCCGGCAACCTCTGGCAGGCCGAGCAGATGGGCATCCTGCAGCCGATCAAGTCGGACATCATCGACAACAACATCCCCGCGCAATACCGCGCCTCGTCCCACGACTGGACCGGCCTGAGCCTGCGTGCGCGGACCATCGTCTACTCCACCGAGCGCGTCAAACCCTCGGAGCTGAGCACCTACGAAGCCCTGGCCGACAAGCAGTGGGAAGGCCGCCTGTGCCTGCGTACGGCGAAGAAGGTCTACAACCAGTCGCTGACCGCCACCCTGATCCAGAACCACGGCGAGGCTGAAACCGAGAAGCTGGTCAAAGGCTGGGTCAACAATCTGTCCACCGACGTGTTCTCCGACGACACCGCGCTGCTCAATGCCATCGCCGCCGGCCAGTGCGACGTGGGCATCGTCAACACCTACTACTACGGCCGCCTGCACAAAGAGAAGCCAGACCTGCCGGTGAAGCTGTTCTGGCCCAACCAGGGCGACCGTGGCGTGCACGTCAACCTGTCGGGCATCGGCCTGACCAAGCATGCGCCGCACCCGGAAGCGGCGAAGAAGCTGGTGGAGTGGATGACCGGCGAGGAGGCGCAGAAACTGTTCGCCGACATCAACCAGGAGTTCCCGGCCAACCCGAAGGTGAAGCCTTCGGAAGAAGTGGCGGCCTGGGGCAGCTTCAAGGCTGACAGCATTCCGGTGGAAGTGGCCGGCAAGCGCCAGGCCGAAGCTATTCGCTTGATGGATCGGGCTGGCTGGAACTGAGTCCAGCGCCTTATTCTTGAGCATTCATCGCGGGGCAAGCCCGCTCCCACGTGGCCCGTGGGAGCGGGCTTGCCCCGCGATGCTATCTCACTGCAAAAGAGACCCCCGCCTTGCCCCACGCCCCCCAACGCCGCTGGTATCCCCCGGTCTTCCTCATCGCCGCGCTGGTGCTGCTGCCGCTGAGCGTCCTGCTGCTGTCCTGGCAGACGGTCGACCTGCAGATCTGGTCGCACCTGCTCGACACTCAGATGAGCCGCCTGCTGGGCAACACCCTGACCCTGGTGCTGGGCGTCGGTGTCGGCGTGACCGTGGTGGGCGTGAGCCTGGCCTGGCTCACCAGCCTTTGCGAGTTCCCCGGGCGGCGCTGGCTGGATTGGGCGTTGATGCTGCCTTTCGCCATTCCGGCCTATGTCCTGG
Source organism: Pseudomonas sp. zfem004 (assembly GCF_032621715.1). Lineage (NCBI taxonomy): Bacteria > Pseudomonadati > Pseudomonadota > Gammaproteobacteria > Pseudomonadales > Pseudomonadaceae > Pseudomonas > Pseudomonas sp. zfem004. Next base: position 238,727 of record NZ_JAVYJF010000002.1, on the reverse strand, counting down.
CGTTCGTGTTCGTTGGCCTGCTGGATTTCGCCGGCCCCGTGCAGAGTGCCCTGCGCGAAGTCTTCGGGCCGATGCGCCTGCCCCGGGTACGCTCCACCGGCGGGGTGATCACCGTGCTGGTGCTGGTGTTCTACCCCTACGTCTACCTGCTGGCGCGCACAGCGTTCATGGCTCAGGGCAAGGGCCTGATGGAGGCGGCGCGGGTGCTTGGGCTGTCGCCGTTGCAGGCGTTCTGGCGGGTGGCATTGCCCATGGCGCGGCCGGCCATCGGTGCGGGTATCGCCCTGGCGCTGATGGAGACCCTGGCCGATTTCGGCGCGGTGTCGGTGTTCAACTTCGACACCTTCACTACCGCCATCTACAAGACCTGGTACGGCTTCTTCAGTCTGTCCAGCGCGGCGCAGTTGGCCAGCCTGCTGCTGCTGGCGGTGATGCTGGTGCTGTACGGCGAGCGTCGTTCACGCGGCGCCAGCCGCAGCGGCAACGAACGGCCACGGGGGCAGGCGCTCTACCACCTGCGCGGCATCAAGGCGTTCGCCGCCAGCAGCTGGTGCCTGCTGGTGTTCGCCTGCGCCTTCGTCATCCCGCTGCTGCAACTGCTGGTGTGGTGCTGGCAGCGGGGCCGGCATGACCTGGACGAGCGTTATCTCGGGCTGGTGCTGCACACCCTCTACCTGGGTGGCATGGCGGCGTTGATCACCGTCTGCGCCGCCTTGCTGCTGGCCTTTGCCCGGCGCCAGGCGCCGACCACCGGCATCCGCGCCGGGGTCGGCCTGGCGAACCTGGGCTATGCCTTGCCAGGCTCGGTGCTGGCGGTGTCGATCATGCTGGCGTTCAGTTACCTCGACAATCAACTGGTGATTCCCTTCTCGCAATGGCTGGGCGGGGCGGGTAAACCGCTGCTGCTGGGCAGCCTGTCGGCGTTGCTGCTGGCCTACCTGGTGCGCTTCGTCGCCGTCGCCTACGGCCCGCTGGAAAGCAGCCTGGAGCGCATCCGCCCGTCGCTGCCGGAGGCTTCACGCAGCCTTGGGGTCGCCGGGCCGAGATTGTTTTTCAAGGTGTATCTGCCGTTGCTGGTGCCGGGTGCCCTGAGCGCTGCGTTGCTGGTGTTCGTCGATGTGCTCAAGGAAATGCCGGCCACCCTGCTGATGCGCCCGTTCGGCTGGGACACCCTGGCCGTGCGGGTGTTCGAGATGACCAGCGAAGGCGAATGGGCGCGCGCCTCGTTGCCGGCGCTGAGCCTGGTGCTGGTCGGCCTGCTGCCGGTCATCGGTCTGATCCGCCGTTCGGCCCATCGTCCGGGGCAACCGCGCTGAGGGTGCCAGGCTGACAGCTTGCGGCTACAATGCGCGGCATTCGCAGCGGCGGCTCCTACAAGAACAGGTGATGACTGAACATCGCCGACTGCCGCCGCCTCGCCACGCCCGGAAGGAGAAACCCATGGGACAGCGTACGCCTCTGTATGACCTGCACCTGGCGCTCGGCGCCAAGACGGTCGATTTTGGCGGTTGGGACATGCCCCTGCACTACGGCTCGCAAGTCGAGGAGCACCATCAGGTGCGCAGTGACTGCGGGGTCTTCGATGTCTCCCATATGACCGTCATCGACATCGATGGCTGTGCCGCCACCCCTTGGCTGCAACATCTGCTGGCCAATGACGTGACCCGCCTCGACGCCCCTGGCAAGGCCCTCTACAGCCCGCTGCTGAACGCCGACGGCGGGGTGATCGACGACCTGATCGCCTACCGCACCGAGGACGGCTATCGCCTGGTGGCCAACGCGGCCACCCGCGACAAGGTGCACGCCTGGCTGCAGGCGCACAGCGCCGGGTTCGCCATCAGTTTCAAACTGCGCCCGGAGTTGGCGATCCTCGCCATCCAGGGCCCGCATGCCCGCGAAAAGGTCGCAGCCCTGCTCAGCCCCGCACGTGCGGCCCTGATCCGCGAGCTGCGCCCGTTCGAAGGCGTTGCCGAAGGTGACTGGTTCATCGCCCGCACCGGCTACACCGGCGAAGACGGCCTGGAGATCATCCTGCCCGGCGCGCAGGCCCCGGCGTTCTTCAACGACCTGGTCGGTGCCGGTATTGCCCCGAGCGGGCTGGGTGCCCGCGACACCCTGCGGCTGGAGGCCGGCATGAACCTTTATGGCCAGGACATCGACGAAGCCCACACCCCGCTAACTTCCAACCTGGGCTGGAGCGTTGCCTGGGAGCCGGCCGGCCGTGAATTCATCGGCCGGGCTGGCTTGCTGGCGGAAATCGAGCAAGGTGTGCAGGAAAAACTGGTCGGCCTGGTGCTGGAAGAGCGCGGCGTGCTGCGCGCCCATCAGGTGGTCCGCGTGTCCGGGATTGGCGAAGGGGAGATCACCAGTGGTAGTTTCTCTCCTACGCTGAGCAAGTCCATTGCCCTGGCCCGCGTGCCCATTGCTACCGGCGAACGCGCCGAGGTGGAGATCCGCGGCAAATGGTACCCGGTGCGGGTGGTCAAACCGACCTTCGTGCGCCACGGCAAGATCCTGATCTGACTACTTAAACGGCGGGCCAACCGCTGACCCAATCGAGGAATACAAGACTATGAGCCAAATCCCCGCCGACCTGCGCTTTGCCGATAGCCATGAATGGGCCCGTCTGGAAGCCGACGGCACAGTGACCGTGGGCATCAGCGACCACGCCCAGCAAGCCTTGGGTGACGTGGTGTTCGTCGAGCTGGCCGAAGTCGGCAAGGTGTTCGCCGCAGGCGACGCTGCCGGCGTGGTCGAGTCGGTGAAAGCGGCCTCCGATATCTATGCCCCGATCGGTGGCGAAGTGATCGCGGTCAACGAAGAGCTGGCCGACAGCCCGGAGCTGCTCAACGAAGAGCCCTACGAATCGTGGATCTTCAAGCTCAAGCCGAGCGACAAGTCTGAGCTGGACAAGCTGCTGGATGCTGCTGGCTACAAGGCTGCTATCGGCGAGTAAGCCTCTGGGGGCGCCTTGCGCCCCTATCGCGACACAAGGCCGCTCCTACAGGGGATCGCATTCTCCTGTAGGAGCGGCCTTGTGCCGCGAAAGGGCTGCGAAGCAGCCCCAGGCAAGCACAAGTTTTCCCGCACCATCGCCGATCCCTTCCTAGACTTGTAAGTCTCCATGAGAACTGGTCCAGGAAGAGATTGTCGCCATGTCACAGTCGCCGTCCCTGCATCAACTGCACGCACCCAACCCATTCCTCAGTCGCCACCTGGGGCCCGATGCCCAGGAGCAGCAGGCCATGCTCGACGCCCTTGGCGTCGCCAGCCGCGGCGAACTGATCGAACAGACCGTGCCGCCAGGCATCCGCTTCAACCGCCCGCTCGACCTGCCGCCGGCCCTCGATGAACAGGCCGCCCTGGCCAAGCTCGCCGGCTACGCCGCGCAGAACCAGCTGTGGACCAGCCTGATCGGCATGGGCTACCACGCCACCGTCACGCCCACCGTCATCCTGCGCAACGTGCTGGAGAACCCGGGTTGGTACACCGCCTACACGCCCTACCAGCCCGAGATCGCCCAAGGGCGCCTGGAAGCGTTGCTGAACTACCAGCAGATGGTGATCGACCTCACCGGCCTGGCCCTGGCCAATGCCTCGCTGCTGGACGAGGCCACGGCCGCCGCCGAGGCCATGGCCCTGGCCAAGCGCGTGGCGCGCAGCAAGAGCAACGCGTTCTTCGCCGACGAGCACTGCCATCCGCAAACCCTGTCGGTGCTCAAGACCCGCGCTGAAGGCTTCGGCTTCGACCTGATCATCGACTCTGTGGATAACCTCGCCAGCCACCAGGTGTTCGGCGCGTTGCTGCAATATCCCGACACCCATGGCGAAGTGCGTGACTTGCGCCCGCTGATCGACCAGTTGCACGGCCAACAGGCCCTGGCCTGCGTCGCTGCGGATATCCTCAGCCTGGTGGTGCTCACCCCGCCGGGCGAGCTGGGCGCCGACGTGGTGCTCGGCTCCACCCAGCGGTTTGGCGTGCCGATGGGCTTCGGAGGCCCGCACGCGGCCTATTTCGCCTGTCGTGACGACTACAAGCGGGCCATGCCCGGGCGCATCATCGGGGTGTCCCGCGATGCCCGTGGCAACACTGCGCTGCGCATGGCCCTGCAAACCCGCGAGCAGCACATCCGCCGCGAGAAGGCCAACTCCAACATCTGCACCGCGCAGGTGCTGCTGGCCAACATTGCCAGCTGCTACGCCGTCTACCACGGCCCCGAAGGCCTGCAACGCATCGCCCAGCGGGTGCACCGGCTGACCTTCATTCTGGCCGCCGGGCTTGAGAGCAAAGGCATCAAGCGCCTCAACCAGCACTTCTTCGACACCCTCACGCTCGACGTCGGCGGCACCCAGGCGGCGATCATCGAAAGCGCCGAGGCTGCCCGCATCAACCTGCGCATCCTCGGCCGTGGGCATCTGGGCGTGAGCCTGGACGAAACCTGCGACGAAGCCACGGTGCTCAAGCTGTTCGACATCTTCCTCGGCGTCGACCACGGCCTGGACATCGCTACCCTCGACCAGCAAGCCCTGCCCGAGGGCATCCCCGGCGCCCTGGTGCGGCGCACGCCGATTCTGCAGCACCCGGTGTTCAACCTGCACCATAGCGAAACCGAGATGCTGCGCTACCTCAAGCAGCTGGAGAACAAGGACCTGGCGCTCAACCAGTCGATGATTCCGCTGGGCTCCTGCACCATGAAGCTCAACGCCACCAGCGAGATGATCCCGATCACCTGGCCCGAGTTCGCCCTGCCGCACCCGTTCGCCCCGGCCGCCCAGGTGCTGGGCTACAAGGCGATGATCGACGAGCTGGAAAGCTGGTTGTGCGCCATCACAGGTTTCGACGCCATCTGCATGCAGCCCAACTCCGGCGCCCAGGGCGAGTACGCGGGGTTGGTGGCGATCACCCGCTATCACCAGAGCCGCCATCAGCCCAGGCGCACCCTGTGCCTGATCCCGTCATCGGCCCACGGCACCAACCCGGCGTCGGCGCAGATGGCCGGCATGGAGGTGGTGATCGTCGAGTGCGACGAGCAGGGCAACGTCGACCTCGACGACCTCAAGGCCAAGGCCCAGGCCGCCGGCGAACGGCTGTCCTGCCTGATGATCACCTACCCCTCGACCCATGGCGTGTACGAGGAGGGTATCCGCGAGATCTGCGAGGTGATCCACCAGCACGGCGGACAGGTGTACATGGATGGCGCCAACCTCAACGCCCAGGTGGGGCTGGCACGCCCGGCGGACATCGGTGCCGATGTTTCGCACATGAACCTGCACAAGACCTTCTGCATCCCCCATGGAGGGGGTGGTCCGGGCATGGGGCCGATCGGCATCCGTGCACACCTCAAGCCGTTCGTTGCCAGCCACCCTGTCGTGCCGGTGCCCGGGCTGGACCCGAACAACACCGCGGTCAGTGCCGCGCCATGGGGCAGCGCCAGCATCCTGCCGATCAGTTGGATGTACATCGCCATGATGGGGCCACAGCTGGCCGATGCCAGCGAGGTGGCGATCCTGTCGGCCAACTACCTGGCCAGCCAGTTGCGCGATGCCTTCCCGGTGCTCTACCGCGGGCGCAACCAGCGGGTGGCCCACGAGTGCATCCTCGACCTGCGCCCGCTCAAGGCGCTGACCGGCATCAGCGAGGAGGACGTGGCCAAGCGCCTGATGGACTACGGCTTCCATGCCCCGACCATGTCGTTCCCGGTGCCGGGCACCTTGATGGTCGAGCCTACCGAGAGCGAGTCGAAGGCCGAACTGGACCGTTTTGTCGAAGCAATGCTGGCGATCCGCGCCGAGATCGCGCAGGTGCAGGACGGCAACTGGCCCGCCGAGGACAACCCGCTCAAGCATGCCCCGCACACTCTGGCTGACGTGCTGGCGCCGTGGAACCGGCCCTACAGCATCGAGCAGGGCATCGCCCCCAGCGCTCACGCGCGCCAGCATAAATACTGGCCGGCGGTGAACCGGGTCGACAATGTGTATGGGGACCGGAACCTGTTCTGTTCGTGTGTGCCGGTGGAGGCGTATCGCTGAAATTGCCCATGCCCTGTGGAAGCAGCAATTTTGTGTCGCTTGTACTGGCGTCATCGCTGGCAAGCCAGCTCCCACAAGCCTGGGCTGATGCGGTCGGAGTGGGAGCCGGCTTGCCGGCGATTGGGCTGCAAAGCAGCCCCCCTGGATTACTCGGCTACGGCATTTTTGGCCAGGATTGCGTTGGCCAGTTCCATGTCGCTGGCCTGCACGCCCGGGTTGTCGGCGCGAACCTGGTTGATGGCAGCTTCCAGGAACGGCCCGCGAATCGCACCGTCACTGGCGACAAAGCTGCCGGCGTCATCCTGGGCGGCGACGATCAGCTTGTGGTCCTTGAAGGTCAGGTAGGTCGAGGCAGTGGTGGCACCCGAGGAGATGACGTTACGCCAGAACGTGTCGGCCATGGCGGAGCCAATGGGCAGCGCGAACAGGACGGTGGCTGCGATGGCTGTTTTGAAACGCATGATGAATCACCTCGGTCTTTGAGGGCTGTTTGAGATGCTGGTTGGATCATGCCTGCCCACGCCAAGTTCCCGTACACACAGGGGATTTATCACTTATCCACAGACCCGTAGCACCTCCTCCAGGGTGGTCAGCCCCTGCTCGACGCGGTCCTGGCCGCAGCGTTGCAGGTCACGCAGGCCGTCGGCCTGTGCTTGCCGGCGCAGGGCGGCCAGGTCGGCGCCCGGGGTGATCCGTTCACGCAGGCTGGCGCTGACCCTGAGCAACTCGAACAACCCTGTGCGGCCCTGGAAACCGCTGCCCCGGCACTGGCCGCAGGGCTGTCCCTGCGGGGCGCTGTCGCGGCAGGCCGGGCACAGCGTGCGTACCAGGCGCTGGGCCAGAACGCCGATCAGCGTGGCCTTGATCAGGTAGTCGGCCACACCCAGCTCCTGCAGGCGGGTGATGGCGCCGCAGGCATCGTTGGTGTGCAGGGTGGACAGCACCAGGTGCCCGGTCAGCGCCGCTTGCACGGCTACCTGCGCGGTCTCGGGGTCACGGATCTCACCGATCATGATGATGTCCGGGTCCTGGCGCAGCAGGGCGCGCACGCCGTCGGCAAAGTTCAGGTCCAGGCCCGGCTGGACCTGCAGCTGATTGATGGCGGGCTCCAGGCGTTCGATGGGGTCTTCGATGCTGCACAGGTTCACCTGTGGTGTGGCCAGGTGCCTGAGGCTGGCATACAGCGTACTGGTCTTGCCCGAGCCGGTGGGCCCGGTGACCAGCAGGATGCCCTGGCGCTGTTGCAGCAGCGCCTGCCACTGCTGCAGAAGCGAGCCGCCCAAGCCGAGGCGTTCGAGGGTGTCATGCCGTTGCCGGGGGTCGAACAGGCGTAGCACCAGCTTTTCGCCGAACGGCGTGGGCAGGGTGGAGAGCCGCAACTCGATGTCCGCTCCGCCCGGCAGACGACTTTTGAGCCGGCCATCCTGGGGCCGGCGTTTCTCCGCCACGTTCATCCGCCCCAGGTGTTTCAGGCGGCTGACCATGGCCAGCGCAACCGCCGCAGGGAAGGCGTAGACCGCGTGCAGCAGGCCGTCGATGCGCAGGCGCAGGTGGCCCTGGGCTTGGCGCGGTTCCAGGTGGATATCGCTGGCGCCTTGTTCGATGGCGTACTGCAGCATCCAGTCGACGATGTGCACGATGTGGGCGTCGTCGGCACTGGCTTGCTGATGGCTGGCGCCCAGTTCCAGGAGTTGTTCCAGCTCGCCCAGGCGCGGCGACTGCTGCTGGCCGGCACCCCGGACCGAGTGGGCCAGCCCGTAGAAGGTCGGTGCCAGCTGGCGCAGTTGCCTGGGGCTGGCCAGTACCCGGCGCACCCGCTTGCCAAGGCTCAGGGCCAGGTCGGCTTCCCACTCGCGCTGGTAGGGCTGGGCGCTGGCCACGGTAATGCTGCTGTCGTCCATGGCCACCGCAAGGATGCCGTGGCGCTGGGCGAATGCCGCAGAGACCAGGTTGCCAAGGCGGGCCAGGTCGATCTGTAGCGGGTCGATGTGCAGGAACGGCTGGCCAGCCTGGTGCGCCAGCCAGCGGCACAGACTATCCAGCCCGAGGGCCTGGCCTGGGTGCAGTGGGTCTGGCAGGGCCAGCCCGGCAATCAGTTCCAGAGGATGGTCGGTGGGATGGGACCTTGCCCGTTCGAGTGCCTGCAGGGCATCGCTGGCGGTGATGCGTTGCTCGGCCAGCAGGGCATCTAGCAGGCGGTTGAGGTCGAGGTCATGGCTGTCCTTGGCGAGCATGGCGGCGTCCTGGCCAGGTGAACGAAGGCCTGGAAAGGCTAGCCCGGGTGCCCCACCTTCGGTGCGGCAAAGGGTTTCCGGATCTTGCCGCCGGTGGCCTTCAGCTCACTGCCGCGTGCGCCAGGCGCGGCAGGTTGTTCAGGCTGACGTCGGCGACACAGACCAGGTTGCGCAACTTTTGCGCGATCACTTCGGCGCGGTGCCAGCTCAGGCCACCGATACCGATCTGCACGTCGAGCAGGTCGTCGCACTGGCTCACCTGCACGCTGTGCGGGGTGAGAAATTGCAGCGCGAACAGGTTCAGCACCCGGCACAGGGTGTCCGGCTCGGCTTCGGCCTGCAGGTGGTAGTGCACGGTGCTGTGTGCGGCCGTGGCGGCCCAGGCGTCGGTGCGGGGCGAAGTGAGGGGGCGTTCGAGTGCGTTCATGCTGGGTCTCCGCGAAAGTGCAGAAATTCTTGCACGTTCGGCGGGGCATATTTTCGCTATGATTCGGCCATTTAGCGTTTTGGCGAATTATATAATTCGTTTTATGGCGTATTGGAGAATCAATCATGCAAAGCGAACTGGACGCCTATGACCGGCGCATTCTCGAGGTGCTGCAGGCGGACGCTTCATTGTCCAGTGCTCAGGTCGCCGAGCGGGTCGGCCTGTCGCAATCGCCCTGCTGGCGCCGTATCCAGCGTCTGAAAGAGGAGGGGGTGATCCGTGGCCAGGTGACCCTGCTGGATCGCAAGAAGGTGGGGCTCAATACGCAGATCTTCGCCGAGGTGAAGCTCAATGCCCACGGCCGTTCGAACTTCGCCGAGTTCACCGAGGCGATCCGCGGCTTCCCCGAGGTGCTGGAGTGCTACGTGCTGATGGGCTCGGTGGATTTCCTGCTGCGTATTGTCACCCCGGACATCGAAGCCTACGAACGGTTCTTCTTCGAAAAGCTGTCGAATGTGCCGGGGATCCAGGAGGTCAATTCGATCGTGGCCTTGTCCGAGATCAAGTCCACGACCAGCCTGCCCTTAACGCGCTGAAGGCGACTTGAGCAGGTACTTCCAGGCGCGGTTCTGTTCGATGGCACGGGCCTGCTCGATGCGCGCTTCCAGCAGCTCGTCCTTGTGTTCATCGACCAGCGGTTGCTCGGCCAGCTCGTGCAGCTTGTTCAGCTCACCGTACAGACGGTCCTGCTGGGGCAGGTCGAGCACCTGGCGGGCATGGTGCATCCAGGCCTGTACGGACTCGATGCGCGGCAGCTGCTCGGCCAGATCTTCCGGGCGCTGTACGTACAGCGGCAGCTTGAGGGCGCGGGCTTCCTCGCCGAGCAGGTGCTGCAGCCAGCTGGCCAGCTGCGCCTTGCCTTGGCGTTCGCCACGGCCCTTGCGCTCGACGGTCCAGGCACGGGCGCTCAGCCAGCGCGCAGTTTCCAGGGAGAACTGGCCCCAACGCGGGTCTTCCAGCTCTTCGGTGAACTGCTCGGGCGCGGCGCGGCGGATGTCTTCGTCTTCGTTGCCGGCCTGCACCAGCGGGCGCCAGTCTTCCAGCAGGGCGTCGAGGCTGGCGCGCAGCTCGCGGGTGGCAGCGCGCGGCGCGGCCTGACCAAGGCTGCCAGTGAGCGCGCGCAGTTCGGCCAGGCAGCGCACCCAGTCCTGCAGCAGGCGCCAATGGCCGGTGTGGCGGTACTGCTCGGCCAGGCGCTGGCTGCTGCCGAGCAATTGCCAGGCGAGGGCGGCGAAGGCGTCGTCCACCGGCATTTCGGCATCCAGCTCGGCGCTCGGCAGGTCAAGCTCGTAGCTGCCTTCGTCGAGCAGGCGGTAGCCGCGTTCGGCCTTGCTGATGTCGCAGGGCATCAGTGGCAGCGTGGCGGCCAGTTCGGCGGCCAGCTCCAGCAGCGCTTCGGGCGCGCCTTCGCGCAGTTCGAGCTCCAGCTCGCAGATGGCTTCCTTGCGTTTGCCGGCGATCACGAAGCCTTGGTCCAGCGCAGCCTCGATCACCACCTTGGCCTTGCCGCGGCCCCAGGAAATCTCCGCGTACTCGCGGGTGAAGTCGGTGGTGAACAACGGCTTGATGGTTTTCTTGTCGAGCTCGGCCAGTTGCTCGGGCCAGCAGCTGGCGTCGAGCTTCTTCAGGTCGAGCTTGACCTTGTCCAGCTGCCACTCGTGCTCGTTGCGCTCGGACAGGCCGGCCACGCTCTTGCCGCGGCACTTGAGGGTCTGGATGATCACCTCGCCGTCACGGCGCAGGCGCAGGGCGACACGGGCGGCGGACAGCTCGCGCTCGGGGGTGTCGAAATACTGATTGAGCAGTTCGCGGGTCTGCCAGCCGGACTTGTTGCGCTTTTTCAGCAGCGGGTGCTCGCGCAGGGCGGCAAGGGTCTCGGGGCTGGCGCGGAGTTTGAGTTCGGTTTCTGTGTGCATCGCGGGCTCGGAAGGAGGGGACATCGTTGCCGGGCAGTCTACAGCACTTACGTCATGAATCATCGTGGGAGCGGGTTTGCCCCGCGATAGATGGCACCGGCTGCGCCGGTATCGCGGGGCAAGTCGCATCGGCGCACCGCCGCTCCCACGAAGGATGATCGATTTGCTTTGTCAGGCATCTGCATTGCTATGATGCCCCCATGCTTTTGAGGAGTCCGCGCATGCCGTTGCCGTCGCTGAAAGACCAGTTCTCCGCCCTGATCGCCGCCCCGTCGGTCAGTTGCACCCAGCCAGCGCTGGACCAGTCCAACCTCCTGGTCATCGACCTGCTGGCCGGTTGGCTGGGCGACCTGGGTTTCAAATGCGAGATCCAGCAGGTCAGCCCCGGCAAGTACAACCTGCTGGCCAGCCGCGGCACCGGCCCGGGCGGGCTGGTGCTGGCGGGGCACAGCGACACCGTGCCCTACGACCCGCAGCTGTGGAAAAGCGACCCGCTGAAGCTGACCGAAGTCGATGGCCGCTGGGTCGGGCTGGGCAGTTGCGACATGAAGGGCTTTTTCGCCCTGGTCATCGACGCGGTGATTCCGCTGCTGGAGCACGACTTCAAGCAACCGCTGCTGATCCTCGCCACCTGCGACGAGGAGAGCTCGATGTCCGGCGCCCGCGCCCTAGCCGAAGCCGGCCAGCCGCTCGGCCGCGCGGCGGTGATCGGCGAGCCCACCGGGCTCAAGCCGATCCGCATGCACAAGGGCATCCTCATGGACCGCATCGACATCCTCGGGCGCAGCGGCCATTCGTCGGACCCATCGCTCGGCCACAGCGCTCTGGAGGCCATGCATGCGGTGATGGGCGAGTTGATGGACCTGCGCCGCGGCTGGCAGGAAAAGTACCGCAATCCGCAGTTCACGGTGCCCACGCCAACCCTGAATTTCGGCTGCATCCACGGCGGCGACAACCCCAACCGGATCTGTGGCCAGTGCGCGCTGGAGTTCGACCTGCGCCCGTTGCCGGGCATGGATGTCGAGCAGCTGCGCGCTGCCATTCGCGGCAAGCTGGCGCCGCTGGCCGAGCGCCACGAGGTGCGCATCGACTACGCGCCGCTGTTCCCCGAGGTGCCGCCCTTCGAGCAGGCCGCCGACTGCGAACTGGTGCAACTGGCCGAACGCCTGACCGGCCATCGCGCCGAAGCGGTGGCCTTTGGCACCGAAGCGCCTTATCTTCAGCAGCTCGGCTGCCAGACCATCGTGCTTGGCCCGGGCGACATCGCCTGCGCCCACCAGCCTGGCGAGTACCTTGAAATGTCACGTATCGAGCCTACCGTGCGTCTATTGCGTGACCTGATCCGGCACTATTGCCTGAGCTAAACGTCCATTGAGCTGATTCGTTCCTGCCTAGAGGAGACCGCGCGTGACCGCAAGCCTGTTCCGACGATGACTTTCGAACGTTGTGCGCCTTTTCGTTCTCCGTTCACTTATCCACAGGCCTCGTCATGCCCGATTACGTCAACTGGCTGCGCCATGCTTCTCCCTACATCAACGCCCACCGCGACTGCACCTTCGTGGTCATGCTCCCGGGCGACGGTGTGGAACACCCGAACTTCGGCAATATCGTCCACGACCTGGTGCTGTTGCACAGCCTCGGCGTGCGGCTGGTGCTGGTGCACGGCTCGCGCCCGCAGATCGAAAGCCGCCTGGCCGCCCGCGGCCTGACCCCGCACTACCACCATGGCCTGCGGATCACCGACGCGGCTACCCTCGACTGCGTGATCGATGCGGTCGGCGCCCTGCGCCTGGCCATCGAGGCGCGCCTGTCGATGGACATGGCGGCGTCACCGATGCAGGGCTCGCGCCTGCGCGTAGCGTCCGGCAACCTGGTCACCGCGCGGCCGATCGGCGTGCTGGAGGGGGTCGATTACCACCACACCGGCGAAGTGCGCCGAGTCGACCGCAAGGGCATCAACCGCCTGCTCGACGAGCGCTCCATCGTGCTGCTGTCGCCGCTGGGCTACTCGCCGACCGGCGAGATCTTCAACCTGGCCTGCGAAGACGTGGCCACCCGCGCCGCGATCGAGCTGGGTGCCGACAAGCTGCTGCTGTTCGGCGCCGAGCCCGGCCTGCTGGATGACCAGGGGCAACTGGTACGCGAACTGCGCCCGCAACAGATTGCGCCGCACCTGCAGCGCCTGGGCAGCGATTACCAGGCGGAATTGCTGGATGCGGCCGCCGAGGCCTGCAAGGGCGGGGTGGCGCGCAGCCATATCGTCAGTTACGCCGAAGATGGCGCGCTGCTGACCGAGCTGTTCACCCGTGGTGGTGGCGGCACGCTGGTGTCCCAGGAGCAGTTCGAAGTGGTGCGCGAGGCGACCATCGACGATGTCGGTGGCCTGCTGGACCTGATCAGCCCGCTGGAAGAGCAGGGTATCCTGGTGCGCCGTTCGCGCGAGGTGCTGGAGCGGGAGATCGAGCAGTTCAGCGTGGTCGAGCGCGAGGGCATGATCATCGCCTGTGCGGCGCTGTACCCGATTGCCGATTCCGAGGCGGGGGAGCTGGCGTGCCTGGCGGTGAACCCCGAGTACCGGCATGGCGGGCGTGGCGACGAGCTGCTCGAACGCATCGAGGCGCGGGCTCGGCAGTTGGGGTTGAAGACCTTGTTCGTGCTGACGACCCGGACTGCGCACTGGTTCCGTGAGCGGGGCTTTGCGCCCTGTGGCGTGGAACAGCTGCCGGCGGCGCGGGCGTCGCTGTACAACTTCCAGCGCAATTCGAAGATTTTCGAGAAGCCGCTCTGACGCATGCTTGTTGGGGGCCTTTTCGCGGGTAAACCCGCTCCCACAGGTTATGTGCAAAGCCTGTGGGAGCGGGTTTACCCGCGAAGAAGACGTCGCCGCAGCTAAACAAAAACGCCGCCCCTGAGGGCGGCGTTTTCAGTTACACGGTATGCAGATACCAGTTGTACTCGAGGTCGGAGATCGAATGCTCGAACTCCTCCAGCTCGCTCTCCTTGCACGCGACGAAGATGTCGATGTACTTCGGATCGATGTACTTGTTGAGGATCTCGCTGTCGTCCAGCTCGCGCAGGGCATCGCGCAGGTTGTTCGGCAGGCTCTGCTCCAGCTGCTCGTACGAGTTGCCTTCGATCGGCTCACCCGGTTCGACCTTGTTGGTCAGGCCGTGGTGCACGCCGGCCAGCACGGCCGCCATCATCAGGTACGGGTTGGCATCGGCACCGGCGACGCGGTGTTCGATGCGCACCGAGTCCGGCGAACCTGTGGGTACACGCAGGGCCACGGTGCGGTTGTCCAGGCCCCAGCTCGGCGCATTGGGCACGTAGAACTGCGCGCCGAAGCGGCGGTACGAGTTGACGTTGGGGCAGAGGAACGCCATGGAGGCGGGCAGGGTCTCGAGCACACCGCCGACAGCGTGACGTAGCGCGGCGTTCTGCTCGGGATCCTCGCTGGTGAAGATGTTGTTGCCATCTTTGTCCAGCACGGAGATGTGTACATGCAGGCCGTTGCCTGCCTGGCCCGGGTAGGGCTTGGCCATGAAGGTGGTGTCCATTTCATGGTCGTAGGCGATGTTCTTGATCAGCCGCTTGAGCAGCACCGCGTAGTCACAGGCCTTGAGTGGGTCGGCAACGTGATGCAGGTTGACTTCGAACTGGGCCGGGGCGCTTTCCTTGACGATCGCGTCGGCCGGGATGCCCTGCTCTTTCGCGCCTTCGAGGATGTCCTGCAGGCAGTCGGCGTATTCGTCGAGGTCGTCGATCAGGTACACCTGGGTCGACTGCGGGCGCTTGCCCGAAATCGGCGAGCGTGGCGGCTGCGGGCGGCCGTTCACGTTCTCCTGGTCGATCAGGTAGAACTCCAGCTCGAACGCGGCGCAGATGGTCAGGCCCATGTCGGTGAACTTGCTCACCACCTGGCGCAGCACTTCACGCGGGTCGGCGAAGAACGGCTCGCCTTCGAGTTCGTGCATGGTCATCAGCAATTGCGCGGTAGGGCGCTTCTGCCAGGGCTCGTTGCACAGGGTGTCGGGGATCGGGTAGCAGATGCGGTCGGCATCGCCGATGTCCAGACCGAGGCCCGTGCTTTCGACGGTCGAACCGTTGATGTCGAGGGCGAAGAGGGAGGCCGGCAGGTTGATGCCTTTCTCGTAAACCTTGTGCAGGCTCGTGCGCTCGATGCGCTTGCCACGAACCACACCATTCATATCTGCAATCAGAAGGTCAACGTAGAGAACCTCAGGATGTTCCTTAAGGAACGCGTTCGCTTCGTTAAGCTGAACGGCACGCGGGGGTACCGACATGATGCAACACCTTTGTTGTTAAAAATATCAATCAAGGGGGGCTTGCAACCCCAGTCAATCGGAAAGACCGGGCTAAGTCAAGCCAGCCCCATGATGCCCTGAAATGGCACGTCTACGGCAGATTTGCTGCATATCGGGGCGTGCCATTATCCGCTATTTTCGTGCTGAAGGGTTATCCAGAGCGGGCCGTGTTTTATTTTTTACGGAGGAGTTGTGTAAAAAAATGAACAAGGCTAAGCTCGGTCACAACCCAGAACACAATAATACGAGGGTCACATGGTCCGCCTGTCGAGACCTGCCAGCGCCGCATGCACGGTGCGCTCAGGTACATCTCCCGGTTACCGTCCGATCATTGCACGCCTGCAACAGTGGGTGGCCGCAGTGGCCGCAATAATTGACGGTTCGCACAAAAAAACCATGCCTCGTAATGCGTTACTGCACGTCTTCCTTTCTATCTGCCCTTTGCTTTCACCACGGAGCCACTCTTATGGAGTGTATCCACTGGCGGCCTGCGCGCAGGTTTTTGCTTTAGCCAGGCACTCCATCCAGAATCAAGGCGCGGGCCTGTCCAGGCCCCTCGGCGCTGTGTGCGCCGACTTTGACCGACGCCAGGCGTCAATGGCAGCCGGTTCCCTGCAACCGGGCCACATTACCTCCTGAGGTATTTATGAGTAACAACCTCGACCAGCTCACCGATTGGTTGAAAGAGCACAAGATCACCGAAGTGGAATGCCTGATCAGCGACCTGACCGGCATCACCCGCGGCAAGATCTCGCCCACCAACAAGTTCATCGCCGAAAAAGGCATGCGCCTGCCCGAGAGCGTGCTGCTGCAGACCGTGACCGGCGATTACGTCGACGACGACATCTATTACGAACTGCTCGACCCGGCCGACATCGACATGATCTGCCGCCCCGACGAGAACGCGGTGTTTCTCGTGCCCTGGGCCATCGAGCCGACTGCCCAGGTGATCCACGACACCTACGACAAGAAGGGCAACCCGGTCGAACTGTCGCCGCGCAACGTGCTCAAGAAAGTCCTCAAGCTCTACGCCGACAAGGGCTGGCAGCCGATCGTCGCGCCAGAGATGGAGTTCTACCTGACCAAGCGCAGCGAAGACCCGGACTTCCCGCTGCAGCCGCCGGTGGGCCGTTCCGGCCGCCCGGAAACTGGCCGCCAGTCGTTCTCGATCGAGGCCGCCAACGAATTCGACCCGCTGTTCGAGGACGTCTATGACTGGTGCGAACTGCAGCAGCTGGACCTCGACACGCTGATCCACGAAGACGGCACCGCGCAGATGGAAATCAACTTCCGTCACGGCGATGCCCTGCACCTGGCCGACCAGATCCTGGTGTTCAAGCGCACCATGCGCGAGGCGGCGCTCAAGCACAACGTGGCCGCCACCTTCATGGCCAAGCCGATGACCGGCGAGCCAGGCAGTGCCATGCACCTGCACCAGAGCGTGGTCGATGCCGCCACCGGCAAGAACATCTTCTCCAATGCCGACGGCAGCATGAGCGAGCTGTTCCTCAACCACATCGGTGGCCTGCAGAAGTTCATCCCCGAGGCGCTGCCGCTGTTCGCCCCCAACGTCAACTCGTTCCGCCGCTTCTTGCCGGACACCTCGGCGCCGGTGAACGTCGAGTGGGGTGAAGAGAACCGCACCGTCGGCTTGCGCGTACCGGATGCCGGCCCGCAGAACCGCCGAGTCGAGAACCGCCTGCCGGGCGCCGACGCCAACCCGTACCTGGCCATCGCCGCCAGCCTGCTGTGCGGCTACATCGGCATGGTCGAAGGCATCGAGGCCAGCGCGCCGGTACAGGGCCGTGGCTACGAGCGCCGTAACCTGCGCCTGCCGCTGACCATCGAGGATGCCCTCGAACGCATGGAAATCAGCCGGGCACTGGAGCAGTACCTGGGCAAGAAATTCATTACCGGCTACGTCGCCACCAAGCGCGCCGAGCATGAAAACTTCAAGCGCGTCATCAGCTCCTGGGAGCGAGAGTTCCTGCTGTTTGCTGTGTGATCAACCCTGAGGCCGCCCAAGGCGCGGCCACCGGACCATGGAGAAGCACATGAGCGTCAACAACCCGCAAACCCGTGAATGGCAGACCCTGAGCGGCGAGCACCACCTTGCACCTTTCAGCGACTACAAGCAGCTGAAGGAGAAGGGGCCGCGCATCATCACCAAGGCGCAGGGTGTGCATTTGTGGGACAGCGAGGGCCACAAGATCCTCGACGGCATGGCCGGCCTGTGGTGCGTGGCGGTGGGCTATGGCCGTGAAGAACTGGTGCAGGCGGCAGAAAAGCAGATGCGCGAGCTGCCGTACTACAACCTGTTCTTCCAGACCGCCCACCCGCCCGCGCTGGAGCTGGCCAAGGCGATCACCGACGTGGCCCCTGCGGGCATGACCCATGTGTTCTTCACCGGCTCCGGCTCCGAAGGCAACGACACCGTGCTGCGCATGGTCCGCCACTACTGGGCGCTCAAGGGCAAGCCGCACAAGCAGACCATCATCGGCCGCATCAACGGTTACCACGGCTCCACCTTCGCCGGCGCGTGCCTGGGCGGCATGAGCGGCATGCACGAGCAGGGCGGCCTGCCGATCCCGGGCATCGTGCACATCCCGCAACCGTACTGGTTCGGTGAGGGTGGCGACATGACCCCGGACGAATTCGGGGTATGGGCGGCCGAGCAGCTGGAGAAGAAAATCCTCGAAGTCGGCGAAGACAACGTCGCCGCCTTCATCGCCGAGCCGATCCAGGGCGCCGGCGGCGTGATCATCCCGCCAGAGACCTACTGGCCGAAGGTCAAGGAGATCCTGGCCAAGTACGACATCCTGTTCGTCGCCGACGAAGTGATCTGTGGCTTCGGCCGCACCGGCGAGTGGTTCGGCTCCGACTACTACGACCTCAAGCCCGACCTGATGACCATCGCCAAGGGCCTGACCTCCGGTTACATCCCCATGGGCGGTGTGATCGTGCGTGACAAGGTGGCCAAGGTGATCAGCGAAGGCGGTGATTTCAACCACGGCTTCACCTATTCCGGTCACCCGGTGGCGGCGGCGGTGGGCCTGGAAAACCTGCGCATCCTGCGTGACGAGAAGATCATCGAGCACGCCCGCACGGAAGTGGCACCCTACTTGCAAAAACGACTGCGTGAGCTGCAGGACCACCCACTGGTGGGCGAAGTGCGCGGCCTGGGCCTGCTCGGCGCGATCGAGCTGGTCAAGGACAAGGCCACCCGCAGCCGTTACGAGGGCAAGGGCGTGGGCATGGTCTGCCGCAACTTCTGCTTTGAAAACGGCCTGATCATGCGCGCCGTGGGCGACACCATGATCATCGCCCCGCCGCTGGTGATTACCCATGCCGAGGTGGACGAGCTGGTGGAAAAGGCGCGCAAGTGCCTGGATTTGACCTACGAAGCGATCAAATGACGGTCTGCTAGGCTGGCGAGGTGACATTAAGTCATTACAAGGCCCTGGTTGTGTTGAAACAGCGCCTTGTAACTTGCCAGACTAACGGCTGTTTAGTCGCCCAGCGCGTGCACCGTGGGCCCTGGCTGCTGAACAGATGGCTTGATAATAAATTCTGGAGCATTACGCATGAAGAAATTGGGCAAGACGCTGCTGGCCGCCGCCCTGATGGGTGCCGTGGCGACCGCTGTTCAGGCTGATGACAACGTGCTGCACGTCTACAACTGGTCGGACTACATCGCCCCGGACACCGTGGCCAACTTCGAGAAGCAGACTGGCATCAAGGTCGTCTACGACGTCTTCGACAGCAACGAAACCCTCGAAGCCAAGCTGCTGGCGGGCAAGTCGGGCTACGACATCGTCGTGCCGTCCAACAACTTCCTGGCCAAGCAGATCAAGGCTGGCGTCTACCAGGAGCTGGACCGTTCCAAGCTGCCCAACTGGAAAAACCTCGACCCGGCCCTGCTCAAGGCCGTCGGCGATGCCAGCGACCCGGGCAACAAGTTCGCCTTCCCGTACATGTGGGGCTCCATCGGCATCGGCTACAACCCGGAGAAGGTCAAGGCCGCGCTGGGCGTGGACAAGATCGATTCGTGGGACGCCGTGTTCAAGCCTGAGAACATCGCCAAGCTCAAGAGCTGCGGCGTGAGCTTCCTCGATGCACCGACCGAGATGATCCCGGCCGCGCTGCACTACCTGGGCAAGCCAAGCGACAGCACCAAGAAGGAAGACCTGAAGGCCGCCGAAGACCTGTTCCTCAAGATCCGCCCTTCGATCACCTACTTCCACTCCTCCAAGTACATCTCGGACCTGGCCAACGGCAACATCTGCGTGGCCGTGGGTTACTCGGGTGACCTGGAGCAGTCCAAGGCCCGTGCCCACGAGGCCGGCGACAAGGTCAAGCTGAGCTACACCATTCCTAAAGAGGGTGCTGGCACCTTCTACGACATGGTCGCCATTCCGAAGGACGCCGAGAACGTCGAAGCGGCCTACAAGTTCATGGACTACCTGATGCAACCGGAAGTCATGGCCGGCATCACCAATGCCGTGCGTTTCCCGAACGGCAACAAGGCGGCTACCCAGTTCGTGGACAAGGACATCACCAGCGACCCGGCCATCTACCCGTCCGATGAAGTGAAGGCACAGCTTTACGCCATCAAGGCGCCGGAGAAGGCTGCCCAGCGCGACATCACCCGTAGCTGGACCAAGATCAAGTCGGGCAAGTAAGCCCGATGCGGGACCCTCTGGGCCGGGCCTTTGCGGCCCAGAGGCAGCTTTAGGCAAATAAGTTTGCGGCATCGTAGCCGTGAAGGTAAGTTGCGCGCCGGTTTTGCGTGAGCGGTCAGGTTTTCCGCCCGCAAAGGCACTGATTGTAAGGAGCCCCCACTTGTCTATTTCTGTATTGCGCAAGGCCTTGATGGCTGGAGCGGGCCTGACGCTGGCTTGCAGCGTCCAAGCGGCGCCCACGGTGCATTTCTACAACTGGTCCGACTACATCGGGCCGACCACCCTCGCGGATTTCGAGAAAGAAACCGGTATCAAACCGGTGCAGGACGTGTTCGATTCCAACGAAACCCTGGAAGGCAAGCTGCTGGCCGGCAAGACCGGCTATGACGTAGTGGTGCCGTCCAACCATTTCCTCGGCAAGCAGATCAAGGCGGGCGCGTTCCAGAAGCTCGACAAGGGTCTGCTGCCCAACTATGCCAACCTCGACCCGGCGCTGATGAAGCGCCTCGAGAAGAACGACCCGGGCAATCAGTACGCCGTGCCCTACCTGTGGGGTACCAACGGCATCGGCTACAACGTCGAGAAGGTCAAGGCGGTGCTGGGCACCGACAAGATCGACTCCTGGGCCGTGCTGTTCGAGCCCGAGAACATGAAGAAGCTCAGCAAGTGCGGTGTGGCCTTCCTCGACTCGGCCGACGAGATGCTCCCGGCGGTGCTCAACTACATGGGCCTGAGCCCCAACAGCACCGACCCTGAAGACTACAAGAAGGCCGAGGCCAAGTTGTTGGCCGTGCGCCCCTACGTGACCTACTTCCACTCTTCGAAATACATCACCGACCTGGCCAACGGCGACATCTGCGTCGCGGCAGGCTTCTCCGGTGACGTGTTCCAGGCCAAGGCCCGCGCTGCTGAAGCGAAGAAAGGCGTGAGCCTGGCCTACGCAATCCCCAAAGAAGGCGGCAACCTCTGGTTCGATGTGCTGGCGATCCCCAAGGATGCCAAGAACCTCAAAGAGGCCCACGCCTTCATCAACTATTTGCTGAAGCCTGAGGTTATCGCCCAGGTCAGTGATTACGTCGGTTACGCCAACCCGAACCCCAAGGCTGGCGACCTGATGGACCAGGCCGTGAGGACTGACGCCGCGGTTTACCCACCGCAGGAAGTGCTGGACAAGATGTTCGTCAACGCAGAGTTGCCACCCAAGGTGCAGCGTCTGATGACCCGCAGCTGGACCAAGGTCAAGTCGGGCAAGTAACAACAATCCAGGCCCGCCACGGCCCCTGTAGCTACAGGCCGTGTGGGCATATAAATCTTGTTGGGAGTTTCACTCATGGCAGTTGCCTCCGGTGCCTATAAGAAAGCCCTCGAGGGTGGCCAGCAACCCAAGCAGGTGCTGGTCAAGATCGACCGGGTCACGAAGAAGTTCGACGAAACCATAGCCGTGGACGATGTGTCCCTGGAAATCCGCAAAGGCGAGATCTTCGCCCTGCTGGGTGGCTCCGGTTCCGGTAAATCGACCCTGCTGCGCATGCTCGCCGGCTTCGAGCGCCCGACCGAGGGACGGATCTTCCTCGACGGTGTCGACATCACCGACATGCCGCCCTACGAGCGGCCGATCAACATGATGTTCCAGTCCTACGCGCTGTTCCCGCACATGACCGTGGCGCAGAACATCGCCTTCGGCCTGCAGCAGGACAAGATGCCCAAGGCCGAGATCGACGCCCGCGTGGCCGAGATGCTCAAGCTGGTGCACATGACCCAGTACGCCAAGCGCAAGCCGCACCAGCTGTCCGGTGGCCAGCGCCAGCGTGTGGCCCTGGCCCGTTCGCTGGCCAAGCGCCCCAAGCTGCTGCTGCTCGACGAACCGATGGGCGCGCTGGACAAGAAGCTGCGCTCGCAGATGCAACTGGAGCTGGTGGAGATCATCGAGCGCGTGGGCGTGACCTGCGTGATGGTGACCCACGACCAGGAAGAGGCCATGACCATGGCCCAGCGCATCGCCATCATGCACCTGGGCTGGATTGCCCAGATCGGCAGCCCGATCGACATCTATGAAACCCCGACCAGCCGCCTGGTCTGCGAGTTCATCGGCAACGTCAACCTGTTCGAAGGTGACGTGGTCGAAGACGCCGAAGGCCACGCGGTCATTGCCAGCCCGGAGCTGGAGCGCAAGATCTACGTCGGCCACGGCATCACCACCTCGGTGGAAGACAAGCACATCACCTACGCCCTGCGCCCGGAGAAACTGCTGGTCACCACCACGCAGCCAACCTGCGAGCACAACTGGTCGCGTGGCAAGGTTCACGACATCGCCTACCTCGGTGGCCACTCGGTGTTCTACGTCGAGCTGCCCAGCGGCAAGGTAGTCCAGTCGTTCGTCGCCAACGCCGAGCGTCAGGGCACCCGCCCTACCTGGGGTGACGAAGTGTACGTGTGGTGGGAAGACGACAGCGGCGTGGTACTGCGGTCATGAAACTGCGCAAGCTCAAGCGAGCCTTCCAGCGCCTGACCCCGGAGGGGCGGCACCTGGTGATCGGCGTGCCGTTCATCTGGCTGTTCCTGTTCTTCATGCTGCCGTTCTTCATCGTGTTGAAGATCAGCTTCGCCGAAGCCGACGTGGCGATCCCGCCCTACACCGAGATCTACAGCTACCTCGAAGGCAAGGTGCAGCTGGTGCTGAACCTGGCCAACTATGGCCTGCTCACCGAAGACGAGCTGTACATCTCGGCCTACCTCGGTTCGTTGAAGGTCGCCCTGTTCAGCACCCTGCTGTGCCTGCTGATCGGCTACCCGATGGCCTATGCCATCTCCAAGGCCAAGAAGGAGTCGCAGACCGTCCTGCTGCTGCTGATCATGATGCCGACCTGGACCGCGATCCTGATCCGCGTCTACGCCTGGATGGGCATCCTCAGCAACAACGGGCTGCTCAACAGCTTCCTGCTGTGGCTGGGGCTGATCGACCAGCCGTTGCAGATCCTCAACACCAACCTGGCGGTATATATCGGCGTGGTCTATTCGTACCTGCCGTTCATGATCCTGCCGCTGTACGCCAACCTGGTGAAGCATGACGAAAGCCTGCTCGAGGCCGCATCTGACCTGGGCTCGAGCACCTTCAACAGCTTCTGGAAGATCACCGTGCCGCTGTCCAAGAACGGCATCATCGCCGGCTGCATGCTGGTGTTCATCCCGGTGGTGGGCGAGTTCGTGATTCCTGAACTGCTCGGCGGCCCGGAAACCCTGATGATCGGCAAGGTGCTGTGGCAGGAGTTCTTCAACAACCGTGACTGGCCGGTAGCGTCCGCGCTGGCAGTGGTGATGCTGGCGATCCTGATCGTGCCCATCCTGCTGTTCAACCGCAGCCAGGCCAAAGAGATGGAGGGTCGGGCATGAAACGCTTCAGTTTCTCCAACCTGATGCTGGTCATCGGCTTGCTGTTCATCTACCTGCCGATGCTGATCCTGGTGATCTACTCGTTCAACGCCTCCAAACTGGTGACGGTGTGGGGCGGCTGGTCGGTGAAGTGGTACGTCGGCCTGCTCGACAACAGCCAGCTGATGGGTTCGGTGATGCGCTCGCTGGAGATCGCTTGCTACACGGCGGTCGCTGCGGTGGCGCTGGGCACCCTGGCGGCCTTCGTGCTGACCCGGGTCACCCGCTTCAAGGGCCGCACGCTGTTCGGTGGCCTGGTCACCGCGCCGCTGGTGATGCCCGAGGTGATTACCGGTCTGTCGCTGTTGCTGCTGTTCGTGGCCATGGCGCAGATGATCGGCTGGCCCCAGGAGCGTGGCATCGTCACCATCTGGATCGCCCACACCACGTTCTGCGCCGCCTACGTGGCGGTGGTGGTGTCGGCGCGCCTGCGTGAGCTGGACCTGTCGATCGAAGAAGCGGCCATGGACCTGGGTGCCAAACCGTGGAAGGTGTTCTTCCTGATCACCATCCCGATGATCGCGCCATCGTTGGCGGCGGGCGGCATGATGTCGTTCGCCCTGTCGCTGGACGACCTGGTGCTGGCCAGCTTCGTGTCCGGCCCCGGCTCGACCACGCTGCCGATGGAAGTGTTCTCGGCGGTGCGTCTGGGCGTGAAGCCCGAGATCAACGCCGTGGCCAGCCTGATCCTGCTGTCGGTGTCGCTGGTGACCTTCCTGGTCTGGTACTTCAGCCGCCAGGCCGAAGAACGTCGCCGCAAGGCGATCCAGCAGGCGATCGAAGAAGGCGCTGCTGCCAACGTTTCGCAGCCGCAGGTGCGTCGCCCGGCCCAGGCCACCGCACAGGCCTGACGCCATTCGCGAGTAAACTCGCTCCCACAGGTACAGCGGTGTCCTCGGACATGGCGCTATCCCTGTGGGAGCGGGTTTACCCGCGAATGCTTCACCCCCGGTTTCAAAGCCAGATGGTATCCCAATGCGGATACTCCCTGACACTTCCCACCAGCCCAGCCCGCAATGGATTGGCAACGATATACCTGGCAACCCATCTCACATCCTGGTCTCGACGTAGTGCCCTGTCCTGATAGCCGGGCTGCCATACCGGGTCCTGCTCAACCCCCGACTTATGCAAGGCGAGGCTCGAGCGCGATTTGAATCTGCGCATCAGGGTGGCAAGCGTCACCGAATGCAGTTCGATAAGCCAATGCAGATGGTCTGGCATGACTACCCACGCCAGTGATTGGCAAGCTTGTTCCTGGTCTGATTTGCGCAGTTCGTTGATCACGAGCCGGGCACTATGGAAATCCATGAACAATGGTTTTCGTTGGTGGGTGATAGTGGTGAGTAGATAGATCCTGCCCGGCTCGGAGAACCGTCCTCGGCGAAGCAGGTACGAATGGGCCAGGGCCATGCAAGTCGTCCTTGAATATGGGCTCGCCATGAACACTAGTGGCGCATTTTGAAACGACGCGTGGCAGATGTTTTCAGAATGTGGCCGCATGTCGTAGACCATTGATCCAGCTCGGCCCTGTGGGAGCGGCTTTAGCCGCGAAGCGGGCAACGTGGTGCTTGGCACCGGCTAAGCCGGTGTTCGCGGGTAAACCCGCTCCCACAGTTACCGCGCCAGATTTCAGAGTTGAAGCAAGACAGTTGCTCCCAAAGGGGAATTGCCCACAGCCCCATGCCGTTTGTCGATCCCTGATCTACGCTTCTCCCACGCGTCGTACAAACCCTTCGTACAAGCGAGGAGCCTGCATGTCGGTATCGCATCCGATCATGGTCGGTGGCCTGGGGCTGTTGTTGATGCTTTCGGGCTGTGACAAGGAAGAAGCCGCCCCGGTATTGCCCAGAGTTGCGGTGCAACAAGTCCAACCTACCGATTTCGCTGCCCGGGTCACCCTCACCGGCGATGTGCAGGCGCGGGTGCAGACCGACCTGTCGTTCCGCGTGGGCGGCAAGATCATTTCCCGCAGCGTCGATGTGGGCGACCACGTCAAGGCCAACCAGGTGCTCGCCCGCCTGGACCCGAAAGACCTGCAGAACACCGTCGACTCGGCCAAGGCCGAGGTGTTCGCCGAACAGGCGCGGGTGACCCAGAGCAGCGCTGCGTTCATCCGTCAGCAAAAGCTGCTGCCCAAGGGCTACACCAGCCAGAGCGAATACGATTCCGCCGAGGCCGCCCTGCGCAGCAGCCAGAGCGCGCTAAAGGCGGCCCAGGCGCAGCTGGCCAATGCCAACGAACAGCTTGGTTACACGGCGCTGGTGTCCGAGGCCGATGGCGTGATTACCGCCCGTCAAGCCGAAGTGGGGCAGGTGGTGCAGGCGACCATGCCGATCTTCAGCCTGGCGGTGGACGGCGACCGCGACGCGGTGTTCAACGTCTACGAATCCCTGCTGGTCAAGCCGCCCAGCGACGAAGGCGTGGTGGTCAGCCTGCTGGACAACCCTGCGGTGAAGGCCGAAGGCCGGGTTCGCGAGATCACCCCGACAGTGTCCGCCGAAAGTGGCACGGTGCAGGTCAAGGTGGCCCTGCGCAACGTGCCGGCCGGCATGCAGCTCGGTTCGCCGGTGACCGCCACCGGCAACGCCCAGGGTCGGCCGAGCATCGAGTTGCCCTGGGCCGCGCTGACCAAGGCGCTGCACGAGCCCGCGGTGTGGGTGGTGGGCGAGGGCGACAAGGTCGAACTGCGCAAGGTCCAGGTGTCGCGCTACCTCACCGGCAAGGTGGTGATCGCCGACGGTATCAAGGGCGGAGAGACCGTCGTGGTGGGCGGCGGGCAGTTGCTGCACCCCGGCATGCAGGTCGTCAAAGTCACTGCCAAGGACGGAGGGGCCGCGCCATGAAACGCCCGTTGTCGATCCTCTGCGCCAGCCTGTTGCTCGCTGCCTGCGGCGGTGAAGAAATGCAGCCGGAGATGATACGCCCCGTGCTGTCGACGCTGGTCGAGCCGCAAGTGCAATCGCAACTTGGGCGGTTCGCCGGCACCATCCAGGCGCGTTTCGAAAGCACCCTCGGTTTTCGCGTGTCCGGTCGTATCGCCCGGCGCTGGCTGGATGTCGGTGCCCGGGTGAAGCCCGGCGATACCCTGGCGACCCTCGACCCTACCGATCAACAGAACCAGCTGCGCGCCGCCGAAGGTGACCTGGCCAAGGTCCAGGCGCAGTGGATCAACGCCCAGGCCGACGCGCGCCGCCAGCAGCAGCTGTACGACCGTGGCGTGGGCGCCCAGGCCCAGCTGGACATCGCCCAGACCGACCTGAAGACCACCAGCGCGGCGCTGGAACAGGCACGCTCGGCGGTCAGCCAGGCCCGCGACCAGTTGGACTACAGCACCCTGCGCACCGACCATGCCGCCGTGGTCACCGCTTGGCAGGCAGAAGCCGGGCAGACCGTCAGCGCAGGCCAGGCCGTGGTCACCCTGGCACGCCCCGACGTCAAGGAAGCGGTGATCGACCTGCCGATCCCCCTGGCCGAGCAGTTGACCAAGAGCCTGACCTTCACCGTGGCCTCGCAGCTGGACCCGAGCATCAACACCACCGCCACCCTGCGCGAGCTCGAGCCCCAGGCCGACGCCACTACCCGCACCCGGCGTGCCCGGCTGACCCTGGCCAGTACCCCGGATGCGTTTCATCTGGGCACCGCGATCAGCGTCACCCTGAGTTCGGCGGTGAGCCCGCGCAGCGAGCTGCCCCTGACCGCGCTGCTCGAACGCGATGGCAAGACCCAGGTGTGGGTCGTCGACCCGCAACAGAAAACCGTGGCCGCCCGTGACGTCGCGCTGCTCGAACGCACCGCCGACCGCATCGTCCTGACGTCCGGCGTACAGCCCGGGGAGCGGGTGGTGACGGCCGGTGTGAACAGCCTCAAGCCTGGCCAGAAAGTGACCTTCGACGAGGACCCGCAATGAAAGGAAGCTTCAACCTCTCGGAGTGGGCCCTCAAGCACCAGTCCTTCGTCTGGTACCTGATGTTCGTCGGCGTGCTGATGGGCATTTTCTCGTACTTCAACCTGGGCCGTGAGGAAGACCCGTCCTTCACCATCAAGACCATGGTGATCCAGAGCCGCTGGCCGGGCGCGACCCAGGACGAAACCCTCTACCAGATCACCGACCGCATCGAGAAGAAGCTCGAAGAGCTCGATTCGCTCGACTACGTGAAGAGCTACACCCGCCCTGGCGAGTCCACGGTGTATGTCTACCTGCGCGACACCACCAAGGCCAAGGACATTCCCGAGATCTGGTACCAGGTGCGCAAGAAGATCCAGGACATTCGCGGGCAGTTCCCCCAGGGCATCCAGGGCCCGGCCTTCAACGACGAGTTCGGCGACGTGTTCGGCTCGATCTACGCCTTCACCGCCGACGGCCTGACCCTGCGCCAGCTGCGCGATTATGTGGAAGTGGCTCGCGCCGAAGTCCGTGAGGTGCCCAACATCGGCAAGATCGAGCTGATCGGCACCCAGGACGAGGTGCTCTACCTGAACTTCTCGACCCGCAAGCTGGCGGCCCTGGGCATCGACCAGCGCCAGGCCATGCAGGCCCTGCAACAACAGAACGCGGTGACCCCGGCCGGGGTGATCGAGGCGGGGCCGGAGCGCATCTCGGTGCGCACCACCGGGCAGTTCGCCTCGGAGAAAGACCTGGAAACGGTGAACTTGCGCATCAACGACCGATTCTTCCGGCTGGCGGACATCGCCGACATCGAGCGCGGCTACGTCGACCCGCCATCGCCGATGTTCCGCTTCAACGGCCAGACCGCCATTGGCCTGGCGATCGGCATGAAGGCCGGCAGCAACATCGAGGTGTTCGGCGCGGCGCTCAAGGAGAAGATGGACAAGGTGGTGCGCGACCTGCCGGTGGGCGTGGGCGTACACAACGTGTCCGACCAGGCCGTGGTGGTCAAGCAGGCGGTCGGCGGCTTCACCAGCGCGCTGTTCGAGGCCGTGGTGATCGTGCTCGCCGTGAGCTTCGTCAGCCTCGGCATACGTGCGGGCCTGGTGGTGGCCTGCTCGATCCCGCTGGTGCTGGCCATGGTCTTCGTGTTCATGGAGTACAGCGACATCACCATGCAGCGGATCTCGCTCGGCGCGCTGATCATCGCCCTGGGCCTGCTGGTGGACGATGCGATGATCACCGTCGAGGTGATGGTCACGCGGCTGGAGATGGGCGAGACCAAGGAGCAGGCGGCCACCTTCGCCTACACCTCGACGGCCTTCCCGATGCTGACCGGCACCCTGGTGACGGTGGCCGGCTTCGTGCCGATCGGCCTCAACGCCAGCTCTGCGGGCGAATACACCTATACCCTGTTCGCGGTGATCGCCGTGGCCCTGATCGTGTCCTGGGTGGTGGCGGTGTTCTTCGCCCCGGTGCTCGGCGTGCACATCCTCAACAGCAAGGTGAAGGCCCACGAGGCCAAGCCCGGGCGTGTCGACCGGGCGTTCGAGGGCGGGCTGCTGTGGTGCATGCGCAATCGCTGGCTGACCATCATCGGCACCATCGTGCTGTTCGCCTTGTCGCTGTTCTGCATGCGCTTCGTGCAGAACCAGTTCTTCCCGTCCTCGGACCGCCCGGAAATCCTCGTCGACCTCAACCTGCCGCAGAATGCCTCGATCGAGGAAACGCGCAAGGTGGTCGACCGCCTGGAAGCCAGGATCAAGGACGACCCGGACCTGGTGCGCTGGAGCACCTACATCGGCCAGGGCGCGATTCGTTTCTACCTGCCCCTCGACCAGCAGTTGCAGAACCCCTACTACGCCCAGCTGGTGATCGTCAGCAAGGGCTTCGAAGAGCGCCAGGGCATGATGGATCGCCTGCAGAAGCTGCTGCATGAGGAGTTCGTCGGCGTGGGCACCAACGTGCAGTCGCTGGAGATGGGCCCGCCGGTGGGGCGGCCGATCCAGTACCGGGTCAGCGGCAAGGACATCGACCAGGTGCGCCGGCATGCCATCGAGCTGGCCACCTTCCTCGACAGCAACGAGCACATCGGCGAGATGATCTACGACTGGAACGAGCCCGGGAAGGTGCTGCGCATCGAGATCGCCCAGGACAAGGCCCGTCAGCTGGGGCTGTCTTCCGAGGACGTGGCCAACGTGATGAACAGCATCGTCAGCGGCGTGCAGGTCACCCAGGTCAACGACAACATCTACCTGGTCAACGTGGTCGCGCGCGCCGAGGACAGCGAGCGTGGTTCGCCCGATACCTTGCAGAACCTGCAGATCGTCACGCCCAGCGGCGCGTCGATCCCCCTGCTGGCGTTCGCCACCGTGCGCTATGAGCTGGAGCAGCCGCTGGTGTGGCGGCGCGACCGCAAACCGACCATCACCATCAAGGCCTCGGTGGTCGGCGACATCCAGCCCACTGACCTGGTGGCCGAGCTCAAGCCGGGCATCGACGCCTTTGCCAGCAAACTGCCGGTCGGCTACGAGGTGGCCACCGGGGGTACGGTCGAGGAGAGCGCCAAGGCCCAGGGCCCGATCCGCAAGGTCATCCCGTTGATGTTGTTCCTCATGGCGACCTTCCTGATGATCCAGCTGCACAGCGTGCAGAAGCTGTTCCTGGTGGTCAGCGTGGCGCCCCTGGGGCTGATCGGCGTGGTCGTGGCGCTGGTGCCCACGGGTACGCCCATGGGCTTCGTTGCGATTCTCGGGATCCTGGCCCTGGCCGGCATCATCATCCGCAACTCGGTGATCCTGGTGACCCAGATCGACGAATTCGAGGAACAGGGCCTGTCGCCCTGGGAGGCGGTGCTGGAGGCCACCAACCATCGCCGGCGGCCGATCCTGCTGACGGCGGCGGCCGCCAGCCTGGGCATGATCCCGATTGCCCGCGAAGTGTTCTGGGGGCCGATGGCCTACGCCATGATCGGCGGCATCATCAGTGCAACGCTGCTGACGCTGCTGTTCCTGCCGGCGCTGTATGTGGCCTGGTACAAGATCCGCGAGCCGGAGAACAAAACCCAACACTGAACCCCTGTAGGAGCGGCCTTGTGTCGCGAACGGGCTGCGCAGCAGCCCCAGGATATCTGCATCATGCAAGATTGCTGGGGCTGCTTTGCAGCCCTATCGCGACACAAGGCCGCTCCTACAGGTCCTGCGTCAGTGGATTGAAATTCGGTTATATAAACATTCTTAAACAGTATTTTTAAGAATAACCCCGCCTCACTACTATGGCTCTCACGCCAGGCGCATATCCCCTTCAAACCTCTGCCCGGCACCCTTACTTCAAGGAGAACGAGCATGAGTGCATCACTGCGCAGCATCGACGGTCAGGACGAAGCCACCATCTTGCGAGAAATCCAGAGCGCCCTGCGCGACCTGCGCTTCGGCGCCGTGGAGATCACCGTGCACAACGCCCAGGTGGTGCAGATCGAACGCAAGGAGAAGTTCCGCCTGCAGCAGCCCGGCAACAAGGCCGGCTGATCACGCAACACCCCCTAATTAGAAAAAATGCCAATCGGGAGCTTCACCATGTCCATCCGCCGTTATGCGCTTGCCGCCCTGGCCAGCGCCGTTTTTGCCGGTTCCGCGATCGCCAAGGACTTCGAACTGTTGAACGTGTCCTATGACCCGACTCGCGAGCTGTACCAGCAGTACAACGCCGAGTTCATCAAGCACTGGCAAGCCGCTCACCCGGGCGACAAGGTGAAGATCCAGCAATCCCACGGCGGTTCGGGCAAGCAGGCCCGCGCGGTGATCGATGGCCTGCGTGCCGACGTGGTCACCCTGGCCCTGGCCGGCGACATCGATGAAGTCGCCAAGCTCGGCAAGACCCTGCCCGAGGACTGGCAGAAGCGCCTGCCGGAGGCCAGTACCCCGTACACCTCGACCATCGTGTTCCTGGTGCGCAAGGGCAACCCGAAAGGCATCAAGGACTGGGGCGACCTGATCAAGAAGGACGTCTCGGTGATCACCCCCAACCCGAAAACCTCCGGCGGCGCCCGCTGGAACTTCCTCGCCGCCTGGGCCTACGGCCTGAAAGCAGGCGGTAGCGAAGACAAGGCCAAGGCCTATGTGCAGGAGCTGTTCAAGCACGTACCGGTGCTGGATACCGGCGCCCGCGGCTCGACCATCACCTTCGTCAACAATGGCCAGGGCGACGTGCTGCTGGCCTGGGAGAACGAGGCCTTCCTGGCGCTGAAAGAAGACGGTGGCGCCGACAAGTTCGAGATCGTCGTGCCGTCGCTGTCGATCCTCGCCGAGCCGCCGGTGGCCGTGGTCGACAAGAACGCCGAGAAGAAGGGCAACGAGCAGATCGCCGAGGAATACCTCAAGCACCTGTACAGCCCGGCGGGCCAGAAGATCGCCGCCGAGAACTTCTACCGTCCGCGTGATGAGAAGGTCGCCGCCGAGTTTGCCAAGCAGTTCCCGAAACTGGACCTGGTGACCATCGACAAGGACTTCGGTGGCTGGAAGACTGCGCAGCCGAAGTTCTTCAATGACGGCGGTGTGTTCGACCAGATTTATCAGGCACAGTGATCGGCAATGGAAAGAGCGGGGGCCGCTTTGCAGCCCTATCTCGACACAAGGCCGCTCCTACAGGGGATACGCGTTCTACTTGTAGGAGCGGCCTTGTGTCGCGACGGGCTGCAAAGCAGCCCCAGGATTTCAGAAGCTAGCACCAGCCCGGGATCGTTTCCGGGCTTCGTGCGTTCAACCAGGGACCTTTATGTCACGTCGTATATCCCCCGTCATACCCGGCTTCGGGCTGACGCTGGGCTACACCTTGGTGTACCTCAGCCTGATCGTGCTGATACCGTTGGCGGCCATGTTCATCCATGCCTCGCAGCTGACCTGGGAGCAGTTCTGGAACATCGTCAGCGCGCCACGGGTCATCGCCGCGCTGAAGCTGAGTTTCGGCACCGCCCTGTTCGCCGCCATCATCAATGGCGTGATCGGCACCCTGCTGGCCTGGGTGCTGGTGCGCTACACCTTCCCCGGGCGCAAGATCATCGACGCGATGATCGACCTGCCGTTCGCCCTGCCCACGGCCGTGGCCGGTATCGCCTTGACCGCGCTGTACGCGCCGGCAGGCTGGGTCGGCCAGTTCGCCACCGACCTGGGCTTCAAGATCGCCTACACCCCACTGGGCATCACCCTGGCGCTGACCTTCGTCACCCTGCCGTTCGTGGTGCGCACGGTGCAGCCGGTGCTGGCCGACATCCCGCGTGAAGTGGAAGAGGCCGCCGCCTGCCTGGGCGCGAAACCCCTGCAGGTGTTTCGCCACATCCTGGCGCCGGCGCTGCTGCCGGCCTGGCTGACCGGCTTCGCCCTGGCCTTCGCCCGCGGCGTGGGCGAGTACGGTTCGGTAATCTTCATCGCCGGCAACATGCCGATGAAGACCGAGATCCTGCCGCTGCTGATCATGGTCAAGCTCGACCAGTACGACTACACCGGCGCCACCGCCATCGGCGTGTTGATGCTGGTGGTTTCCTTCATCCTGCTGCTGCTGATCAACTTGCTGCAGCGGCGCATCGAAACCCCTTGAAGGAGGCCCGCTAATGTCTTCATCGACCCTTGGCGCAAGCGCCGCCGCCAACGCCGCCCGGCGTGGCAGCGCCACTTCGCGCCGCGTGCTGATCACCCTGGCCTGGATCGTCTTTGCGCTGTTCCTGGCCCTGCCGCTGGTGATCGTGGTGTCCCAGGCCCTGAAAAACGGCTTCGGTACCTTCTTCGAAGCGATCTTCGAGGCCGATGCGCTGTCGGCGCTCAAGCTCACCCTGCTGGCGGTGGCCATCTCGGTGCCGCTGAACCTGCTGTTCGGGGTCAGTGCCGCCTGGTGCGTGAGCAAGTACAGCTTCCGTGGCAAAAGTATCCTGGTGACCCTGATCGACCTGCCGTTCTCGGTGTCGCCGGTGATCGCCGGCCTGGTCTACGTGTTGATGTTCGGCGCCCAGGGCCTGTTCGGTCCGTGGCTGCAGGACCACGACATACAGATCGTGTTCGCCCTGCCGGGCATTGTCCTGGCGACCATCTTCGTCACCGTGCCGTTCGTGGCCCGTGAACTGATCCCGCTGATGCAGGAGCAGGGCACCCAGGAAGAGGAGGCCGCGCGCCTGCTCGGCGCCAACGGCTGGCAGATGTTCTGGCACGTCACCCTGCCGAACATCAAATGGGGCCTGATCTACGGCGTGGTGCTGTGCACCGCGCGGGCGATGGGCGAGTTCGGCGCGGTGTCGGTGGTGTCCGGGCATATCCGTGGCGTCACCAACACCTTGCCGCTGCACGTGGAGATCCTCTACAACGAGTACAACCATGTCGCGGCCTTCAGCGTGGCCAGCCTGCTGCTGATCCTGGCGCTCTTCATCCTGCTGCTCAAGCAGTGGAGCGAGAACCGTATTAACCGCCTGCGCCACAGCGCCGCGGAGGAATGATTCATGTCGATCGAAGTTCGTAATGTCAGCAAGCGCTTCAACAGCTTCCAGGCCCTGAACGCCATCAACCTGGATATCCACAGCGGCGAGCTGGTGGCCCTGCTCGGCCCGTCCGGCTGCGGCAAGACCACCCTGCTGCGCATCATCGCCGGCTTGGAAACGCCGGATGACGGCAGCATCGTGTTCCACGGCGAGGATGTCTCGGGCCACGACGTGCGTGACCGTAACGTCGGCTTCGTGTTCCAGCACTACGCGCTGTTCCGCCACATGAGCGTGTTCGACAACGTCGCCTTTGGCCTGCGCATGAAACCCAAGGGCGAGCGCCCGAGCGAGAGCAAGATCGCCGAGAAGGTCCATGAGCTCTTGAACATGGTCCAGCTCGACTGGCTGTCCGACCGTTATCCCGAGCAGCTCTCCGGTGGCCAGCGCCAGCGTATCGCCCTGGCCCGCGCCCTGGCGGTGGAGCCCAAGGTGCTGCTGCTCGACGAGCCGTTCGGGGCGCTGGATGCCAAGGTGCGCAAGGAGCTGCGCCGCTGGCTGGCGCGCCTGCACGAGGACATCAACCTGACCTCGGTGTTCGTCACCCACGACCAGGAAGAGGCCATGGAAGTGGCCGACCGCATCGTGGTGATGAACAAGGGCGTGATCGAGCAGATCGGCTCGCCGGGCGAGGTGTACGAGAAGCCGGCCAACGATTTCGTCTACCACTTCCTCGGCGATTCCAACCGCCTGGCGCTCAGCGAAGGGCACCATGTGCTGTTCCGCCCGCACGAAGTGTCGCTGTCGCGTCATGAAACCGAAGGCCACCATGCCGCCGAGGTGCGTGACATTCGCCCGCTGGGCGCGACGACCCGGGTGACCTTGAAGGTGGAAGGGCAGAGCGAGCTGATCGAGGCCGAGGTGGTCAAGGACCACGACAGCCTGACCGGGCTGGCGCGCGGCGAGACGCTGTTCTTCCGGCCGAAGGTGTGGCAGAAGGTGGCTGATATCTGAGCCGCGCTTGATGATGAAAAACCCGGGCCTGGCCCCGGGTTTTTTATTGCCTGGACGGACGCAATCGCGGGGCAAGCCCGCTCCCACGCCATGTCTCTGCACCATGTTTCTGCACACGCGTGGGAGCGGGCTTGCCCCGCGATTGCGATAGGTGCCCACATGCCATTCAGGCATTTTTTGCATGCCTCTCAGGCATCTCAAACAATCGGCCCTGCTAGAGGCCGCTGGCGCTGTGGCTTGCGGCGAACCTGACAGAATTAATAGATAAAAAAGCTATAACTTTAACTTCAAACATTACTTTATAGCCTAAGCCCCTGCCGTCGATGATTCAGCCACACACCTGAATCGAGACCCCAGGAGTTCCAGCAATGGGTAATGTCCAGACGGCCGTCAGGGCCTTTGAGCAGCCATGGCACCCGGCGCCGGGCCACCTGGTCGAGCTCGGACGCACGCTGCGCCTGCCGCTTGGCCAGTTGCGCCTGCAGCGCACGCCGGTGAGCGGCCTCAAGCGCCGCGACAAGCTGGCGTTGGGCCTGCTGGTGCTGGCCCTGCATGGCGCCGCCGCCTACTGGATCAGCCAGGCGCCGACCCCGGCGCTGCCGGTGGTGCCGCCGCAGATCCCGCCCATGACCATCGAGTTCGCCGCGCCCGCACCGCCAGTCGTCGAGCCGCCGCCACCGGCCCCGGCACCGCCCGTGGTCGAACCGCCACCATCGGTGGTCGACGAGCTGGCCGCCAAGCCCAAGCCCAAGCCGAAACCCGTGCCCAAGCCTGTTGCCAAGCCGCAACCCAAGCCGCAGCCGAAACCGGTTGAAGCGCCGCCGCCAACGCCGGTGGCTGCCCCGGCACCGCCTGCGCCGGCCGCACCACCCGCGCCGGCCCCGGTGACCCCGGCTTCGGCCAACGCCGCGTACCTGAAGAACCCGGCCCCCGAGTACCCGCAGATGGCCCTGCGCCGCGGTTGGGAAGGCACCGTGCTGCTGCGCGTCGAGGTGCTGCCCAGCGGCAAGCCCGGGCAGATCCAGCTGCAGCAGAGCAGTGGCCGTGACGCCCTGGACGCCGCCGCGCTGGCCGCGGTCAAGCGCTGGAGCTTCGTCCCCGCCAAGCAGGGCGACGTGGCCCTGGCCGGCTGGGTCAGCGTACCCATCGATTTCAAGCTTCGTTAATTCGCCACCGCACAAAGGAAGGACACAACCATGAGCCTGTTGGCATCCCCCCTCGAATCCGTTGAAAGCGCCGTCATCTGGCTGTTGGTCGGTTTCTCCGTGGCCACTTGGGCCCTGGCCCTGGTCAAGGTCGTGCAGTTCGTGCGGCTCAAGCGCCAGGACAAACGCTTCCACCAGCAGTTCTGGGCCGCATCCAGCCTCGACTCCGCCGCCGAAATCAGCGACCAGCAACCCGGCCCCGCCGCCCGTGTCGCCCAGGCCGGTTACGCCGCCATCGCCGTCGGCGAACCCGGCCAGGCCAGTGACCTGAGCCAGGCCATCAATCATCAGGACCGCCTGGAACGCGCCCTGCGCCAGCAGATCGTGCGCGAGCGCCGCTCGCTGGAAACCGGCCTGGCGGTAGTCGCCAGTATCGGTAGCACCTCGCCCTTCATCGGCCTGTTCGGCACCGTGTGGGGCATCATGGAGGCGCTCAAGGGCATCAGCGCGGCCGGCTCGGCGAGCCTGGAAACCGTGGCCGGCCCGATCGGCGCGGCGCTGGTCGCCACCGGCGTGGGTATCGCCGTCGCGGTGCCGGCGGTGCTGGTCTACAACTACTTCCTGCGCCGCCTCAAGCTGACCGCTGCCGACCTCGACGACTTCGCCCACGACTTCTACAGCCTGGCGCAGAAGAGTGCCTTCCGCGTGCTGCTGCACCCGGCGCTGCAGCGCCAGCAGGCCGGCTTCAACCAACCTGTGAAGGAGGCCTCCTGACATGGCCTTCTCGACCCAGGACAGCGATGAAGTGTTGAGTGAAATCAACGTCACGCCACTGGTGGACGTCATGTTGGTGCTGCTGGTGGTGTTCATCGTCACCGCGCCGCTCTTGACCAACGCCATCCCCATCAACCTGCCCAAGACCGAGGCCGTGGCCCCGGTGGAGCAGAAGGACCCGCTGGTGGTGAGCATCGATGGCAGCGGCAAGCTGTTCATCAACAAGGACGAGATCCAGCCCGACCTGCTGGAAACCAACCTCAAGGCCGCCAAAGGCAAGGACGCCGAGCTGCGCGTGCAGCTGCAGGCCGACGATGGCGTGAACTACGGCGAAGTAGCCCGGGCCATGGCGGCCATCGAACGGGCCGGCATTACCAAGCTGGCGGTGATCACCGCGCGCTGACCGGCCATACCCTCTTCAGGCAAGTGCTTATGGGCCATTTTCCTTGGCAGGGGATGGCCCTTTTTTTTATTCGTGGGAGCGGGCTTGCCCCGCGATTGCAAGCGCCACGATGGATGGCACCGGCTGTGCCGGTGATCGCGGGGCAAGCCCGCTCCCACGCCGCATAGTCAAATAACGAATAAACAAATGAAAAAATATGATTTATGGATATATGTGACCAACTGTTAAGGTCACTTCCATCCAGCGGGGCCATCCCCTCGCGGCCCTGCAATCGAATCGAAGGAAGCGCTTTCAATGCTGGTTGTTTCTGTCGGTGGTAGCCCCAGTCTTCGTTCACGCTCCGGCGTGCTGCTAGAGCGCAGCCGCGACTGGCTGCAGGAGCGCGGCGTCGAAGTGGTGACCTTCCAGGTGCGTGAGTTCAACGCCGAAGACCTACTGCACGCGCGCTTCGACAGCCCGCAGGTGCGCCACTTCATCGAGCTGGTGGCCCAGGCCGACGGCCTGGTGGTGGCCACCCCGGTGTACAAGGCCTCGTTTGCCGGCGCGCTGAAGACCCTGCTCGACCTGCTGCCCGAGCGCGCCCTGGAACACAAGGTGGTGCTGCCGGTGGCCACCGGCGGCAGCATCGCCCACATGCTTGCCGTGGACTACGCGCTCAAGCCGGTGCTGTCTGCCTTGAAGGCGCAGGAGACCCTGCAAGGGATCTTCGCCGACGACAGCCAGATCGCCTACGGCGAAGGCAAGCGCCCTGCGCAGCTGGCCCCGGCCCTGGAGCAGCGCCTGCAGGATTCGCTGGAAACTTTCCATGGCGCCCTGGCGCGGCGGCCTCGGCCAGTCGCACCGGGTGTGCTCAACGAACGCCTGCTCAGTGCCCGCTGGAGCATCTGAGCCACTGATCCATCGCTTCACTGCTGTCCCACCTTACTCGCCCGTCAACGAGGCAAGCAGGTGCTACCCGAACCCAACTCGCACAGGAGAGCGCCATGCGCACAGTCTTCTTGCGTCGTGGTCTGGTCGCCCTGTTTGCGGCGGCTGTGTCCTTCGGCGCCATTACCCAAGCCCAGGCCGAGAGCCTGCGTATCGGTTACCAGAAATACGGCACCCTGGTGCTGCTCAAGGCCAAGGGCTCGCTGGAGAAGCGCCTGAAGGAACAGGGCATCGACGTGCAATGGACCGAGTTCCCCGGCGGCCCGCAGCTGCTCGAAGGGCTCAACGTCGGCTCCATCGACTTCGGTGTCACCGGCGAAACCCCACCCGTGTTCGCCCAGGCCGCAGGCGCCGATCTGCTCTACGTCGCCTATGAGCCGCCAGCCCCGCACAGCGAGGCGATTCTCGTGCCCAAGGGCTCGACGATCCAGTCGGTGAAAGAGCTCAAGGGCAAGAAAGTCGCGTTGAACAAAGGCTCGAACGTTCATTACCTGCTGGTGCGCGCCCTCGAAGACGCCGGCCTCAAATACACCGATATCCAGCCGGTCTACCTGCCGCCGGCCGACGCCCGCGCCGCCTTCGAGCGTGGCAGCGTCGATGCCTGGGTGATCTGGGACCCGTACCAGGCCGCCGCCGAGCAACAGCTGCAGGCCCGCACCCTGCGTGACGGCAAGGGCCTGGTAGACAACCACCAGTTCTACCTGGCCACCCGCAGCTACGCCACCCAGCACCCGGCGGTGATCAGCACCCTGGTCGAGGAAGTGCGCAGCGTGGGCCAGTGGTCCCAGGCCAACCCCCAGGAAGTGACCGACCAGGTCGCGCCGCTGCTCGGCCTGCCCGCCGACATCACCCTGACCTCGGTGAAGCGCCAGGGCTACGGTGCCGCGCCGCTGACCCCGGAGGTGATCGCCGCGCAGCAGAAGATCGCCGACACCTTCCAGGCCCTGAAGCTGATTCCCAAGCCCTTGAGCATCAAGGACGTGATCTGGACACCCCCCGCCAAGGTCGCCAGCGCGCCTTGACCGATTCGCCAGCGCCGGGGCCAGGCCCCGGCTCGAGCCACCCTTGAGGAGACAACTCCAATGAGCCTGAACATTTTCTGGTTCCTGCCCACCCACGGTGACGGCAAGTACCTGGGCACCAGCGAAGGCGCCCGCGCCGTCGACCATGGCTACCTGGCGCAGATCGCCCAGGCCGCCGACCGCCTCGGCTTTGGCGGCGTGCTGATCCCCACCGGGCGGTCCTGCGAGGACTCCTGGCTGGTCGCCGCGTCGCTGATCCCGGTAACCGAACGCCTGAAGTTCCTGGTCGCGCTGCGCCCGGGGATCATTTCGCCGACCGTGGCCGCGCGCCAGGCCGCCACCCTCGATCGCCTGTCCAACGGCCGTGCGCTGTTCAACCTGGTGACCGGTGGCGACCCCGACGAACTGGCCGGTGACGGCCTGCACCTGAACCACCAGGAGCGCTACGAGGCATCGGTGGAGTTCACCCGCATCTGGCGCAAGGTGCTGGAAGGCGAAAACGTCGATTACGACGGCAAACACATCCAGGTAAAGGGCGCCAAGCTGCTCTACCCGCCGATCCAGCAGCCGCGCCCGCCGCTGTACTTCGGTGGCTCGTCCGAGGCCGCCCAGGACCTGGCCGCCGAACAGGTCGAGCTGTACCTGACCTGGGGCGAGCCGCCGGCCGCCGTTGCCGAGAAGATCGCCCGGGTGCGCGAGAAAGCCGCCGCCCAGGGCCGTGAAGTGCGTTTCGGCATCCGCCTGCACGTGATCGTGCGGGAAACAAACGAAGAAGCCTGGGCTGCCGCCGACAAGCTGATCTCGCACCTGGACGACGACACCATCGCCCGTGCCCAGGCTTCGCTGGCGCGTTTCGACTCGGTCGGCCAGCAACGCATGGCCGCGCTGCACAACGGCAACCGCGACAACCTGGAAGTCGCTCCCAACTTGTGGGCCGGCGTCGGCCTGGTGCGCGGCGGTGCCGGCACCGCGCTGGTGGGCGATGGCCCGACCGTGGCGGCGCGGGTCAAGGAGTACGCAGACCTCGGTATCGATACCTTCATCTTCTCGGGCTATCCACACCTGGAAGAGTCGTACCGCGTCGCCGAGCTGCTGTTCCCGCACCTCGATGTGCAGCGCCCGGAGCAACCGAAAACCGGTGGCTACGTGAGCCCGTTCGGCGAAATGGTCGCCAACGACATCCTGCCCAAAGCCGTGTCGCAGAGCTGAGGGCCGGACCATGCGTGCTGATACCTCAACCTCCTGGGCCAAGCGCCTGGCGCCCTGGGCCCTGCCGGTGCTGCTGCTGGCGGTGTGGCAACTGGCGGTGGTCAGTGGCTGGCTGTCGACCCGCATCCTCCCCGCGCCCAGCGCGGTGGTGAGTGCCGGCGTCGAGCTGGTGCGCAGCGGCGATATCTGGACCCACCTGGCCATCAGTGGCTGGCGTGCCGGGCTGGGCTTCGCCATCGGCGGCAGCCTCGGCCTGTTGCTGGGCTTCATCACCGGCCTGTCGAAGTGGGGCGAGCGCCTGCTCGACAGCTCGGTGCAGATGATCCGCAACGTGCCGCACCTGGCGCTGATCCCGCTGGTGATCCTGTGGTTCGGTATCGACGAGTCGGCAAAGATTTTCCTGGTGGCGCTGGGGACCTTGTTCCCGATCTACCTGAACACCTACCACGGCATTCGCAACGTCGACCCGGCGCTGGTGGAAATGGCGCGCAGCTACGGGCTGTCGGGCTTCGGCCTGTTCCGTCAGGTGATCCTGCCGGGGGCGCTGCCGTCGATCCTGGTCGGTGTGCGCTTCGCCCTGGGCTTCATGTGGCTGACCCTGATCGTCGCCGAGACCATTTCGGCCAACGCCGGCATCGGTTACCTGGCGATGAACGCCCGTGAGTTCCTGCAGACCGACGTGGTGGTGCTGGCGATCGTGCTGTACGCCGTGCTCGGCAAGCTCGCCGACCTGGCCGCCCGTGGCCTGGAGCGTGTGTGGTTGCGCTGGCACCCGGCCTATCAAGTGGCCAAGAAGGAGGGCGCATGACCGTGCTCAAGGAACAGCCGCCACGCCTGTTGCGTGGCATCCCGCTGGCCTCTGACCGCCTGCGCAAAACCTTTGGCCAGCGCGAAGTGTTGAAGGGCATCGACCTGCACATCCCGGCCGGCCAGTTCGTCGCCATCGTCGGTCGCAGTGGCTGCGGCAAGAGCACCTTGCTGCGCCTGCTGGCCGGGCTCGACAACCCCAGCGCCGGCGAATTGCTGGCCGGTGCCGCGCCGCTGGCCGAGGCCCGCGAGGACACCCGGCTGATGTTCCAGGACGCCCGCCTGCTGCCGTGGAAGAAGGTGATCGACAACGTCGGCCTGGGCCTGTCCGGCGACTGGCGCCAACGGGCGCTGGATGCCCTGGAGGCGGTCGGCCTGGCTGACCGTGCCAATGAGTGGCCGGCGGCTTTGTCCGGCGGCCAGAAGCAACGGGTGGCCCTGGCCCGGGCGTTGATCCATCAGCCGCGCCTGCTGTTGCTGGACGAGCCGCTGGGTGCGCTGGATGCCCTGACCCGTATCGAGATGCAGCAACTGATCGAACGCCTGTGGCGTCAGCACGGCTTCACCGTGCTGCTGGTCACCCACGATGTCAGCGAAGCGGTTGCCGTGGCTGACCGGGTGATCCTGATCGAGGACGGCGCCGTCGGCCTCGACCTGCTGGTCGACCTGCCGCGCCCTCGGGCGCGTGGTTCGCACCGCCTGGCGAGCCTGGAAAGTGAAGTGCTGGACCGTGTTCTGTCCGCCCCGGGCACCCCGCCCGAGCCGGAACCTGTAGCCCCTTTGCCCACGCAACTGCGTTGGGCGCATTGAACCCCCGAAGCCAAACAAAGGAACTCAGCCATGACCATCAAAGCCATCAACGTTCGCAACCAGTTCAAAGGCACCGTGAAGGAAATCCTCGAAGGCCCGGTACTGTCGGAAATCGACGTGCAGACTGCTTCGGGTATCGTGACTTCGGTCATCACCACCCGTTCGGTGAAGGAGTTGGAACTGCAGGTAGGCAGTGAAGTGATCGCCTTCGTCAAATCGACCGAGGTGTCCATCGCCAAGCTGTGATGCTGCTGCTCGATATCGGGGCTGCTTCGCAGCCCTTCGCGGGTAAACCCGCTCCCACAGGGTCCGCGCAAGTTCTTGACCCTGCGCAGTACCTGTGGGAGCGGGTTTACCCGCGAAGGGGCCCCGATAAATTCAGCTCGAGCGCTTGGCCAGAAACGGCGGCAGGTACAGCCCCAGGTACGCCTCGAACACCCGCATCCCTTCCTCCGCCATGCGCGGGGTGATCTGCTCGTGCAGCTGCATTGAACGGGCATACACCCGATCGCTCAGCTCCATCGCCAAGGCGAACACATGCACATCCTGCGGCATCGCCGGCAACTGGAAATGCCGGTCGAACAGCTGGTGCATCAACTCGCCCAGTTCCAGATCGTGCTGGCGGTCAGCCTGGACCACTTCGCTCAG
This sequence comes from Pseudomonas sp. zfem004, assembly GCF_032621715.1. Lineage (NCBI taxonomy): Bacteria > Pseudomonadati > Pseudomonadota > Gammaproteobacteria > Pseudomonadales > Pseudomonadaceae > Pseudomonas > Pseudomonas sp. zfem004. The sequence goes on along the minus strand of NZ_JAVYJF010000002.1, from coordinate 196,523 downwards.
GCCATGCTGGGCCAGGATCAGTTGCCGCGCTGCGGCATCCTCGTTGTAGATGTCGAGCATGCGCTGCTCGATCAACCGTGACAGGCCATGCCAGGTGCTGAACGCCGTGCTGTCGATCGGTGCGCTCAAGGCTTCGCGAAAGGCCCGGTGCACATCGGCGGTCAGCGCTTCGAGCAGGGCCGGAACGCTGGCGAAGAAGTGGTACACCGACGACGGCGGGATCTGCGCCCGTTCGGCGACGCTGTAGATCGACAACCCCGCCACCCCTTGCCCAGCCAGCAGCTCGCGCGCCGCCGCCAGGATCGCTTCGATCCTGGCCTGGCTGCTGGCGCGCGGCTTGCGCGGGGTGGCGGGGCGGTTCATCAGTTGCTGATGGCCAGGATGCTGGCCTGGTAGGCGCCGACGAACAGGTCGAAGTCACCGACTTCTTCCTGTTCCAGCTCGGACTGCTTGGCGAGCGACTCGCGGGCGAGGGTTTCGAAGGCCTGTTGCTGTTCGCTGCCCAGCGGCTGCTGGCGGAACGTCTCGGCGTGCACGCGGCTCTGGCGCAGGGAGAACTCGATGAAGCTTTCATCGTGCTCGGTCATGCGCGCCAGGACCTGGGCCGACGGGGTCAGTTCAGGGTCATCGACCTTGGCCTGCTGGGCTTGCAGGGCCTTGGCGTGCTCGTTGCCGCCTTGGGCGCGGTCGAGCAGCTCGGCCATCTGGCCGATACGGGTGATGAGCTCGCTGGCCCAGTCCTTCAGCGCGATCGGCTGGCCGTTACGCTGCAGCGCAAGGCCCGGGCGGCGGCCTTCCTTGACCACGGTCAGGAAGTTGCTGGTGCACTGGCCGCATTCGCCGTTGTCCAGCGGCGGGCTGTCGTCTAGCGCACAGAGCAGCAGGAAGGCGTCGAGGAAGCGCGCTTCGGTGAGGTCGATGCCCACCGGCAGGAACGGGTTGATGTCCAGGCAGCGCACTTCGACGTACTGCACGCCACGGGAGATCAGGGCCTGGATCGGCCGCTCGCCGGTGTAGGTGACGCGCTTGGGGCGGATGTTCGAGTAGTACTCGTTCTCGATCTGCAGGATGTTGGTGTTGAGCTGCACCCACTCGCCATCCTTGTGCGTGCCGACCTCGACGTAGGGCGGGTAGGGCGTGCCCACCGCCTTGCGCAGGCTGTCGGTGTAGCTGGCGAGGTTGTTGTAGCAGGGCGTCAGGCCCGCCTGGGCGTTGCTCTGGTAACCCAGGTCGCTCATGCGCAGGCTGGTGGCGTAGGGCAGGTAGAGGGTGTCGGCGTCGAGCTCTTCGAGCTGGTGCGGGCGGCCGCGCAGGAAGCCTTTGTCCAGGGTCGGCGAGGCACCGAACAGGTACATCAGCAGCCAGCTGTAGCGGCGGAAGTTGCGGATCAGCGCGATGTAGGCCGAGGACTGGTAGTCGCGATCGTCCTCTGCGCTGCCTTCTTCGGCGCGCAGCAAAGGCCACAGCGCTTCAGGCAGCGAGAAGTTGTAATGGATGCCGGCGATGCACTGCATGGTGCGGCCGTAGCGCAGGGCCAGGCCCTTGCGGTACACGTGCTTGAGCTTGCCGATGTTCGAGGTGCCGTACTCGGCGATCGGGATGTCCTCCTCGGCCGGCAGCGCGCAGGGCATCGACGGGCTCCACAGCAGCTCGTCGCCCAGCTTGCTGTAGACGAAGCGGTGGGTCTGTTCGAGGCTTTCGAGCACCTTGGCCGGGTCGGCCAGGGCTGGGGTGATGAACTCCAGCAGCGACTCGGAATAGTCGGTGGTGATCTGCTCGTTGGTCAGCGCCGAACCCAGGGCTTCCGGGTGCGGGGTCTGGGCCAGGCGACCGTCGTGGGTCACGCGCAGGCATTCGCGCTCAATGCCGTGCAGGCACTGCTTGAGCAGGTCGAGGTTGTCGCCGAGCAGGCTCAGGCGGCGGTTGAGGAGGTCGCTCAAGATGGATTCCTTCACGCGTCAGTCGCCCCAATATGGGGGTAGAGATGACGGTCTACAAGGGTAGTTGGGAAAGGAACTGGCGTTGTCGCCTGGTTGCGCGGTTCCGGCACAGCCTGATCGCGGGGCAAGCCCGCTCCCACAGGGTTGTGGGAGCGGGCTTGCCCCGCGATGGCTTACAGCATTACGCCGAAAATACCGCAGATGATGCTACGTCAGCTAGAGAACCGCGAAGGTTCCCTGCGCCTTGGCCACCAACTTGTCGCCCTGGAGCACGTCGGCGTCGACCACCAGCGTGCGCCGCCCGGCATGCAGCACGCGGGCGGTGCACAGCACCTCACCCTCGCTGACGGCGCGCATGTAGTTGATCTTGCACTCGATGGTCACGCTCTGCTGGTCGAAACCATGGCTGGCCGAGCAGGCCAGGCCCATGGCGATATCGACCAGGCTGAAGATCGCCCCGCCGTGCAGCTTCTGGCCGCGGTTGCGCAACTGCGGCTCGAGCGCCAGGGCTACCTCGGCAACACCGGTGTCCAGGCGTTGCAGGCGGCAGCCGAGCAGTTGGCTGAAGGCGCTTTCGACGTACTCCTTGGGGACGTCCATCACTTCTTCTTCAACTGCTTGGCGTTGGCGAACAGCGAGGCCATGGCGTTGTTGGCCGGTGCTGCGGCGGTGGTTTCACGCGGGCGCGGTGCCTGCTGCTGGCGGTTGCCGCCATTGCCGCCACGGTTACCGCCACGGTTGCCCTCGACCTTCTCGCCGGGGGTGTCGCTCATGCGCATGGACAGGCCGACGCGCTTGCGCGGGATGTCCACTTCCATGACCTTGACCTTGACCACGTCGCCGGCCTTGACCGCTTCACGCGGGTCCTTGATGAACTTCTCGGACAGCGCCGAGATGTGCACCAGGCCGTCCTGGTGCACGCCGATGTCGACGAAGGCACCGAAGTTGGTGACGTTGGTCACCACGCCTTCGAGGATCATGCCCGGCTCCAGGTCCTTGAGGTCCTCGACGCCGTCCTGGAAGGTGGCGGTCTTGAACTCGGGGCGTGGGTCGCGGCCGGGTTTGTCCAGCTCTTGCAGGATGTCGGTGACGGTCGGCAGGCCGAAGGTTTCGTCGGTGAACTTTTTCGGGTCCAGGCGCTTGAGGAAGCCGCTGTCGCCGATCAGCGAGCGGATGTCGCGCTCGGTGCCGGCGGCGATGCGCTGCACCAGCGGGTAGGCCTCGGGGTGCACGGCGGAGGCGTCCAGCGGGTTGTCGCCGTTCATCACGCGCAGGAAGCCGGCGGCCTGTTCGAAGGTCTTTTCACCGAGGCGGCTGACCTTTTTCAGCGCGGCGCGGGTGGCGAACGGGCCGTTGGCGTCGCGGTGGGCAACGATGTTCTGCGCAAGCGTCGCGTTGAGGCCGGAGATGCGGGTCAGCAAGGCCACCGAAGCGGTGTTGACGTCCACGCCCACGGCGTTCACGCAGTCCTCGACCACGGCGTCCAGGCCACGGGCCAGTTTCACCTGCGACACGTCGTGCTGGTACTGGCCGACGCCGATGGATTTCGGGTCGATCTTCACCAGCTCCGCCAGCGGGTCCTGCAGGCGGCGGGCGATCGACACGGCGCCACGGATCGATACGTCCAGGTCGGGGAATTCACGGGCGGCCAGTTCCGAGGCCGAGTACACCGAGGCGCCGGCCTCGGACACCATGATCTTGGTGATCTTCAGGGCTGGATACTTTTTCACCAGCTCCGCGACCAGCTTGTCGCTTTCGCGGCTGGCGGTGCCGTTGCCGATGGCGACCAGCTCCACCGAGTGCTTGGCGCACAGGGCGGCCATGATCGAGATCGTGCGGTCCCAGTCGTTCTTCGGCGCATGCGGGTACACCGTGGTGTGGTCCAGCAGCTTGCCGGTGGCGTCGACCACGGCGATCTTGCAGCCGGTGCGCAGGCCCGGGTCGAAGCCCAGGGTGGCGCGCGGGCCGGCCGGGGCGGCCAGCAGCAGGTCGTGCAGGTTGTGGGCGAACACGTTGATCGCCTCGCCTTCGGCGTTGTCGCGCAGCTCGCCGAACAGGTCGGTTTCCAGGTGGGTGTACAGCTTGACCTTCCAGGTCCAGCGCACCACTTCGCCCAGCCACTTGTCGGCCGGGCGGTTGCGGTTTTCGATACCGACGTGGCTGCCGATCATCACTTCGCATGGGTGCAGGGTGCCGGGCAACTCTTCGCCGACTTTCAGCGAGGCGCTCAGCACGCCTTCGTTGCGCCCGCGGAAGATCGCCAGGGCGCGGTGCGACGGGGCAGTGCGCAGCAGTTCATCATGGGCGAAGTAGTCGCGGAACTTGGCGCCTTCTTCTTCCTTGCCGGCCACCAGACGGGCGCTGAGCACGGCTTCCTGCTTGAGGAAGTTGCGCAGTTTTTCCAGCAGGGCGGCGTCTTCGGCGAAGCGCTCCATGAGGATGTACTTGGCGCCTTCGAGGGCTGCCTTGACGTCGGCCACGCCTTTTTCGGCGTCGACGAAGCGCGCCGCTTCGCTTTCCGGGTTGAGCTGCGGGTCGTTGAACAGGCCGTCGGCCAGCTCGCCCAGGCCGGCTTCCAGGGCGATCTGGCCCTTGGTGCGGCGTTTCTGCTTGTAGGGGAGGTAGAGGTCTTCGAGGCGGGTCTTGGTGTCGGCGAGCTTGATTTCGCGGGCCAGTTCCGGGGTCAGCTTGCCCTGTTCCTCGATGCTGGCGAGGATGCTGGCGCGCCGGTCGTCGAGTTCGCGCAGGTAGCGCAGGCGCTCTTCCAGGTGGCGCAGCTGGGTGTCGTCCAGGCTGCCGGTCACTTCCTTGCGGTAACGGGCGATGAAGGGCACGGTCGAGCCTTCGTCCAACAGGCCCACGGCCGCTTCGACCTGTTGTGGGCGCACGCCCAGTTCCTCGGCGATACGGCTGTTGATGCTGTCCATGAGAACCACCTGACAAATAGTGAATGCAAGGCCGCGGGTGGCTGTTCAAGCCCGGCGGCGCTGGGTGAAAGGCGCGCATTATACCCATCGTGCCGGGCTTGCGGTGATGGCGCCGGGCCATGGGGCTTTGGCATGGAAGTGGCAGCATGGGAAAAATCTGCTAACAATGCACACGGCACGCGCTGCAATGGCTACGCCATAATGCGCGGCGATCTCAGAGGAGCAATTCATGACCAGCACCGCAAACGCCGCAGATGGCGACAAGATTCTCATCGTCGACGACGACCCAGGCCTGAGCAGCCTGCTGGACCGTTTTTTCACCAGCAAGGGCTTCCGTGTGCGCACCGTGCCCAACGTCGAACAGATGGACCGCCTGCTGGCCCGTGAGGTGTTCAACCTGGTGGTGCTCGACCTGATGCTGCCGGGCGAGGACGGCCTGTCCGCATGCAAGCGCCTGCGCGCATCGAACAACCAGATCCCGATCATCATGCTCACCGCCAAGGGCGACGAGCTCAGCCGTATCAAAGGGCTGGAACTGGGCGCCGACGACTACCTGGCCAAGCCGTTCAACCCCGACGAGCTGGTGGCCCGGGTCAAGGCCGTGCTGCGTCGCCAGTCGCCGACGGTGCCGGGCGCGCCGGGCAGCGAGGAAGAGACCGTCACCTTCGGTGACTACGAACTGTCGCTGGCCACCCGCGAACTCAAGCGCGGCGACGAAACGCACATGCTTACCACCGGCGAGTTCGCCGTGCTCAAGGCCCTGGTGATGCACGCCCGCGAGCCGCTGACCCGCGACAAACTGATGAACCTGGCCCGTGGCCGCGAATGGGATGCGCTGGAGCGCTCCATCGACGTGCAGATCTCGCGCCTGCGCCGAATGATCGAACCCGACCCGTCCAAGCCGCGTTATATCCAGACCGTGTGGGGCGTGGGCTACGTCTTCGTGCCGGACGGAAACGCCGGCAAATGAGCCAGCCGGCTCGTTGCGACGGTGCAGGGCGGCTCGCAGGAGCCGCCCTGTTTTCGTCTGTGGCGTGCGGCTTTTTTACGTTGCCCTTGCTGATTAGTAGTGATCGATGAAAACCCCTCTCTGGTTCCCGCAAAGTTTCTTCGCCCGCACCCTGTGGCTGGTGCTGATCGTCGTGCTGTTCTCCAAGGCGCTGACCTTGGTTTACCTGCTGATGAACGAGGACGTGCTGGTCGACCGCCAGTACAGCCATGGCGTGGCCCTGACCTTGCGCGCCTACTGGGCGGCGGATGAAGAGAACCGTGACAAGATCGCCGAGGCTGCCGGGCTGATCCGGGTTACCGGTTCCGGCGTGCCGGAAGGCGAGCAGCACTGGCCGTACAGCGAGATCTACCAGCGCCAGATGCAGGCCGAACTGGGTGATGACACCGAGGTGCGCCTGCGTATCCACGCACCACCGGCGCTGTGGGTGAATGCGCCGAGCCTGGGCCCGGGCTGGCTCAAGGTGCCGCTGTACCCTCACCCGTTGCGCGGGCAGAAGATCTGGAACGTGCTGGGCTGGTTCCTGGCCATCGGCCTGTTGTCCACCGCCTCGGCGTGGATCTTCGTGCGTCAGCTCAACCAGCCGCTCAAGCGCCTGGTGTTCGCTGCCCGCCAGCTGGGCCAGGGGCGCAGCGTGCGCCTGCCGGTCAGCGACACCCCCAGCGAGATGACCGAGGTGTACAGGGCGTTCAACCAGATGGCCGAGGACGTCGAACAGGCCGGGCGTGAGCGCGAGTTGATGCTGGCCGGTGTGTCCCATGACTTGCGCACGCCCTTGACCCGGTTGCGCCTGTCGTTGTCGCTGATGGACAACGACAGCGACCTCAGCGACGACATGGTCCGCGACATCGAAGACATGGATGCGATCCTCGACCAGTTCCTGGCGTTCATCCGTGACGGGCGCGACGAGCCGGTGGAGGAGGTCGACCTCAATGAGCTGATCCGTGAAGTGGTGGCGCCGTACAACCAGCCCAAGGAGCGCGTGCGACTGTGCCTGGAGCCGATCCCCCCGTTCGCGCTGCGCCGTGTGTCGCTCAAGCGCATGCTCGGCAACCTGATCGGCAACGCCCTGCACCACGCCGGCAAGGGCGTGGAGGTGGCGGCCTATGTGTCGGGCGACCAGAGCGCGCCGTACGTGGTGCTCAGTGTGCTGGACCGTGGCACGGGCATCGACGAGTCGGAGCTGGAGACCATCTTCAACCCGTTCATCCGTGGCGACCGGGCACGCGGTGGCAAGGGCACCGGGCTGGGGTTGGCGATCGTCAAGCGGATTGCCGCGCAGCATGGTGGCAATGTCGAGCTGCGCAACCGCTCGGGTGGCGGCATTGAGGCGCGTGTGCGGTTGCCGTTGGGGTTGTTGTTGCCGCGTAACGCTGTGTGAATGCATCGCGGGGCAAGCCCGCTCCCACGCCCTCGTCCAGTTGGATGGCGTGGGAGCGGGCTTGCCCCGCGATCGATTTCAGCCTTTGCCCTTGGTCCGGGTCTGATTCGGCCCGCCATTCTTCTCCAGGTGCTCGATGATCATCCCGGCCACATCCTTGCCGGTGGTCACCTCGATCCCTTCCAGCCCCGGTGACGAATTCACCTCCATCACCAGCGGCCCGTGGTTGGAGCGCAGGATATCCACACCCGCCACGCTCAACCCCATCACCTTGGCCGCGCGGATCGCCGTCATGCGTTCCTCGGGGGTGATCTTGATCAGGCTGGCCACGCCACCGCGGTGCAGGTTGGAGCGGAATTCGCCGGGCTTGGCCTGGCGCTTCATCGAGGCGATCACCTTGTCGCCGACCACGAAGCAGCGGATGTCGGCGCCGCCGGCCTCCTTGATGTATTCCTGGACCATGATGTTCTGCTTCAGGCCCATGAACGCCTCGATCACCGACTCGGCGGCCTTGGTGGTTTCGCACAGCACCACGCCGATGCCCTGGGTGCCTTCGAGCACCTTGATCACCAGAGGTGCGCCGTTGACCATCTGGATCAGGTCGGGAATGTCGTCCGGCGAGTGGGCAAAGCCTGTGATCGGCAGGCCGATGCCACGGCGTGACAGCAGCTGCAGCGAGCGCAGCTTGTCCCGCGAACGGGCGATGGCCACCGATTCGTTGAGCGGGTAGACACCCATCATCTCGAACTGGCGCAGCACCGCGCAGCCGTAGAAGGTGACCGAGGCACCGATGCGCGGAATCACCGCATCGAAGCCTTCCAGCGGCTTGCCGCGGTAGTGGATCTGCGGCTTGTGGCTGGCAATGTTCATGTAGGCCCGGAGCGTGTCGACCACCACCACTTCATGGCCCCGCTGGGTACCGGCCTCGACCAGGCGGCGGGTGGAATACAGACGCGGATTGCGCGACAGCACAGCGATCTTCATGCAGCACCTGTGACAGGGGAAAGGGTGGCCGGGAAGGCCGGTTTGTCCTGGACGTACTTGAGGCCGGGGTTGACGACCAACTGGCCGTGGATGAGCGCCTTGGAGCCCAGCAGCAGCCGATAACGCATGTTCTTGCGGCAGGCCAGGGTGAACTCCACTTCCCAGACCCGGTCGCCCAGTGCCAGGGTGGTGCGGATCACGTAGCGGGCCTGGGCCTGGCCGTTGGAGCTCTTGATGCTTTTCATGGTCACCAGCGGCGCCTCGCAGCGGCGGTGGCGCAGTTGCACCACCGAGCCCAGGTGCGCGGTGAAACGCACCCAGGGCTGGCCGTCGCGCTCGAAGGTTTCGACATCGGTGGCGTGCAGGCTCGAGGTGCTGGCGCCGGTGTCGATTTTGGCGCGCAGGCCGGCCAGGCCGAGGTCGGGCAGGGCGACCCACTCGCGCAGGCCGATCACAGTCAGGTGGTCAAATGTCTTCACGGAGCGTGCCCTGCGGATAAGGTGGTGAACTGTAATGACGGCACGGACTTTTTGCATCCGTCAGTCACGGTAGTACAGTTCCGTGAAAGACAGAATTCGAGGAAAAACCATGGCACAAAAGCCTGAAGACGATGACAAGGTCCGCCTGGACAAATGGCTGTGGGCGGCGCGCTTCTACAAGACCCGCGCGTTGGCCAAGGCGGCCATCGAGAGCGGCAAGGTGCACTGCCGGGGCGAGCGTTGCAAGCCGGGCAAGGAGCCACGGGTGGGCGACGAATTCCTGCTACGCACCGGCTTCGACGAGCGCACCGTGGTGGTCAAGGCCTTGTCGGCGGTACGCCGTGGCGCGCCGGAAGCGCAGACGCTGTATGAAGAAACCGCCGAGAGCGTGAAGCGCCGCGAGCAGGCGGCCGAGCTGCGCAAGGCCGGGGCGATGGGCGTGACCACCGACGGGCGGCCGAACAAGAAGCAGCGCCGGCAGATTCACCAGCTGCATGGCAGTTTCGAATAATGCATTCGCGGGGCAAGTCGTGGGAGCGGGCTTGCCCCGCGATGCGGGAGGTCAGGCGGTGCGCAACACGCTCATTCGCCCGACCAACGGCAACCTGCCCAGCAGGCTGAACAACGGCGCCGTCCAGCGCACCAGCGCCGCACTGGCCTTGGCCGCCAGCGGCGTGTGGCAGCTCCAACCCAATGCCAGCACCGCCATCAGCAACCCGCCGATGTAGTCGTCCTGCCCCCAGTGCGCACCCGCCACCAGGCGCGGCAGCATGAACAGGCAGGCCAGCGCCCAGATCACCAGGTGCTGCAGCAAGCGGCGGCTGAACAGGCTCATGAACAGCGCCCAGACCAGCAGCACCGAGGCATGGTCACCCGGGAAGCTCTGGCCGGAACGGTCCTTGAGCTCCCACTTGGCTTCCAGGTGCGGGTAGAGATCGCTCAGGTGAATGGCGTTGTCGAGGACCATCGACGGGCTTTTGTGTTGCCAACCCATTGCAGCGACCCACTTGGAAAACAGCGCACGAATCACCACTAAGAGTAAAAGGGTCACCAGGAAGCCGAAAAACGCCTGGCGCACCTGAATTGCCTTGAATACCCAGTCGCCGCGGATCAGCAGCGACAGCATGATCACCCCGACCAGGAGGTCGAACGGGCGAAGGCTGCCGACGGCCCAGATGGAGCGCCAGAGCACATGGTCGGCCAGCGGGGCGTTAAGGCTGTGGAACAGCCACTCGTCGAAAGTCAGGCACAGGTTCTGGCCAACGGGCCATAACCAGAAACACAGTAGTGCGATGGGCAGCAGCGTGCAGGCCGCCAAGGGTCCCCAGGACCACCTTGCTTGGAACAGTGGTCGATTATCCATAAAATACCTCGATCTCCAGCGGGAATTAGCGCGTTTTGAGCGCTCTATGACGGGCCTCTCAGCCTCCTGTAATTATTTTGACATCATTTTCAGATAGCCAGACAACCATGAGCGACTTGCCAGATACAGATTTCACCCAACGCTTCCTGTTCGACGACCGCGACGTGCGCGGCGAGATGGTCGCGCTGGAACGCAGCTACGCCGAGGTGCTGGCCAGGCACGAGTACCCGCGCCCGGTCCAGCATTTGCTGGGCGAGCTGATGGGCGCCGCTGCGCTGCTGGTGGGTTCGTTGAAGTTCGATGGGCTGCTGGTGCTCCAGGCTCAGTCCCAGGGCCCGGTGCCGCTGCTGGCCATCGAATACACCAGCGAGCACGAGATCCGCGGGCTGGCGCGCTATGAAGCCGAGCAGATCAACGACGATGCGACCCTTGCCGACCTGATGCCCGGCGGCCACCTGGTGCTGACCATCATTCCGGTCAAGGGCCAGCGCTATCAGGGCACCGTCGAGCTGGATGGCAAGAACCTGTCGGAGTGCTTCACCAACTACTTCGTCATGTCGCAGCAGGTGAATACCAGCATCTCCCTGGTCGCCGATGGCGTGCGCGCCCGCGGCCTGCTGGTGCAGCAACTGCCGGCCGAGATCCACAAGGACAGCGAGGAGCGCGACGAAAGCTGGGCCCACGTCAAGGCGCTGGCCAGCACCGTGAAGGCCGAAGAGCTGCTCGGCCTGGACAACGAAACCGTGCTGCACCGCCTGTACCACGAGGACGCGGTTCGCCTGTTCGATATCCAGCCGCTACGCTTCCGCTGCAGCTGCTCGCGCGAGCGTTCCGGCAACGCCCTGATCAGTCTCGGCGAACCCGATGCCAAGGCGCTGGTGGTCGAATGCGGCGGCAAGGTCGAGATCGATTGCCAGTTCTGCAATGAGCGCTATTTCTTCGATGCAAGCGATGTAGAGCAATTGTTTGCCGGTGGTGGCACCGACGCACCATCAGAAACTCAGCACTGAAACGGTTAACTACAGGACTTTCTCCTGTCGAATTGCGCAAAAGCGCAGTTCTGACAGGAGGGGCCTACTTTTTTTGGGCGTTTCTGGCATAATCCGGCCACTTTTTTCGCTGTAGTAGTTTTTTCAAAGCAACTACAAAACGTTTGGAGCACTCGGCCTCGGGCCGGATGGGGTATCTCATGACGCAAGCCAACAACACCGTGTACACCGACCTGAGCGTCGATGAGCTGGTAAAAGAAGCGCTGTCCCGCGGTGAAGGCGTGCTGGCCGATACTGGCGCGCTGGTGGTGGAAACCGGTCACCGTACTGGCCGTTCGCCGGCTGACCGTTTCATCGTCGAAGAACCTTCCACCCAGGACCAGATTGGCTGGGGCCCGATCAACCGCAAGTTCCCGGCCGACAAGTTCGATGCCCTGTGGGACCGCGTGGAGGCGTTCAACAACGCCCAGGATCACTTCGTTTCCTACGTTCACGTAGGCGCTGCGGCCGAGCACTACCTGCCGGTCAAGATGACCACCCAGACCGCCTGGCAGAACCTGTTCGGCCGTTGCCTGTTCATCAACCCCGAGCAGTACAACCCGGCTGGCCGTGGTGAGTGGCAGATCCTCAACGTCGCCAACTTCGAGTGCGTGCCTGAGCGTGACGGCACCAACTCCGATGGTTGCGTGATCATCAACTTCGCCCAGAAGAAGGTGCTGATCGCCGGCATGCGTTACGCCGGTGAAATGAAGAAAGCCATGTTCTCGGTGCAGAACTTCCTGCTGCCGGCCGCCGACGTGCTGCCGATGCACTGCGCCGCCAACATCGGCGAAGAGGGTGACGTCACCCTGTTCTTCGGCCTGTCCGGCACCGGCAAGACCACCCTGTCGGCCGACGAAAGCCGTTACCTGATCGGTGACGACGAGCACGGCTGGGGTGAGGGCGTGGTCTTCAACATCGAAGGCGGTTGCTATGCCAAGTGCATCGACCTCTCCGAGAAGAACGAGCCGGTCATCTGGAAAGCCATCAAGCACGGCGCGGTGCTGGAAAACGTCGTGATCGACGCCAACAAGCACGCCGACTACGCCGACGTGAGCCTGACCCAGAACAGCCGTGCCGCCTACCCGCTGGCGCATGTCGAGAAGGTCTCGGCAGAGAACCTGGGCGGCGAGCCGAACGCGGTCATCTTCCTGACCTGCGACCTGACCGGCGTACTGCCGCCCGTGTCGATCCTCAACAACGAGCAGGCGGCCTACCACTTCCTGTCCGGCTACACCGCGCTGGTCGGTTCCACCGAAATGGGTTCGGGCGGCGGCATCAAGTCGACCTTCTCCACCTGCTTCGGCGCGCCGTTCTTCCCGCGCCCGGCTGGCGTTTACGCCGAGCTGCTGATCAAGCGCATCAAGGCGTTCGGCTCCAAGGTCTACCTGGTCAACACCGGCTGGACCGGCGGCGGCTACGGCGTTGGCAAGCGCTTCAGCATCCCGACCACCCGTGGCGTGATCGCTGCCATCCAGAGCGGCGCTCTGGTGGGTGCCGAGACCGAGCACCTGGACATCATCAACCTGGACGTGCCGAAGGCCGTTCCGGGCGTCGAGACCGAGCTGCTCAACCCGCGCAACACCTGGGCTGACAAGGCTGCCTACGACGAAGCCGCCAAGGGCCTGGCCAAGCTGTTCATCGAAAACTTCAAGAAGTTCGAAGTTTCCGACGCCATCAAAGGCGCTGGCCCGCAGCTGTAAGCGGCTGCCGGTTCGAACGAGAAAGCCGCCCTTTAGGGCGGCTTTTTTGTGTCTGATAGTTTTGTGCTGGCTTTCACGGCGGGCGATGAAGAGGCGAGAAAGGCACACTCCAGCTCGAATATTCTGTTTCACTTAGGGCATCTGAATATCGAAACCGGGCAAGTCCAATGACCGAATCCCCTCAGCGCACCGCCTTCTCCCATTTCCATCCCATCCTCACCCGTCCCCAGGACAACGACCTCAACGGCCACCTCGCCGGCTCCACCGTGCACGGCTTCTTCGAGACGGCCATCCAGGCGTTCCTCGTCGAACAGGCCGAACTGGACCTGCGTGACGGCGAGCTGGCCGGTTTCGTGGTCAGTTCGGCGGCAGACTTCTTCGCGCTGCCTGGCTTCCCCGACGTGCTCGAAGTGGGCCTGGGCATCACGCGCCTTGCGGGCAGCACGGTGGAGTATCGCCTGGCGCTGTTCCGCCCTGGCGAGGCCGAAGCCTGCGCGGCAGGTACCTTGGTGCAGGTGTTCGTCGAGCGTGCTTCGGGGCGCCCGGCCGCATTGCCAGAGACGCTGCAGCTGATCCTCGCCGGGCTGTCGCTCAATCGTTGAGGCGGATGATCCCTTCGCGCACGGCAAACAGCACCAGCCCCGGCACGTCGTGGATCTGCAGGCGATGCATGATCTGCGAGCGGTGCGCCTCCACCGTCTTGATGCTCAGGCCCAGGCCGTCGGCGATGGAGCGGGTGGTTTCGCCACGGGCGATCAGCCGCAGGATCTCCAGCTGGCGGGTGGTCAGCGGCGTCTGCACCTGACCTGCCGGGCGTTTGCGGCTGTGCTTGAGGGCCTGGTCGATGACCATCGGCAGCACCGCCGATGACAGGTACTGGCCGCCGTGGCGCAGAGTCTGCAGGGCCTGCTCCAGCTCACCCACCGAGGCATTCTTCAGCAGGAAGCCATGGGCGCCGAGCTGCAGGCAGTTGAGCACGTGTTCCAACTCGGAGCGCGCGGAAAACATCAGCACACGGCTGGCCGGGGCGCGAATGAACAGTTCCTGCAGGGCTTGCTGGTTGTCCAGCTCACCACTCATGTCGAGCACCACGATATTCGGCTTGAGCTTCTCGGCAAGGTTCACGGCGGCCATGGCATCGTCGGTATCGCCGACCACGGCGAAGTCCTTTTTCTGTTCAAGCAGGGCGCGCAGGCCGGCGCGAAAGAGCGGCGAATCGTCGGCAAGCAGGATACGGCAAGGCATGGGTCAGGGCCTGTTTCGCAAGGGAAAGGGGGGCGGCAGGCCGGCTCGATCCGCAAGGGCACTGCGGCGCCGGGGGCGCAGTCAGTGCTTCTGATCATAAGCGTTCGAACACCGAGGGCAGCAACGGGCGCAGGGGCAGGTCCATTTCGTGGATGCTCTCGCTGTGCCCGATGATCAGTAAGCCGCCGGGGCGCAGCTGTGCCAGCACACGGCGCAGCACCTCGCGCTTGTAGGTCGGAGCGAGGCTGGACAGCAGGTTGCGCAGCAGGATGGCGTCGAACTGGCCGAGCCGTTCCGGCAGGGGTTGAATCAGGTTGATCGCCTCGAAGCCTACCTGCTCGCGCAGGGCGGGGGCGACGCGCAGTCGCCCGGCCATTTCACCTACCCCGCACAGGCAGTGGCGGGCCAGCCAGCCTTCCGGGAAGTAGCGGGCCTGGGCAATGTCGTAAATGCCGGCGGCTGCGTGCTCCAGCACCTGCGGATCGAAATCGCTGGCCAGCACCTGCCAGCCTGGGTGGCGGGCGTTTTCGGCGGCGACCATGGCCAGGCTCCAGGCTTCTTCGCCAGTGGCGCAGGCGGCGCTCCACAGGCGCACAGGGTGCTGATGTTCAGCCAGCCAGCCGGCCAGCCATTCGAAATGGCGGTGTTCGCGGAAGAAGTAGCTGTCGCGGGCGACCAGCAGGCGTAACAGGTGCTCGTGTTCTGTTGCGCCATGTTCGCTGTCGAGCAGGGCCAGATAGTGCTCGAAGTCTGCCAGGCGATGGGCTTTCAGTCGCTTGTGCAAGCGCGCTGCGACCACTGCCCGGCGGTCGTCGGCCAGATGCACGCCGGTCGCCTGCACAACCCGTTGGCGAATGCGTGCAAAGCTGGCTTCGCTGAGCAGTGGCGGGCGAGTGCGGGTGGGCATGCTTCAACCTCCCAGGGCAGAAGGCGAGCAGATGAAGGGGAGGCTGATCACGCGCATTCCCTGCGTCCTGTTCAAGGTGGAAGCAGGGAATGATAACTAGTGGCTACTGGCCTCCATATCGGGGCGGCCCCTAATCCTCGGGTATTGGCGCAAACGAAAAGGCCCCGCCGATGAGGGCGGGGCCTAGGCGCAAGGCTTAAGCCTGGCGATCAGTCGCGCCAGTGGCGCTTGTGCTTGCGGTGGCCGTAGTGGTGGCCGCGGTCGTAGTAACGGCGATCATCGTAGTCGCGGCGATAGCGGCGCGAATCGTGGCGCTCGTCTTCGTCGGCCTTGTTGCCCATGTAGTTACCCAATGCGCCACCGGCGCCGCCGCCGGCTGCCGCACCGATGTAGCTGCCGGTGGTGCCGCCCATGGAGCGACCGACCACGTTGCCGCCGGCTGCGCCCAGCGCGCCACCGATGGCCGCTTCGCCACGCTGGCGCTTGTCGGCACCCAGGGCACCGCCGGCAGCGCCGCCCAGGCCGGCACCGATGGCGCCGCCGGTGCTACCACCGATGGAGTTGCCCACCACGGAGCCCAGTACCCCACCCAATGCGCCGCCAATGCCGGCCTCGGTGGTGCCGCCTGCCATGGCCACGCCGCTGAGCAAGCTGAAAGACAACAACAGAATCGAGGAGTACTTCTTCATCAAGAGAGCCTCAGAGGGATGACGAGGCGGAATTTGAGGCTCGGCGAGGCGGCTGGCAATGGAAATCCGACGAGTAGCACGAGTTGTACACAATTCTCTAAGTTATTGAATTATGTATGAAACTTTCTCGAATTTCGGTGGTCTGAGGCCTTTATGACAAAGCCCTGATCCGTTGCGGACAGGGCTTTTTTTGTGGGTGTCGCCTGGGTGAAAAGAGACTGCGCAGAGTTCAGAGTGCAGATTCCAGCGTGGGAGCGGGCTTGCCCCGCGATAGGGCCTGCCGGCTGGACGAGGTTGACAGGTAGAGCCTATCGCGGGGCAAGCCCGCTCCCACAAGGCCCACCCTGGCAAGCACTAGATGATCCGCCCGTCGTCCCGCGCTCGCTCCAGCTTGATGGCAATGAACTTGGACGTCGGCGTATGGCTACCTTCGCCAATGCTCTCCAGCGGCACCAGCGGGTTCACCTCGGGGTAATAGGCCGCCGCCTGTCCGGCAGGAATGTCGAACGCCAACAGGGTGAAGCCATGCACCCGGCGCACGTGCTCATCCCCCCACAGCGACACGATGTCGACCTTCTGCCCCGGCTGGAAGCCCAGGCGGACGATGTCGGCTTCGTTGGCGAACAGTACGTTGCGCTGGCCGCGCACGCCGCGGTAGCGGTCGTCCATGCCATAGATGGTGGTGTTGTACTGATCGTGCGAGCGCATCGACTGCATGATCAGGTCCGGCAGCTGGCCGCTGGCGCGTACCCGTTCGTCGAGCAGGCTGTCGGGCAGCAGGTTGGCCTTGAAGTTGGCGCGGCCGGTGGCGGTTTTCCACTGGCGGCTGGCGGCGCTGTTGCCCAGGTAGAAACCGCCCGGCAGGCGCAGGCGCTCATTGAAGTCGGCAAAGCCCGGGATGGTGTCGGCGATCAGCGCGCGAATGCGATCGTAATCGGCCACCAGCCAGTGCCAGTCCACCGGCTGCTTGCCCAGGGTGGCAGCGGCGATGCCGGCGACCACGGCGGGCTCGGAGCGCATCTGCCTGGACAGCGGCTTGAGCTGGCCGTTGGAGGCATGGACCATGCTGAACGAGTCCTCCACCGTGACCGCCTGCGGGCCATCGCTTTGCAGGTCGATATCGGTGCGGCCCAGGCACGGCAGGATCAGCGCTTGCTTGCCATGGACCAGGTGGCTGCGGTTGAGCTTGGTGCTGATCTGCACGGTCAGCTCGCAATTGCGCAGGGCCTGGGCGGTGCGTTCGGTGTCGGGGGTGGCCTGGGCGAAGTTGCCGCCCAGCCCGATGAACACCTTGGCCCGGCCTTCGAGCATGGCGTGGATCGCCTCGACGGTGTTGTGGCCGTTGTGGCGCGGCACGCTGAAGCCGAAGCGCTTTTCGATGGCGTCGAGCAGGAACACCGGTGGGCGTTCGTTGATGCCCATGGTGCGGTCACCCTGCACGTTGCTGTGGCCGCGTACCGGGCACAGGCCCGCGCCGGGTGCGCCGAGGTTGCCGCGCAGCAGCATCAGGTTGACGATTTCCTGGATGGTCGGCACCGAATGGCGGTGCTGGGTGATGCCCATGGCCCAGCACATGATCACCCGCTTGCCTTTGCAGTACATGCGCGCCGACAGTTCGATGTCGGCCAGGGCAAGGCCGGACTGCGCCTCGATCTGCTCCCAGGGCGTGGCATCCACCACCGCCAGGTACTCGTCCACGCCATGGCCGTGCTCGGCGATGAAGGCGTGGTCGAAGATCGCCGGTTCGCCCTTGGCCTGCGCCTCGCGCTCCCACTGCAGCAGGAACTTGGCCATGCCGCGCAGCAGTGCCATGTCGCCGCCCAGGGCCGGGCGGAAGAACGCGGTGTTGGTCGGGCGATCGCTGTTGGTCAGCATCTCCAGCGGGTTCTGCGGGTGCTGGAAGCGTTCCAGGCCACGCTCTTTGAGCGGGTTGATGCACACCACCTGGGCGCCGCGCTTCACTGCGTCACGCAACGGGTCGAGCATGCGCGGGTGGTTGGTGCCGGGGTTCTGGCCCCAGACGAAGATCGCGTCGGCGTGTTCGAAGTCGTCGTAGGTGACCGTGCCCTTGCCCACGCCAACGCTCTGGCTCAGGGCAACGCCGCTGGCCTCGTGGCACATGTTCGAGCAATCGGGGAAATTGTTGGTGCCGTAGGCGCGCACGAACAGCTGGTAGAGGTACGCCGCCTCGTTGCTGGCCCGGCCGGAGGTATAGAACTCGGCCTGGTCGGGGCTGGCCAGGTTGTTCAGGTGGCGGGCGATCAAGGCGAAGGCCGCGTCCCATTCGATCGGCTGGTAGCGGTCGGTGACCGGGTCGTAGACCATCGGTTCGGTCAGCCGGCCCTGGTATTCAAGCCAGTAGTCGCTTTGCTGGCGCAGCGCGCTGACGCTGTAGCGGGCGAAGAAGGCCGCATCGACACGGCGCTTGGTGGCTTCCCAGTTGACCGCCTTGGCGCCGTTCTCGCAGAACTTGACCATGCCGCTCTCGGGGGAGTCGCCCCAGGCGCATCCGGGGCAGTCGAAGCCGCCATTCTGGTTGGTCTTGAGCAGGGCGCGCAGGTTCTTCAGGGCGTTGTCACTGCCGACCCAGGCCTTGGCCACGCTGCGCAGCGCGCCCCAGCCACCGGCGGGGCCGGGGTAAGGCTTGTAGCGAGGGGAAGAGGCGGGGGCGTTGTCCGGGAGTTTTTCGTACGAGGTCACGGCTGTTACTACTCCGCCGCTGGGCTGAATACCCGCGGTGCGCTGTGTTTGGGCAGGTGGATAAGGTTGAGGTTGTGCTTGCGTGCCCATTGCAGGGCAAGGCCGGTGGGCGCCGAGAGGCTGACCAGGGTCTGGATGCCGGCGCGCAGCACCTTCTGGATCAGTTCCAGGCTGCAGCGGCTGGTGACGATGGCCAGGCCACCCGTGGTGTCGATGCGCTGGCGCAGCAGGGCGCCGATCAGCTTGTCCAGGGCGTTGTGCCGGCCGATGTCCTCGCGGCCCAATAGCAGCTGGCCGTCGCGGTCCATGAACAGCGCGGCGTGCACCGCACCGCAATGCTGGCCGAGGGGCTGGAAGGCATCGATGCGCTGGCGCAGGTCCTTGAGCCAATGGGCCGGGGGCAAGGGGGCCCCGGGCAGTGTCTTCAGTTCGGGCAGCGCCTGCTCCAGGGCTTCGACACCGCACAGGCCGCAGCCGCTGGTGCCGGCCATCTGCCGGCGCTGGTTCTTCAAGTCCCAGAAGGCACGGCTGGAAATTTCCAGGTCGGCATACAAGGCCGAGCCGCTGCCGGAGAGCTTCACGTCATAGATTTCGTCAGTACCGCTGACGATGCCGCTGCCGACGCTGAAACCGACCGCGAAGTCTTCAAGGTCGGTGGGGCTGACCAGCATCACTGCCTGGTTGAGGCCGTTGTAGACGATGGCCAGTGCCACTTCCTCGGCCAGCGGCGTGCTGTCACGCGCAGCATCGGTGAGCTCGAGGTAGTCGTAGGTGTTGCTGGCGGCGGGCAGATCGAAGGACGAGGGCGCCGCGCAGACCGGAGGCTTGCTGTTCATCGGGGCGAATACCGGCGGCAGTTTGATGCCACAAGCCTAGGCCGCCGGGCAGGTGGCGTCTAATCGCTAGCGTCTATGCCGTGATAGACCGCGTCGATTGGTCGCACGGGG
This sequence comes from Pseudomonas sp. zfem004, assembly GCF_032621715.1. Taxonomy (NCBI): domain Bacteria; kingdom Pseudomonadati; phylum Pseudomonadota; class Gammaproteobacteria; order Pseudomonadales; family Pseudomonadaceae; genus Pseudomonas; species Pseudomonas sp. zfem004. The sequence continues at coordinate 177,221 of NZ_JAVYJF010000002.1, read as the reverse complement.
GCGGGGGGAGGGATATTGGCCTAGACTCCTGCTTCCACGGATTCACCCTCAAAGGAGCGCCACATGAGCCTGTTCAGTTTCGTGAAGGAAGCCGGTGAGAAGTTGATCGACCTGCTGACCCCGGGCAATGCCAATGCCGAGGAGCAGTTGAAGAAACACGTCGAAAGCGTTGGCCTGGGCAACCCGAACATCTCGGCCACTGTAGAGGGAGACAAGGTCATCCTCAAGGGCGAGGTCAGCAGCCAGGAAGAGAAGGAGAAGATCATCCTGGCGGCCGGCAACATTGCCGGTGTGGCGTCGGTGGATGACCAGATCGTCGTCACCGGGCCGATTGCCCAGGCGGCGCGGTTCGTCACGGTCGAGAAAGGCGACACCCTCAGCGCCATTTCCAAGAAGGTGTATGGCGACCCCAACAAGTACAACAAGATCTTCGAGGCCAACAAGCCGATGCTCAAGCACCCGGACAAGATCTATCCGGGGCAGGTGCTGCGTATTCCGGATTGATCATCATCGCCTGATCCGGCCCTTTCGCGGGTAAACCCGCTCCCACAGGTAACTGCACTGCATCCTGTGGGAGCGGGTTTACCCGCGAAGAGGCCCTCACAGACCAACCAGTAACTCCCGGTATTCCTCGACCGCCGCAAACTCCTGGGTATCCCGAGGCTCGGCCCGACTATCCGGCTGGCGCACCGCCAGCAAGTGCCCCACCCCGAACCGCCGGGCACTGCGCAGAATCGCCAAAGTGTCATCGATGAACAGGCTGCGCGCCGGTTCAAAACCGATGTCCGCCTGCAACGCGTCCCAGAACTGCGGGCTCTCTTTCGGGTAACCGTAGTCGTGCGAGCTGATCAACCGCTCGAAATACGGCGCCAGCTCCACCCGCTCCAGTTTCAGCGACAGCGAGTCGCGGTGCGCATTGGTGATCATCACCACCCGCTTGCCGGCCTTGCGGATGGCGGCGAGGAAGGTGTCGGCATCCGGCTTCAAGGCGATCAGTTCGGCGATCTCCCGCTTCAGCTCGCGGATCGGCAGGCGCAGCTCGCGGCTCCAGAAGTCCAGGCAGTACCAGTTCAGCGTCCCGGCATGCTGTTCGAACAGCGGCTGCAGCTCCATTTCGGCCATCGCCCGGCTCACCCCATGCAGCTCGGCGTAGCGCTGCGGCAGGTGCTGCAGCCAGAAGCGGTTGTCGTAGTGCAGGTCGAGCAGGGTGCCGTCCATGTCCAGCAGGACAGTATCGATGGCAGACCAGGGAAGAACGGGCATGGGAAACTCTCGATCAGGTGACAAGCCACGGTATAGTAACCCGTTCACGCCAAGGAGCCGCCCCATGCGCCAGAAACCCACCGTCCTCAGCCGCGAGATCGTCGCCAGCAGCCGCCTGTTCCGCGTCGAAGCCGTGCAGTTGCGCTTTTCCAACGGCACCGAGCGCACCTATGAGCGACTGGTCGGCCGGGGCAATGGTTATGGCGCGGTGATGATCGTGGCCATGCTCGATGCCGAGCACGCCGTGCTGGTCGAGGAATATTGCGGCGGCACCGATGAATACGAACTGTCCCTGCCCAAAGGCCTGATCGAGCCGGGCGAGGACGTGCTGGCCGCCGCTGACCGCGAGCTCAAGGAAGAGGCCGGTTTCGGCGCCCGCCAGCTGGAGCACCTGACCGAGCTGTCGTTGTCGCCCGGCTACATGAGCCAGAAGATCCAGGTGGTGCTGGCCAGCGACCTGTACGAGGAGCGGCTGGAGGGTGATGAGCCGGAGCCGATGCGCGTCGACAAGGTCAACCTGCGCGAGCTGTCGGCGCTGGCCATGCACCCGCAGTTCAGCGAAGGCCGGGCCCTGGCGGCGCTGTACCTGGCGCGTGACCTGCTGATCCAGCGTGGGGTGCTGAGCGTATGAACGATCTGCAACTGATGCAGCAAGTGGTCAAGCTCGCCCAGTCGGCCGGCGAGGCCATCCTGCCGTTCTGGCGCGCAGGCGTGGCCGTCGACACCAAGGCCGACGACTCGCCGGTGACCGCTGCCGACCTGGCTGCGCACCGGGTCATTGCCGATGGCCTGCAGGCGCTGGCGCCGCAGATCCCGGTCTTGTCCGAGGAAGACTGCGATATCCCGCTGCAAACCCGCGCCGCCTGGCAGCGCTGGTGGTTGGTCGACCCGCTGGACGGTACCAAGGAATTCATCGCCGGCAGTGAAGAGTTCACTGTCAACATTGCGCTGATCGAGAATGGCGAGGTGGTGTTTGGTGTGGTGGCGATGCCGACCAATGGCCGTTGTTACTTCGGTGGTCGCGAGCTGGGGGCCTGGCGTGCCGAGCGCGATGCCGAGGCGCAAGCGATCCAGGTGCGCAACACACCGCCACAGGATGGCCGCTTCACCGTGGTCGCCAGCCGCCGGCATTCCAGCCCCGAGCAGGAAGCGCTGCTGGCTGGCCTGAGCAGCGCTGTTGGTGAGCTGGAACTGGCCAATATCGGCAGCTCGTTGAAGTTCTGCCTGCTCGCCGAAGGCGCTGCCGACTGCTATCCGCGCCTGGCGCCGACCTCGCAGTGGGACACCGCTGCCGCGCAGGGCGTGCTGGAGGGGGCTGGTGGCGAGGTGATCGGGCTGGATGGCCAGGCGTTTCGTTATCCGCCACGGGAATCGTTGCTCAATCCGTTTTTCCTGGCGTTGCCCAAGGCTGCCGGGTGGCGGCAGGCATTGGTCGAGCTGGCAGGCTCGATCAATAGCTGAGGTCCTATCATGGGCACAGATTCTCTGATTTAGCAGGGCCCTGTGGGAGCGGCTTTAGCCGCGAACACCGGCAACGCCGGTGCCATCCACCGCATCGCCTGTTTCGCGGCTAAAGCCGCTCCCACAGGGGCGCGATGCGACTGAACAATGGTTCCTCTGCGCAGCCTCCTGCTGGGAATATCAACGGTGCAGCACGTACTGCCCACTGAACCTCACCGCAGGCTCGTCACTGCCTTCGTTGCTCACCACCGTCTCCAGCGTCAACCGCGCCCGCCCGCGGCGCTGGTACATGGTCAGGAACCGCTCCCAGGCTTTCTCGTCCGGCGCTGGGCAACGCGCCACGGCAGTACCGGTCACCGGCAGTGGATAACTGATCTGCCCCTCCTGGATGACGATGTGCCCGTCATCGATGCCCAGCTCACGCAAGCGCAGGTGCAGCCAGCCCCAACCCACCAGCACCGCGCCGCAATACAGGCTGCCGCCGAACATGGTGCTCTTGTGGTTGACGTTGGGGGCCAGCGGCAGCTGCAGGCGCAGGCAGTGATCGCGCCAGTCGATGACGGCCATGCCCATTTCGCGGGTCAGGGGAATGTCGCTGTGCAGTACGGCTTGCAGGTACTGGCTGTCGGTGCTCATTGACGGTTGTCCTCATGGTCGTCGTGCCCGCCGCTGGCGCCATCGAAGCTCATGCCATGCTTGCGCAGCTTGTCGTGCAGGGTCTTGCGCGGGATGCCGAGGGCTTCGGCCAGGCTGCGCATGGAGCTGTGTGGCTGGGCCAGTTCGGCGGCAATCAGCGAGCGTTCGAACTGCTCGACCTGTTCGCTGAGGTTGCCGCTCGGCACGGGCAGGTGAACGTCGTTGGGGGTGGCTGGCGGCTGCCCGTCGAGGGCCAGTTCAAGGCCCAGGGCGAAGCGTTCGGCGGCGTTCTGCAGTTCGCGCACGTTGCCCGGCCATTCGTGGCGCAGCAGCATGGCGCGCTGGGCCGGTTGCAGGCTGTGGGGCGCCAGGCCGTGGCGCTCGCTGGCGGCATCGGCGAAATGCTGGAACAGCACCAGGATGTCGTCGCCACGCTCGCGCAGGGCCGGGATGCGCAGCGGCGCGACGTTCAAGCGGTAATACAGGTCGGCGCGGAAGCGGCCCTGGTCGGCGGCCTGGCGCAGGTCTTCCTTGGTCGCGGCGATGATGCGGATGTCCAGCGGGATCAGCTGGTTGCCGCCCAGGCGCTCGACCACCCGCTCCTGCAACAGGCGCAGCAGCTTGACCTGCACATCCAGGCTCATGCTCTCGATCTCGTCGAGGAACAGCGTGCCGCCGTTGGCGAATTCGAACTTGCCGATGCGGCGCTTCTGCGCGCCGGTGAACGCCCCTGGCTCGTGACCGAACAGCTCGCTCTCGACCACCGACTCGGCCAGGGCGCCGGCGTTGATCGCCACGAACGGCCCATCGCGGCGGCTCGACAGGTCGTGCAGCGCACGCGCCACCACCTCCTTGCCTGCGCCGGTCTCACCAAGGATGAGCACGTCGGCGCGGGTGCCGGCGAGGGCGCCGATCTGCTCGCGCAGGCGCAGCATGGCCGGCGACAGGCCGACCAGGCGTGTGGCCAGTTGCTGGCGGTCGCTCAGGGCCAGGCGCAGGCTGCGGTTGTCCAGCACCAGCCGGCGCAGGGCCAGGGCACGGCGCACGCTGTCGAGCAGCGCATCAGTGGCAAAGGGCTTTTCCAGGAAGTCATAGGCCCCGGCACGCATCGCCTGCACCGCCAGCGGCACATCGCCGTGGCCGGTGATCAGCAGCACCGGCAGCTCGCTGTCGCGGGCGTGCAGTTGCTCCAGCAGCTGCAGGCCATCGATGCCGGGCATGCGGATGTCGCTGACCACCACGCCCGGCCAGTCGGCCTCGATGCGTGCGGCCAGGCCCTGGGCATCGGCCAGCGCCACGACCTTGAGCCCGGCCAGGTCGAGGGTCTGGCTCAGCGCCTGGCGCAGGTGCGGGTCGTCATCGACCAGGATCACCTGGGCGTGGCTGTCGATCAGTGTCTCGGTGGTCATGCCGAGGTGTCCTCCGAAGATTGCAGGTTGGCGCCGGGCTTGGCCACGCGCAGTTGCAGGGTCAGCAGGGCGCCGCCTTCCGGGTGGTTGGCCAGCAGCAGTTCACCGCCCAGGGCGCGCATCAGGCTTTCGCAGATGGCCAGCCCCAGGCCCAGGCCCTGGGTGCGGGTCTTGGTGGTGAAGAACGGCTCTTTGGCATGCTCCAGGGCTTGGCGGCTGAAGCCTGGGCCGTTGTCGCGAATGTACAGGTAGACGCAATCGTCCTGGCGCTCGGCACTTAGCCACAGCTTGCGTGGGTTGGCCTTTTCGGTGAGCGCGTCCAGGGCATTGGCCAGCAGGTTGCCGAGCACCTGGCGTAGGCGGGTTTCGCCGGCCTGCACCCACAGGGTGGCCTCCGGCAGGTCACGCACCAGCTCCACGGCCATGGCCCGGCGGCGCTTGGCCAGCAGTGCCAGGGCGTCGTCCAGCGCCGGCTGCAGGGCCACGCTTTCCGGAGCGTGACGGTCGCGGCGGGCGAAGGCGCGCAGGTGGGCGATGATCGAGGCCATGCGTCCGGTCAGTTCGCCGATCAGCTTGAGGTTGCCGCGCACGTCCTCGGAACGCTGGTGGTCGAGCAGGATCTCGGCGTTTTCGGCGTAGCTGCGAATTGCTGCCAGCGGCTGATTGAGCTCGTGGCTGATGCTCGCCGACATGGTGCCGAGCACCGACAGCTTGCCGGCCTGGACCAGCTCGTCCTGGGCGCGCACCAGCTCCTGCTGGGCGTTCTCGCGCTCCAGCACGGCGCTTTTGAGCCGGGTGTTGAGGCCTTCAAGGTCGGCGGTGCGCTCCACCACGCGGTTTTCCAGCTCATGGCGGGCGCGGGCTTCGAAGTCGATGCGGTCGATGTAATGGCGGCGGCGCTGCATCACCAGGCCGGCCAGCAGCATGGTCACCAGCAGCGCACCGGCGCCGATGGCCATGACCGTCTGCACCGAGCGGTCGACCAGGGTGCGCGGCGCGAGGATGCTGACCTGCCAACCGGTTTCCTTGATGTCGCGGGTCTGCGTGAGCCAGGCGTCGTGGTTCAGGCTCAACGGCTGCGGCGCCTGGGTCGGGTACGGCTGGATGGCAATGATCGCCTGGCGCTCGGCCTCGGTCAGCTCACGGGTGGCGCGAAAGCGCCAGTCCGGGCGCGAGGTGAGTACCACCACGCCGTTCTGGTCGGTCAAAAGCAGCTGCTCGGGGGTGCGGCCCCAGAGGGTTTCGGTGTGGTCGAGGTCGACTTTTACCACCAGCACGCCGATCACCCGCTCACGATCATGCACGGCGGCGGCGAAGAAGTAGCCGCGCTTGGCTGATGTCGTGCCCTGGCCGAAGAAGCGCCCCAGGTGGCCGTCCATGGCTTCGATGAAGTACGGTCGGAACGAGAAGTTGCGGCCGACGAAGCTGTCCTGCTTGTCCCAGTTGGAGGCGGCCAGGGTGTTGCCGCTGACATCCATCAGGTACATCACTTCGGCACCGGTCTGCTGGGTGATGTGCTTGAGCAGGCGGTTGGCGTTGGTCACCGCCTCGAGCTTGAACGGGTCGGCCAGCACACCGCGCAGGGCCGGCAGTTCGCCGAGGATCTGCGGCAGGGTCTCGTAGCGGTGCAGGGTACCGAGCAGGTTGGCGACGTAGAGGTCGAGGGTCTGGCGGTTCTGCGAGGCCAGTTCTTCCTGGTAGTAGCGCTCGGCCAGATGATGCAGGGGCCACAGCAGTGGGGTCAGGCACAGCGCCAGCAGGGCAAGGCTGCGCCAGCGGGGACGGCGAGGCGGCGTGGGTTTGGGAATCATCGGTAAAGGGCGCCAGAAGAGTCTGGCGCAATTATGCGCTAGTTCAGGCAGTCGATCAGCGCCTGATGCCAGTGCGGCTGCGCGACTTGCCATTGGCGCGCCAGACGCGAGCAGTCCAGGCGCGAGTTGAGCGGCCTTTGCGCGGGCGTGGGGTACTCGCTTGATGCGATCGGCAGCAGCTCGGCGCAAGGCAGGCCTTGTGCCTTGAGCTGCTGCGCGATGGCCTGGGCAAAGCCGAACCACGACGTTTCGCCCTGTGCGGTCAGGTGGTAGGTGCCCCAGGCGCCGGCCTGGCCCTGCTGCCAGCGTTCGATCAAGGCGAGGGTACTGGCGGCAATGGTGCCGGCCCAGGTGGGGGCGCCGATCTGGTCGTTCACTACCTTCAATTGCGGGCGTTCCTGCAGCAGGCGCTGCATGGTCAGCAGGAAGTTGCGCCCATGCCGCGAGTAGACCCAGCTGGTGCGCAGGATCAGGTGCTCGCCGCCGACTGCCGTGATGGCCTGTTCGCCGGCCAGCTTGCTGCGTCCATAGACGCCCAGCGGGTTAGGTGTGTCGTCCTCGTCATAGGGCAGTGCCTTGCTGCCATCGAAGACATAGTCGGTGGAGTAGTGGATCAGCGGCACGCCCAGGCGTGCGGCCTCTTCGGCAAGCACCCGAGGGGCTTCGGCGTTGATGGCGAAGGCCAGTTGCGGCTCGCTTTCGGCCTGGTCCACTGCGGTGTAGGCCGCGGCGTTGATGATCAGGTCGGGCTTCAGTTCGCGCAGCGGCGCGCGCAACTGCTGCGGGTGGGCAAGGTCGAGCTGCCCGCGGCCCAGCAGGTGGACCTCGCCCAAGCTGGCCAGCGCGCCTTGCAGTGCCTGGGCCACCTGGCCATTGTGGCCGCAGACGAGCACCTTCATGGCAGCAGGCTCCCTTCCTTGCTCAATTCGCTGAAGCGTTTACCCAGTTTGTCCTTGTCGGAAAGCGTTGGCGCTGCCCCCTGCAACTGCCAGTCGATGTTCAGGTCGGGGTCGTCCCAGCGGATGCAGTGCTCGGCACCGGGGTTGTAGTAATCAGTGGTCTTGTACAGGAAATCGGCCGACTCGCTCAGCACCACGAAGCCATGGGCAAAACCGGGCGGGATCCACAACTGGCGACGGTTTTCGGCGGACAGGCGCACCGCAACCCACTGGCCACAGGTGCTGGAGCTACTGCGCACGTCCACCGCCACGTCCAGCACTTCGCCATGGACCACCCGCACCAGCTTGCCCTGGGTGTTCTGCACCTGGTAGTGCAGGCCGCGCAACACGTTGTGCGCCGAGCGCGAGTGGTTGTCCTGGACGAAGCCGCCCTTGTACCCGGTCAGTTCGGCGAACACCCGGGCGTTGAAGCTTTCGAGGAAAAACCCCCGATCGTCACCGAACACCTTGGGTTCTATGATCAGGACGTCGGGTATGTCGGTAGCAATGATGTTCATGCAGATTCTTTGGCCAGTTTGCCCAGGTATTGACCGTATCCGGTCTTCTTCAGTTTTTCGGCCTTGGCCAACAATTCTTCACGGCTGATCCAGCCCTGGTTGAAGGCGATCTCTTCCAGGCAGGCCACTTTCAGCCCTTGGCGGTTCTCGATGGTCTGCACGTATTGCGAGGCGTCCAGCAGGCTCTCGTGGGTGCCGGTATCGAGCCAGGCAAAGCCGCGGCCGAAACGCTCCACGCGCAGGTCGCCGCGCTTGAGGTAGGCGTTGGTGATGTCGGTGATCTCCAGCTCACCGCGTGCCGAAGGGCGTACATCCTTGGCGATGCGCACCACATCGTTGTCGTAGAAATACAGGCCGGTCACGGCATAGCTGGACTTGGGCTGCAGTGGCTTTTCCTCGATCGACAGGGCATTGCCCTGCTCATCGAACTCGACCACACCGAAGCGCTCGGGGTCCTTGACCCAATAGCCGAATACGGTGGCCCCCGACTCATGTTTCACGGCGCGTTGCAGCTGTTCGGTGAAGCTCTGCCCGTGGAAGATGTTGTCGCCCAGGATCAGGCACACCGAGTCGTCGCCAATGAACTGCTCGCCGATCAGGAAGGCCTGGGCCAGCCCGTCCGGCGAGGGCTGTTCGGCGTAGCTGATGTTGAGGCCGAACTGGTGGCCGTCGCCGAACAGGTTCTTGTACTGCGGCAGGTCCTGGGGGGTGGAAATCAGCAGGATGTCGCGGATCCCGGCGAGCATCAGCACCGAAACCGGGTAGTAGATCATCGGTTTGTCGTAGATCGGCAGCAGCTGCTTGGAGACACCGAGGGTGATGGGGTGCAGACGGGTGCCGGAGCCACCGGCCAGAACGATACCTTTGGTCATGCGATCAAGTCCTTGATGTTGGAGTTGCCCAGGCGCTCACCTTGATAGCTGCCGTCTTGCACGCGGCGGCACCATTCAAGGTTGTTCAGGTACCACTGCACGGTCTTGCGCAGACCGCTTGCGAAGGTTTCTTCGGGGACCCAGCCCAGCTCGCGTTCAATCTTGCTGGCGTCGATGGCATAGCGCAGGTCGTGGCCGGGGCGGTCCTGCACGTAGGTGATCAGGTCCTTGTAATGCGCTATGCCGGCCGGGCGTTGTTCGGCGGCCAGCTCTTCAAGCAGCTTGCACAGCTCGAGCACCACGTCGATGTTCTTCTGCTCGTTGTGCCCGCCGATGTTGTAGGTCTCGCCGACCTGGCCCTCGGTCACCACCTTGAGCAGCGCCCGGGCGTGGTCCTCGACGTACAGCCAGTCGCGCACCTGCTGGCCGTTGCCATACACCGGCAGCGGTTTGCCGGCCAGGGCGTTGAGGATCATCAGCGGGATCAGTTTTTCCGGGAAGTGGTAGGGCCCGTAGTTGTTCGAGCAATTGGTCACCAGCACCGGCAGCCCGTAGGTGCGCTGCCAGGCGCGGACCAGGTGGTCGGACGCCGCCTTGCTGGCCGAATAGGGCGAGCTGGGCGCATACGGCGTGGTCTCGGTGAACAGGTCGTTTACGCCATGCAGGTCGCCATACACCTCGTCGGTGGAAATATGGTGGAAGCGGAAGGCCTGGCGCTGCGCCGCCGGCAGCCTGGACCACCAGGCGCGGGTGGCTTCGAGCAGGGCATAGGTGCCGACGATGTTGGTCTGGATGAAGGCCGCGGGGCCATCGATGGAGCGGTCCACGTGGGACTCGGCCGCCAGGTGCATGATCGCCTGGGGTTCGAAGCGCTCCAGCACCTCGGCGACCGTTGCCTGGTCGGCGATGTCGGCCTGGACGAACTCGTAGCGGCTGTTGCTGGCGATGGGCTGCAGCGATTCCAGATTGCCTGCGTAGGTCAGCTTGTCGAGGTTGAGCACCTCATGCTCGGTATTGCCGATCAGGTGGCGGATCAGGGCAGAGCCGATGAAGCCGGCACCGCCGGTGACGAGAATGCGCATGTGCAATGGCCTTTGCTGAGGGCTTTGGCGAAAAGCCTAGCTGGTTTGTTTGTGGCCGCTCGTCGTAAATCGTGCTGGCGCACGATGTCCGTCGCCTGATGCGAGCTGCCTCTTGAATAACGGCAACAGTAGTGGCGATATAAGCGGCAAAAAAACCGAGGTCCCCCGCATGCCCCTGAGCACCCTGATCCAGCGTTCGAGCCAGCCCAGCCCTTCACTCGGTGAAGCCCAGGCCCATGCCCTGCTGCGTTCGCATTATGACCTGCGGGGCGAGTTGCAGGTACTGGGTAGCCAGCAGGATGTGAATTTCCTCCTCGACAGCGTCCAGGGGCGCTATGTGCTCAAGGCCTGCCACGGCAGCTATGCCGAAGTCGAATTGCAGGCCCAGCACGCCGCCCTGGCGTACTTGCGCGAACGTGGCGTGCCGGTGCCGCAGGTGCAGCCGTCGCTTGCCGGTGAGGCGCTGCTGGCGCTTGAGGTCGATGGCCAACCCCTGCGGGTGCGGCTGCTCAGTTATATCGAAGGCCAGCCGCTGACCCGCCTCGAGCACCTGCCGGTGTCGGTGGTGGCTGAGCTGGGCAGGCTGTGCGCGCAGGTGGACCAGGCGCTGGCAGGTTTCGAGCACCCGGGCCTGGACCGCACCTTGCAGTGGGACCCGCGGCATGCCCAGGCACTGGTCGAGCACCTGTTGCCGGTGCTCACTGATCCGGCACGCCGTCAGCAGGTTGCGCAACTGGCCCGCCAGGCCGCAGACAGGCTGGCGCCGCTGGTCGGGCAACTGCCGACCCAGGCCGTGCATCTGGACATCACCGACGACAACGTGGTCTGGGCGCGCGACGGGCAACGGGAGTGGCAAGTGCAGGGGGTGATCGATTTCGGTGACCTGCTGCGCAGCTGGCGTATCGCCGACCTGTCGGTGACCTGTTCAGCACTGCTGCATCACGCCGAAGGCGACCCGCTGCGCATCTTGCCGGCGGTAGCCGCCTACCAGGCTGCCAACCCGCTGGAAACGGCCGAATTACAGGCACTCTGGCCGCTGGTGCAGCTGCGTGCCGCCGTACTGGTGCTCAGCAGTGAGCAGCAGTTGGCGATCGACCCGCTCAATCAGTACACCCGCGACAACATTGCCCACGAGTGGGAGATCTTCGACACAGCCTGCGCGGTGCCCGCCGCGCTGATGGAGGCGGCCATCCTGCAGGCGGCCGGCAAGCAGCCCGCTACCGCCGACTTCAGCGGTTGCCTGCCGTTATTGCCAGCGCTTGCTGGGCAGGTGGTGAGCCGAGTCGACCTCGGTGTGCTCAGCCCGCATTGCGAGGCCGGCAACTGGGAACAGCCGGGCTTCGACCAGCGCCTGCTGGCCACCCAGCCTGCGCCGGCCTGCAGCCTGCACGGCCAGTACCGACTCTCGCAAACCCACATCGACCGCCCCGAAGAGCCCGCCACCTGTGCCCTGGGCGTAGAGCTGAAACTGCTGCCCGGCAGCCTGCTGCAGGCCCCGGCCGAAGGTGTCTGGCAGCGTGCCGGCGACAACCGTGGCTGCCTGCGCACGGCGCACTGGAACCTGTGGCTGAACGGCCTGGAAGAGGCCCCGGCCGACGGCCAGGTGCTTGCCAGGGGCCAGGCGCTTGGCGCCACCTGTGGCTTCCTCAGTGTGCAGCTGTGCCTCGATGGCCAGGCCGTGCCGCCGTTTTTCGCCACACCCAGTGCTGCCGCTGCCTGGCTGACCCTGTGCCCTTCGCCTTCGGCGCTGCTGGGCTTTGATTGCGCTGCCGAACCCCTAGCCGACGCCCAGGCACTGCTGGCCCGCCGCGATGCCAGCTTCGCCCGCTCGCAGAAGCACTATTACGAGCAGCCGCCGCATATCGAACGCGGCTGGCGCAACTACCTGATCGACATGCAGGGCCGTTCGTACCTGGACATGCTCAACAACGTCGCGGTGCTCGGCCATGGCCACCCGCGCATGGTCGCCGAGTCGGCGCGCCAATGGTCACTGCTCAACACCAACTCGCGCTTCCACTACGCGGCCATTGCCGAGTTCTCCGAGCGCTTGCTGGAAGTGGCGCCGGAAGGCTTCGACCGGGTGTTTCTGGTCAACAGCGGTACCGAGGCCAACGACCTGGCGATCCGCCTGGCCTGGGCCTACAGCGGCGGGCGCGACCTGCTCAGCGTACTGGAGGCCTACCACGGCTGGTCGGTGGCAACGGATGCGATCTCCACTTCCATCGCCGACAACCCCCAGGCCCTGGAAACCCGCCCGGACTGGGTGCACCCGGTGGAGGCGCCGAACACCTTCCGCGGCCGTTACCGCGGCGCCGACAGCGCGGCGGACTACCTGCGCGATGTCGACGCCAAGCTTGCCGACCTCGATGGCCGTGGCCGCCAGCTGGCGGGCATGATCTGCGAGCCGGTGTACGGCAACGCCGGCGGCATCTCGCTGCCCAAGGGCTACCTGCAAGCAGCCTACGCCAAGGTGCGCGAGCGGGGCGGGGTGTGCATCGCCGACGAGGTGCAGGTGGGTTACGGGCGCCTGGGCGAGTACTTCTGGGGCTTCGAGGAGCAGGGCGTGGTGCCGGACATCATCACCATGGCCAAGGGCATGGGTAACGGCCAGCCGCTGGGGGCGGTCATCACCCGCCGCGAGATCGCCGAGGCGCTGGAGGCCGAGGGTTACTTCTTCTCCTCGGCCGGCGGCAGCCCGGTCAGCTGCCGCATCGGCATGGCGGTGCTGGACGTGATGCGCGACGAAGGGCTTTGGGACAACGCCCGTGACGTGGGACGGCATTTCAAGGCGCGGTTGCAGGCGCTTGTCGATAAGTATCCGCTGGCGGGGGCCGCCCATGGTTCGGGCTTCTACCTGGGGCTGGAGCTGGTGCGCGACCGGCAGACGCTGGAGCCGGCCACGCAGGAGACCATGCGCCTGTGCAACCGTCTGCGCGAGCTGGGGATCTTCATGCAGCCGACCGGCGACTACCTGAACATCCTCAAGATCAAGCCGCCGATGTGCACCACGCGGGCGAGCGTGGACTACTTTGTCGACAGCGTGGAGCGGATTCTCAACGAAGGGCTGTGAAATCGATTGTTATCGAGTTGAAGGTGTTTTTTATGCGAAATTGGTCTTCAATGCAGCTTTGAAAGCAGATATTTATCGGCTATAACTGTTCGCCATCAGCCGGTGGGACCGCTTTGCGGTCCTTTCGCGGCACAAGGCCGCTCCTACAGGGGACGCGATTTCCTGCAGGGGCGGCCTTGTGCTGTGAGAGGTGCGCGCAGCGCGCCCCGCCCTTTCCGCCAGTTGCCCAGAGGTTATCGATGAAAACCCTCAACACCACTCCCCGCGCCGACGGCTTCCACATGCCCGCCGAATGGGCCCCGCAAACCCAGGTGTGGATGGTCTGGCCGGAGCGCCCGGACAACTGGCGCCTGGGCGGCAAGCCGGCGCAGGCCGCGCACGTGACCCTGGCCAAGGCCATCGCTCGTTTCGAACCGGTCACCGTGGCGGCTTCCGCCGGTCAGTACGAGAACGCTCGGCGCCAGCTCGATGTGCCCAACATCCGCGTGGTCGAGATCAGCAACGACGACGCCTGGGTGCGTGACACCGGCCCGACCTTCGTAATCAACGACCAGGGTGAAGTGCGTGGCGTGGACTGGGGCTTCAACGCCTGGGGTGGCTTCGATGGCGGCCTGTACGCACCGTGGAACCGCGACGAGGAACTGGCGGCCAAGGTGATGGAAATGGAGCGCGTGCAGCGTTACCACACCGAAGGCTTCGTGCTTGAAGGCGGCTCGATCCATGTCGATGGCGAAGGCACCTTGATCACCACCGAAGAGTGCCTGCTCAACCGCAACCGCAACCCGCACCTGACCCGCGAGCAGATCGAAGACATCCTGCGCGAGCACCTGGCGGTGGAAACCATCGTCTGGCTGCCGGACGGCCTGTACAACGACGAAACCGACGGCCACGTCGACAACTTCTGCTGTTACGTCAGCCCAGGCGAAGTGTTACTGGCCTGGACCGATGATTCCAACGACCCCAACTACGCACGCTGCCATGCGGCCTACGATGTGCTGAAAAACAGCCGCGACGCCAAGGGCCGCGAGTTTGTGGTGCACAAGATGCCGATCCCTGGCCCGCTGTTCGCCACCGAAGCCGAATGCGCCGGTGTCGACCATGTGGCCGGCAGCCAGGAGCGTGACCCGTCGGTGCGCCTGGCCGGTTCCTACGTGAACTTCCTGATCGTCAACGGCGGCATCATCGCGCCGAGCTTCGACGACCCCGCCGATGCGCAGGCCAGAGCGATCCTGGCCAAGGTCTTCCCGGATCACGAAGTGGTAATGATCCCCGGCCGCGAGCTGCTGCTCGGTGGCGGCAACATCCACTGCCTGACCCAGCAGCAGCCGGCGCCGTTCAAGCGCTGATTCACGCTGAATGAAAAAGCCCGTCTTATGACGGGCTTTTTTGTTTGTGGCGACGTTCGGTGGCGGCGGGTGGCACAGCTCTTGTATTAGTTTTTCATTGTGTTTCAGAGAGATAGGCCCACGCCGTTCTGTAACAAACCTTACGTAAGTTAGCCGCTCACGGGCTTAGGGAGTGCGTGTTGAAATGAATGCAGCAAGTGAGTCGGCTATGCCCCCATCGGCAGTGAATCACCAAACGCTTGAAATACTGGCGCAGTGGTTGCGAGACCATGGATGCATCCGGGTCAGGAAGACCGACCCACGACGTCTGCTGAACGGGCGTTACCCGCAGGGCTTGATCAGCGATGCGGAGCTCGAAGCGCTGCTGGCTGTGTGGCACTGACCGGGTAGCAACCCGCCGCAACGAAAAACGCCACCGCAAAATGCGGTGGCGTTTTCGTTTGTGGCACAGGCCTGGCCGGTTTGGGCGCAATGGCCTTGCGGTGCTTGTACTGGCCTCATCGCCGGCAAGCCGGCTCCCACATGAGACGCGCATGGTTTGGGTTTATGCGGTCAAGGTGGGAGCTGGCTTGCCAGCGATGGCGTCAGAAGCTGTAGCTGCCGGTCACCACCAGGCTACGCGGATCGCCATACTGGATCTGCGCCGCGCTGGTAGCCGAATCGTAGTAGGTCTTGTCGGTGATGTTCTTCAGTGCAGCGCGCACGTCCCAGTCATGGGTGCGATAGCCGGCCAGGGCATCCCAACGGCCATAACCCGGCAGGATGATGGTGTTCTGGTTGTCGGCGTAGCGGTCACCCACCAGCGTCATGCCGGTTTCGGCATACCAGCCCAGCTCCGGCTTCCAGGTCACGAACAGGCTGGCGTTGCGCCGAGCCACGTCGTTGATGCGGTTGCCTTCCTGGCCATTGTTGTCCTCGACGATCTTCGCGTCCTGCAGGCCGATGCCGCCGCGTACATACCAGTTGCCGACCACATTGCCGGTGGCGGTCAGCTCGACGCCGCGCGAGCGCTGCAGGCCAGACATAAGGGTGATGTTCGGGTCGATCGGGTCGCGGGTGCGGCGGTTGTAAAGCTCCAGTTCGTAGAGCGCCAGGGTGGTGGTCAGGCGCTCGTCGAACCAGTCGCTCTTGACCCCGATTTCCTTCTGCCGGGTCAGCTCCGGGTCGGTCTCGTTGGTGTTGCCGGCCGCGCCAGGGGTAATGCCGATCAGGCCACCGCCGACGGGGGAGTAGGTCTTGCTCCAGGAGGCGTAGAAGGAGTGGTCGCGCCATGGCGTGTAGACCACGCCCAGGCGTGGGCTGAAGCTGTTGTCGTTCTGCTTCTCGGAGATATTGCGCAGCTTGTTGGTGGTCTCCACCTCGAACTGGTCGAAGCGCACGCCGGCAAGGATCTGCCACTGGTCGTTCAGGCGGATCTGGTCCTGCAGGTAGATGCCCCGGCTCTCGACCACCGTGTGGTTGTTGCTCGATACCGCCATGCGGCCGTTGTGCTGCAGGTTGCGGTTGGGGCTGTCCAGGTTCAGGGCCGGTACCGGGCGTGCGCCAGGGCCTGAGGTGGCGGCGTTGTACAGGGTCGGGTCGCGGCGCTGGCTGCCGAACTCCAGGCCCAGCAGCAGCTTGTGCTCCAGGCCCCAGGTGCTGACATCACCCTCGGCTTCGAGGTTGTTGAACAGGTTGCGGGTGTTCAGGTCCTGCTGCCAGCGCTGACGGGTGACCAGGTTGGTGCGCGGGGTGTAGGCGGTCTGGTAGGTGTTGTCGAACTCACTGTCGAGCTTGAACAGGCCCAGGGTGTGGCGCAGTTGCCAGTTGTCGCTGAGCTGGTAGTTCAGGCGCGAGCGCAGCGTCTGGGCGCGGTCGTCGATGTAGTCGCGCTGGGTATCGCCATAGGTGGCACTGCGGCTGACGTCCGCCGGGCGGCCGGTCAACGGGTTGCCGGGGATGCCGCGGTCCGGCGTGCGGTTGTAGCGGCTGTACTCGTACTGCACCAGCCAGTTCAGGTCGGGGTTCAACTGCCAGCTCATGGACGGGGCGAACAGTTGACGGTTGCCATCGACGCCGTGGCGGAAGCTGTTGCTGTCTTCATTGCCCATGTTCAGGCGCAGGCTGACGGTGTCGCTGGGGTCTGCGCTGAGGTCGGCGTAAAGGCTGCGCAGGTCCTGGCTGCCGCCCTGGGCTTCGATGGTCGAGCGGCGGCCATGTTCCGGTGCCTTGCTCACCCGGTTGACGATGCCGCCCTGGCTGCCTCGGCCATACAGCACCGCGGCCGGGCCCTTGAGCACTTCGACCCGCTCGATGTTGTGCAGGTCGCGCACGTACTGGCTGTCGTCGCGCACGCCGTCCAGGTAGAAGTCGTTGCTGGCCTCGAAGCCGCGGATGCGCACGCTGTCGAAACGCGTGTCGGCGCCGCTGCTGACGTTGGGAATGCCTTCCAGCGCTTCGCCCAGGGTGCTGCTGCCATAGTCCAGCACATTGCTGGTCTTCACCGTGTCGATGGCCTGGGGCACGTAGCGCACCGGGGTCGAGGTGCGGGTCGCGGTGCTCACTTCGCGTACCCGTGGGTTGTCCTCTTCGCGCTCGCTGTCGGCGGTGACAGCGGTTTCCGGCAAGGTGGTGGTGGCGGCACTGGCCAGGCCTGCGCTGAACAACAGCGAAAGGCCCAGGGTCAGGGGTGAAAGGCGGCAGGGGGCAGGCATTACAGGCATCCGTCTACGCAAGTGAGAAAATTGGCGCGAATGGTAATGCTTGCTATTTGCTGTTGCTTGCCTATTCGTAAGGACTTGTCTTTACGTTTGTATCACTTTGTAACTAGTCGTTTCTGGGGGCTTCGACCGGTACCGAACGTGCGCGTGCAGGTCGCCCATTTACATGACCGTTGTGCGAGTTCTCTCGAAAAAACCTGAAAGAGACAAATTTGCGCAGAAGCTGGGCATTAGTGCGTGGAAATGCACTGCTCCTGACCTTTTTTTTGGTTATATCGACCTGCATTTCACGATTTTTTGACATGTATAAGCAGGCGCAGCTAGGATTCGGCCTCTACGCCTGCTGGCCATGACTTGGCCATGCGGCTGCAAGGCCCGTTGCAGACCATCTGCGGGCCTTCCGGCCTGGATCCGCATAGCGTCGAACCTACGAAGGGGCGTTGGTTCCTGGCGTTCTCATGCAGAGCGTTTTTGATTAAGCAATAAGGAAAATAACATGTTGAAAACCAGGATCAGCCTGGTCGCCCTGGCGATGATCGCCGCGACCCAGGCACAGGCCAACGAGCAGGCCGAAAGCAAAGGTTTCATCGAGGACAGCCACGCCAACGTCCTTCTGCGCAACGCTTACATCAACCGTGACAAGAAGCACCGCACCGACGACCAGATCGAATGGGGCCAGGCTTTCATCGGTAACTTCTCTTCGGGCTTCACCCAGGGCACCGTCGGTGTAGGTGTCGACGCCTTCGGCCTGTACGCCGTGCGTCTGGACGGCGGCAAAGGCCACAACGGTGGTGGTGGCGTCGACTTCTTCAAGCCGCACAACACCAAGAACGCCGACGGCAACGCCAGCAGCCCCCACGACCTGGCCCGTGCCGGCGCAGCCGTGAAGTTCCGCATCTCCAACACCGTGCTCAAGTACGGTGACCAGATGCCGGCCCTGCCGGTGCTCAACTACGATGACGGCCGCCTGCTGCCAGAGAGCTTCACCGGTACCCTGATCACCTCCAAGGAGATCAAGGGCCTGGAACTGAACGCCGGCCGCTTCACCCAGGAAGCCCGCAAGAGCGCCGAAGGGCGTGACAGCGGTGGCCTGAAGTCGATCAACGTGCTGGGCGGTAGCTACAAGTTCACCGACAACTTCACCGCTGCGCTGTACACCGCAGACAACGAAGACGTCATGAAGAAACACTACCTGGGCCTGAACTACGTCTTCCCGATCGCCAGCGACCAGTCCGTGACCCTGGACTTCAACGGCTACAAGACCAGCATCGACAAGGAGTTCGTGCGTTCGGCCGAGCTCAACGGTAACTCCAACACCATCTGGAGCCTGGCGGCCACCTACGCCTTCGGCCCGCACTCGATCACCCTGGCGCACCAGCGCAGCACCGGCAGCACCGGCTACAACTACAGCGGCTACCAGAGCGCGGGTGGTACCAGCGACGGTGGTTCGACCATCTACCTGGCCAACTCCTACTGGTCCGACTTCAACGCCGAAGACGAGCGTTCCTGGCAGCTGGGCTACGGCCTGGACTTCGGCGCCTTCGGCGTACCGGGCCTGACCTACAAGGTCGCCTACGTAGTGGGTGACAACATCAACACCCGCAACCTGAAGAACCCGGAAGGCTTCGGCGAAGGCAAGGAGCGCGAGATCTTCAACCAGCTGCGCTACGTCGTTCAGGACGGCCCGGCCAAGGACCTGTCGATCAAGCTGCGTAGCTCGTTCCTGCGTACCAACAACGCGGTCCAGCAGAACGGCTACAACGACGACGGCAACGAAGTTCGCGTATTCGTCGAGTACCCGATCAGCATCTTCTGATCCTGATCTGGCGTCACTCGCAGCCCCGGCCTATGCCGGGGCTGTTTCTTTGTGGCGGGCCAGGTTCGCCGCAGATACCCCCTCGGCTTCCCCCATCTGCGGCGCAAAGCTGTCACTGCGCGCCATCCGCCACATCCGTGCATAGAACGCGTTATCGATCGAGCCGCTGAGCAATTCACCCGGTTTAAGGAACGCGTGCAGCTGCGAAAACAGGCTGATCTCACTGGGGCTGATACGCCGTGCCAGGTGCTTGGGCTTGAGCTCGGACGGGTGATCCAGCCCTGCTGCGGCGAGCATTTCGGCCAGGGCGTGCAGGGTGTTGCGGTGAAAACTCGCAACCCGCTCGGCTTTTTCCGGCACCACCAGCGCACGCTGGCGCAGCGGGTCCTGGGTGGCCACGCCGGTGGGGCACTTGTTGGTGTGGCAGCTTTGCGACTGGATGCAGCCGATGGCGAACATGAAGCCGCGTGCCGAGTTGACCCAGTCGGCGCCGATGGCCAGCACGCTGGCGATGTCGAACGCGCTGACGATCTTGCCGGCCGCGCCAATGCGCACGCGTTCGCGCAGGTTCAGGCCCACCAGGGTGTTGTGCACGAACATCAGGCCGTCACGCAGCGGCATGCCCATGTTGTCGGAGAACTCCCGGGGCGCCGCGCCGGTGCCGCCTTCCTTGCCATCGACGACGATGAAGTCCGGGGTGATGCCGGTGGCGAGCATGGCCTTGGCAATGCCCATGAATTCCCACGGGTGGCCCAGGCAGAACTTGAAACCTACCGGTTTGCCGCCTGACAGCTCGCGCAGCCTGGCGACGAACTGCAGCAGCTCCACCGGGTTGCGCAAGGCGCTGTGGGCGGCCGGCGAGATGCAGTCCTGGCCCTCGCGCACCCCGCGTGTGGCGGCGATCTCGGCGCTGACCTTGTGCCCCGGCAGGATGCCGCCATGGCCCGGCTTGGCACCTTGGCTGAGCTTGATCTCGATCATCTTCACCTGGCCCTCGCGAGCCTGTTCGGCGAAGCGTTCGGGATCGAAGCGCCCGTCCTCGGTGCGGCAGCCGAAATAGCCGCTGCCGATTTCCCAGATCAGGTCGCCGCCGTGTTTGCGGTGATAAGGGCTGATGCTGCCCTCGCCGGTGTCATGGGCAAAGCGCCCCAGGCGCGCGCCTTTGTTCAGCGCGGCGATGGCATTGGCACTGAGCGCGCCGAAGCTCATGGCCGAGATATTGAAGATCGACGCCGAATACGGCTGGGTGCACTGCGGCCCGCCGATGCGAATGCGAAATGACGCAGGATCGGCCTGTGGCACGGGCAGCATCGAATGGCTGATGAACTCGAAGCCCGGCTTGTACACATCGTTGAGGGTACCGAAGGCCTTCTCGGCGCTCTCGTTCTTGGCCCGGGCATAGACCAGCGAACGTTGTGCGCGGGAGAACGGCAGCTTGTCGTCGTCGCCCTCGATCAGGTACTGGCGAATCTCTGGGCGGATGGTCTCGATCAGGTAGCGGATATTGCCCAGGATCGGGTAGTTGCGCCGCACTGCGTGGTGGCTCTGGCGCAGATCATTGAGGCCGACCAGGCTGAGCAGCGCCGTCAGCAGGGTGAATGGCCACAGCCAGCTGTGCTCAAGCAGGAAGGGGATGCTGGCAAGGGTGAAGACCAGGCACAGGGCCAGGCAGGCATAACGGCTGGGGAGCGAATCGTTCATGGGTCCATCGCAGGCGGGATCACGCTGCCTAGGATAGGCAAAGCCTGTGCGCGGAAAACCAGGGGTTTCGGTAAAAGACTCTTGCATGGGCGTGGGGTGTGGCGTTTTCGCCGCAAGATCCTGCATCACTTGCATGCCTGCCTGCTTCTGTCCCCTGACCATACTTCCCCTCCAGGCGCCCGCTGGTCGGTTTGGTGGGTATGGTGTTGATAGAACGTATTCGGTGGTTATACTAACCACCGCTGCACAGCCCAAGGAAGGGTTCATGAACAGCCGCGAAATGATTTCGGTGATCGAGGCCGATGGTTGGTACCTGGTGCGATCCAAGGGCAGCCACCATCACTTCAAGCACCCCCACAAGACTGGGCTGGTGACCATCCCGCACCCGAAGAAGGACCTGCTGCCCGCCACTGCGGCCAGCATCCTGCGTCAGGCGCGGATCGGTTACGCCAGCTGATCAGGAGAATTACTGCCATGTTGTTCCCCATCGCCATCCTGCCCGGCGACGACCAGCACGCCTGGGGCGTGGAAGTCCCGGACATCCCGGGCTGCTTCTCGGCCGGTGAAGACCTCGATGACGCCATTGCCATGGCCCGCGAGGCCATCGAGGGCCACCTCGAACTGCTCGCCCAGGACGGCCAGGAAATCCCCAAGGCCAGCAAGGTGAGCGTTCATGCGGCCAACCCTGACTATGCCGGATGCACCTGGGCACTCATCGACATCGACATCACCCGCTACCTGGGCAAAGCCGAGAAGCTCAACATCACCCTGCCGGCCTACCTGCTCACCCGTATCGATGCCTACGTGAAGAGTCATCCAGAGCAGAAAAGCCGCTCGGGCTTCCTGGCCGAAGCGGCGCTGAGAATCCTGCAGGGCGACTGCAAATAACTACGTTGGGCCCGCTTTGGGCAGCTGTCAGGTACCCGCGGCTTCGCGGCGCAGGTTCAGCAAGTAGCCTTCGTTGCGGATGGTGAGGATCTGCGCGGCTTGGCCCGGGGCACGGCGCAACTGTTGACGCAGGCGGCTGATGCACATGTCCACCGAACGGTCGTCGGGCAGGTGCTCGCGGCCGAACGCACTGCGTGTCAGATGATCGCGGGATACCACGCGGTTATCGGCCTGCAGCAGTTCGTGCAGTACCCGGTAGTCGGAGCGTGGCAGGGTCAGGGAATGGCCGTCGGGGTGGGTGAGCAGCCGTTTGATGGGGTCCAGTTCAAAGCCTGCGAATCGCTGCGGCCGGGTTTCGCTATCGTCGGCGTTGGCTTCCAGTTGCAGGGGCCGGCGCAGCACTGCCTTGATCCGGGCGACCAGCTCGACGGGCTCGAAGGGCTTGGCCAGGTAGTCGTCGGCGCCTGCCTCCAGGCCAGTGATGCGGTCCAGGGTGTTGCCCTTGGCCGACAGCAGGATCACCGCCAGCCCCGGCAGCCCCTGCAACTGCCGGCAAAGGCTCAGGCCATCCTCACCGGGCAGCATCAGGTCCAGCACCACCAGGTCGACCTTGTGCAGGGCCAGTTGCGCGCGCATCTGCCCGCCATCTGCGGCCGGTAAAACCTGGTAGCCGGCATCACTCAGATAATCGCAGAGAAGTTCGCGAATCTCGTCGTCATCGTCGACAACCAGCAGGGTGGAGCTCATGGCGGGGTACCTGTAGAAATGCGAGCGGCAGCGCTCATTACGATCGACGTCATCCCCGCGCAGGCCGGCATGGCGGCAGTGCGCGAAGCGACGCAATCGTAACAAAAAATCATATGCGAATGCGAAGTCTTCGCAAATGCTGCCGATCGCCGCTAGCGAATCGGCCCAGGCGCTTCCAGCTGTTTCATCAGGTCGTCGTTCCATTGCCCTTCGACCTTCACGTGCGCAGCGGCACCCAGCATCACGGCCTCGATCAGGTTGTGATTGAGGTAGGTGTACAGGCCGGGCTGGCGGAAGGTGTACAGCGCCGCACCTGCGGCACCGCCGGGGATGAACCAGGTTTCCAGGTTGCGCTGCGGCGGGTTGGCGAACTTTCCGGCGGCCCACACATAGTCACCATGGCCGCCGATCAGGTGCGGGCGGGTGTCGCGGTTGGCTTGCGAATGGACGATCAGCACCGTTTCGCCGAGGTTGGCGGTGAGCGCGTGCTGGCCGGTGAGCGCACCGACGCTGCCATTGAAGACCACGTGCGTGGGTACGAGCCCCTTCATCACCTGGTACATGTCGGCGAAGCTCGCCGATGGGCTGGCGTAGCGCTTGTACTTGCCGTCCTTGTCGCGCGGGATGTAGTAGTCCTGCTCGCCGATGTACCAGACCTTGTCGTATTGCAGCGCACGCCCGTCGCCGTCCCTCAGGCCGTCCCGCGGCAGCACCATGATTGCGCCGTTCATGCCGCACACCACATGCCAGGGGATCATCACCCCGCCCGGCGCGCAGTGGTACACGAATACCCCGGCGCGGTCCGCCTTGAAGCGCAGCTTCACCTGCTCGCCGGGCTTCACATGGGTCAGCTCACCCCCGCCAAGCGCGCCGGTGGCGGCATGGAAGTCGATGTTGTGCACCATGCTGTTGCTGGCCGGGTTGACCAGGGTGAGCTCCACGTAGTCGCCCTCGTGCACCACCATCAGCGGGCCGGGCACCGAGCCGTTGAAGGTCATGGCATGGATGTAGGCCCCCTCGCTGTCGACCGGCAGTTCTTTCTCCTCGATCTCCATGCGGAACTCGACGATCCGTGGTTTGCCGGGCGCGCGCTGGCTGTGGGTATGTACCTGAGGTGGTGCAACCAGCTCGACCCGGATGCGTTCCAGCTGGGTCAGGTCCGTGGGCGGATTACTGCTTACCGGCGCCGCCGCCCGAGCCAGGCCGCTGGCCAGCACGGTGCTGCCAACCCCAAGCAATACACCCCCCGCCAGGACCCCGCGCCGCGTCAGGGCTACGCCTTGTTGCTCACTCATGGGACTTCTCCTTAAGTCGACGAAAGCCGTCGGCACAGGAATACCCATTTTAAAAACAGGGTTTATTGAGCCCAAACAAGAAATCGAGCGGGAGGGCAATCTGTCGCAATTGTGGCCGGTAGCTACTATGGAGTTACGCGGGCTGCCTCGTGCAGCGACTCAGGGAGCACAGGGAGTGAGCCGTTTCGTCAGTTTCGAGGTCAGCAATCACCGTCAGTATGTGATCAGCATCGATCACATCATTGCGCTTTATCCGCTTGCTCAGGAAAGGACGTTTGCCAAGGGAGGGATTGTGCTGATCAACGGGCTGGGGAAGGAGGGCAAGCATGTGGCGCTGGAGCTTAGTGGGCCGGAGATCAGGAAGCTGCATAAGGCGTTGTTGCTGGAGTGACGGGGACTGGAAAGTGTGTGCTTTACACTCAGAGAGCTGTGTTCTTACAAGGTGGCGATGGTGAAAATTGACGATATTGCTAAATTGGCTGACGCCGCCTCAAAGATAGTTGGTGCTCTGGCGTGGCCCATGGCCTTTATTGTGGCGTTTATATATTTTGCTCCCGCATTGAAGGCAGCATTTGCTAATGCGGATGAGTTTACGTTCAGCGGTGGTGGTTTCGAAGCAACAGTGAAACAAAAGAAGGCGGAAGTTTCCGCTGCCTTGTTTGCAGCATCTGTTTTTCGTCAACCAGCGGACAGCAGCGCGGTAGAGATTACCTACAAGGAAAAACAAGCCGCAAACCTGGTGGCCAGTTCCGTAGATGCTCAATCAATAAGGCGAGCTAGCAAAGCAAGGATTCTGTGGGTGGATAATGATCCAGAGAGCACTGTTTATGAGCGTCAGGCGCTGGAGGCCATGGGTGTCTCGTTCGTGACTGTCAGGAATGATGACGAGGCTATGGCAAGACTGAGGTCTAGCGTTTTTAACGTAATCATCTCTGACATGAATCGCCCGCCAGACATTCGAGCTGGGTATACGCTGCTGAAAAAACTCAAGAAAAATGAAATAAATTTACCGTTCATTATATATTCCAGTTCCGATGCGCAGAGTCTTGTCGAAGAATCTAATAGCTTAGGGGCATTTGGCTCAACGAATCAGCCTACCAAACTGTTTGCTTACGTGCTGTCTGCGCTGAACCTTTAGTGAAGGCAATGGCCACGCGTTTGTTCGGTCCTGACCGCAGGGGCATTGGATGAAAGGTTAATCATGTACGTATGGGCGGAAGACCTGAAGCTCAGTTGGCGAGCTGCCAGAACGGATCATGCTGCCAGTTGGGTGGGAAACCCATGGCTCGTAGGTTGGTTTCTGGAAAGTCTGCCAGTAGCTCGTGCAGCCGCCTGTCCCAGCTTGTGTGTGGGCTTACGCGCCGCATCAAAAGGTTAAGGATGCTCAACACGGTGAAGGCCCGTGCATGTTGTCCCGGTTGCTGCAAATAATGAGGCCAAAGGAAGGTAACGTTCCTTGGCAGCTCGGGACGAATGCCTAGTTCTCGGTTCCATAGCCGGGCATGGTGCGCGCAGATGTTTCGGATGGTGGTCAGTGTATGCAGCCAGGACTGCAGCAATGGACCTGGTAGGCCCAAACGTCGAGCGATGGCTTTTCTGTCGGAGTCCCGCGCTAGTCCTTTGAACAGGTGCGAGAGGTCGCCAAAGGTAATTTCTTCCATGGCTGCCCAGGCGGGCATCAGGTCAGGTGTGTCGTAGGTCAGTGCATAATGACGAGCATAGCTTTCCTTGGCACGCAGGTTTACGAGATGCTGCTTGCGGGCACCGGTTGTTTGGGAGGCATTGATACGCTGAGACTCGCGCTGATGGTCCTGACGTGCCTTGTCTTGTTTGCTGCGAATGCCGTCGAGCAGTTCCTGATGCCGATAGTTGGCCTGGAACAGCTGGCGCTGGAGGTACCAGTGAGCGCCATGGGTGGGGCCCATGTGATTGCTGGTGGCGGCGCGAGCTGCGACCTCTATGCGTTCGATGGCATCCATGACTAGGAGCCGCAAGCGACGGTCGAAGTCATACAGGCGTGTCAGGTCGCGGAGCCGGGTACCTGTTGTAAACGCGTGATTGGCATCATCGGGCACCTGGAACGGTCGCATGTAGGGAGTCAGGCGAAAGAAGCTGACTGATTCGAGAAAGCAGTGTGCCTTGGCCTCGTCTTGAATAGTAAGGCCGCGTTGCCTGAGCAGAGCCATCTGTTCAGGAATCTCGATGGCAGGTTTCTCGAAGGGTCTCATGCGTATCGACCAGGCAAAAAAAACCCGCTCAATTTGTGCGTGACTGCCGAAGCAACCATAGGCATGGCGGGTGTGTTGCGCGCAAGCTTATGCAGGGCTGCATGGTTTTGCAAGGTTTTTGGCACTGTTTTGCGGGGTATTTGGCACCGTGGTGACGAGCGGAAGACCGTGAAATGCTGTGCTAGGGCAGCGATTGTGTGGGGGTACCGATCGTGTTTTGGGGAGTGGTGTAACTGAACCAGCCAAAGGCGTCTCCGCGATGCTGTGGATAACCCCACAGCCGGTTTGCGTCGATTGATGTATCGCCAAATTGGCGATACGTTCAGGCCATGTCTACCAAATATTGATTTCGCGACAAGTGCCCCATCGAGTTCAGGGAGGGGGATCATCTGCTGCCCCAAAGTTCACCTTACGGGCGAGGGAGTGGATATGGTGAGCAGTCGGAGTCAGTGACGGTTACCCAAGACAGGGCACCTGCCAACGTGGTGTAAGAAGCCCTGGCTTGGGTTGCGACCAATCAGACCGATTGTTGAAGGAGTGGATCAAATGGCATCGATGAAACGTCCCCGTCTGAAGGCTGAGCAGCCTCGATCGGGCGCCAGCCTTGAGCTTACCTTTACCAATGCTCAGCATTTCACCCTAGATATGAGCGATGCGCTCAAGGCGTATCCGGGATTGGCGCCACTGTCCAAGCGAAAAGCGTTTGAAGGGGTCATATTGGGCGATGGGGGATGGTCGGTGGAGTGGCCGGCGCTGGATTTTCAGATTGGTGCGGATACCCTGCTGCTGGACGCACTTGCTCAGAACGCGTTTGCGGCACCAGGTGACGCTCGATCAGGCTGCCGAAGCGCTGGGAGTCAGCGCCCGAAGCATCAGTCGTTTTAGCAGTGGTCGTGAAGCCGTTCCGCGCACATTGGCGCTGGCTTGCTTGGGGTGGGAGAGTCTGGAGCAGAAAGCTGCCTGATAGGATGTTTTGAGTCCGGTTTCGCTGATCTGATCTGAGATTGCCGGGGCTCGCACTTCAGTCCGGGCCATCTTGCCGAAGTTGTAGTGCTGAACCCTATTGCAGCCTTAGCAGGTGAACGATGAAAGAAGGTATAGATTGGTGCACCGTTGTTTGGCAGGTGACGGGAGCCAACGGCAGCAGTGGGGCCAATGAGTACATGCCGTTAATAGTAGCGGTGCTGGCTGGATGTTTTACCGTAGCTACCGTCATCCTTGGTCGAATTTTTCAAGACTTTCTGGAAAGACGCAGTGTCAGAGCCTCACTTCTAGCAGAGGTGGCTGCTCTGAGAGATGTAGTCGAGATGCGAGGGTATCTAGGCGATCTGCGGGAAACTGCGGAAGAACTGAGGGGTGAGATTGGCGAACGCATGAGGGATGCAGGGAAGGCTTGGAAATTCGTAATCCCTATCCAGTCGGACTACAACCAAATCTACAAGGCGAACCTAGGGCGTCTAGGAGTCTTGTCGGAGCATGAGGCAGTATCCATTGTTCGGTTCCACCTTCTTGCGGAGAGTGTCCGTACCGACGTTTCCGAAGGCGGCATTCTCTATGAAGGCAGTGACGAGGCGGAAGATTTCGACGATGCAGCGGATTTGCTCGAGCAGGCGATGGTATTGGCCAGTGAACTGGTCATGAAGCGCTTGTCGTGGTGGAGGAGGCTGACCGCTAGATTGTGGGCACTTTGTGGGCGCTGAAGACGTTCTGAAAAGTGAAAAACTAAGGCCTGGAAAAGCGAAAGCCCCGCATTGCGGGGCTTCTAAGGTGGTGCCGGCACCAGGAATCGAACCCGGGACCTACTGATTACAAGTCAGTTGCTCTACCATCTGAGCTATACCGGCACAGGGGCGTCATTATAGCTATGGATTCGCGGCTGTAAACCACTTCTTGCAATCAATGCGTAACGCCCTAAGTCACCGAGGTGAAAGGAGAATTTTCCTACCAGCCGCGGTGGATGGTGGTAACGCTTGGTTCGGTCTTGCCGGGGTTGAAGAACAGCTTGTCGTTGTCGCAGCCGCGCTTGCGGCAGGGAGTGTCGACGTGCAGCGGCAGGCCGCGGTCGCCGCCGAGCTGCATGCCGGGCATGTTCCAGTCCAGCGGTGTTGGTTTGGCCGGTGGCGTGCTGCTGGCGCAGCCAGTCAGGGCCAGGGCGACGGTCAGCAGGGCGAAGGGCTTGGCGTGTTTCACGATGTTCGAATCCGTTCCAAGGTCAGTCTGTGTTCAAGAGGCGGCTGCAACGCCTACTGCTCCCTCGCGGGGACCAGTAGCTTGGGTATCGGCAGCTGTGACGCGCGTCCTGTTGATACGATGAGGCCATGCCCCTACGCGAACTATCACGGTTGTTGGCATCCCTGATCATTTTTCGCACAGCACAGGTAAATCACCGAGCGGGCGGTTCTGCGCGTCTTGGCTCGATTGGACAGTGCATGATCACGTGGACAGCCGGTGATGATACACCGAACGAGCCGATGACGCTTGGCTGTGCTGTGGTTGACTTGCCTGGACACGAGGCATGGTGTGTTCCTGATGCGTCATGAGTGGTTAATATAATTTACGCGTCGTTTGACGTGTTTTCAGAGTTTTGTTCGATACGCCTACAATTTAACCGCGTCTTTCTTTGTATTTTTTCTATCGTTTTGACTTTTTCGATTGCCTGAGCTAATTTGTTGTTCATTATGTTGAACGGTAAAGCTTTCAAGCTCCTCTCCACCTCCCGCCTGGTCTCCCGTGAACGTCACTGGACCGGCGACCTCTAGCGCCACCCTCCCACTACAGCCTTAAACGTTTCTGTCTTGCGCCGACGCCTGTGCGCTCGGCTGCTGTGTCGCCCATGGGAGGGCACCATGCGTTCCTGGATCTATCTGATCGTCGCCATCACCGCCGAGGTGATCGGCACGGCGTCGATGAAACTCGCCGCCACTCATTTCCCCGTGGCTGGGCATGCCGTGATGTACGTCATGATCTGCCTGTCGTATTTCTTCCTGGCCCTGGCGGTCAAGCGTGTGCCGGTCGGCGTGGCCTATGCACTGTGGGAAGGGATCGGCATCGTCCTGATCACCCTGGTCAGCGTGCTCTGGCTGGGCGAAAGCCTGGGCTGGGCCAAGGCCCTGGGGCTGGCGGTGATGATCGCCGGCATCCTGCTGATCAAGGCGGGTACCCGCAGCAAGCCTGTCGAGGTTGAAGGGGAGGCGTTGCCATGCTGATTCCATTTGCCTGGCTGGGCCTGGCCATCGTGCTGGAAGTGTTGGCCAACCTGCTGCTCAAGTATTCCGACGGTTTTCGCCGCAAAGGCCTGGGTGTGGCATCGATATTCTGCGTGCTGGCGGCCTTCACCGCGTTGGCTCAGGCGGTGCAGGACATAGAGTTGTCACTGGCCTATGCCATCTGGGGCGGCTTCGGCATCCTTGCCACCGTCGCCATGGGTTGGGCGCTGTTCGGTCAGCGTCTGGCTGGCCGTGGCTGGCTGGGGCTGGCACTGCTTCTCGTCGGCATGGGCCTGTTGAAAATGGCTTGAAATGCCCTATTCGAGGTGGTTTGCGGCCTACGGCTGAAATGCTTATGCACAAGCGGCATTTTCCGCTTGCGCGAAATGCATGCCGAATGGCCCTGCCACCGGTCTTTGCGCAAAGCCCTGTTTTTGCTGGTTTTCAGCCGGAATGCGGAATAAGCAAAGCGGCGCAAATAGCGCTTGGATCCAAGCGGGTGTGATTTTCATCACAAGCTTGTACACAGAGTTATCCACAGGTTGTCAGTGGCGTTCGGCCAACAACAGCAGGTTGCGCGGAGTCAGTGGGTATTCGCAGAACAGTCCTACGCGCACGCCATAACCTTGCTCTTGCAGGTATAAGGCCCGGTCGAGCACCAGCCACAGTTCCAATGGGCGGCGAAACAGGTTGCGCACCAGCTCCAGATTGCGCACTTGGGCCAGCCGTTGCCAGCCTTGCGACTCTAGGGCGGCCCAGTCTGTCGTGCCGCTGAGTTCGACCTGGCGCAGCGCGGCAAGGTCGCGGCAGTACTGCTCGAAGGGCTTCTTCAGCCAATCGACCGGCAGTGACGGTGTTGGCAGGTAAGCATCGGTGCCCCGCTGTTGGCGCTGCAACAGGTCGAAGCCCAGACGCCTGGCCATCGAGCTGTCGCGCTGGCGGCGTACCCGGGCGCTGGAGGTAACGGCCTCGCTGAGCGGCAGGCCCAGATCGCCGATCGACAACTGCAGGGCCGAAGCCTGTGCGGCTGTGGATATCGCCATGTACTGCTCGCCCTGGATGCGGTTGTAGCAGCACGGCGCCACGGCCAGTTGCGGGCAGCCTTGCTGGCTGGCCAGGTGCAGCAGGCGCACATGCAGATCACCACAGGCGTGCAGGGCCACCACGCTTTTGTCGCCATCCAGCTGCTGCATGCTGTCTGCGGCCATTACATCCTGATGAACATGCTGGACGGGCAGATGATGGTGGTCGCTCAACGCCTGGCCGGCGCTGACCAGTTCGGCGTCGTACTCAAGGCAGGTCAACTGCTGGCCGGCTTGCAGTAGGCGGCGGCCCAGGTGGCCCTTGCCCGAACACCAGTCCAGCCAGTGCCGGGTGGGCTCGCTGAAGCTCAGGCGGCGGCTGAAGGCCTCGATCTGCTGCCATTTGCGCCCAGGGACATTGGCGTCAAGGCGGTGGCCGGCCGGGTGCAGGCCCGCGTCGGGCAGTTCACCCACGGCAGACAACTGCCGGGCCAGGCTGGCCAATTGCGGGAAGGGGGCCGGGGCCGGAAGCTGTTCTGGGTGTTGCTGGACGGCTTCGGCTTGTTCCAGGGTGCGATTGCGCAGCCATGCGGACAGCTCGGGGTACTGGCTTTCCCAGCCCAGCTGCAGCTCGGTGAACGGCCGTGGGCGCCACAGCGGCTGGTGCTGCAGCAGAAAGTGGTCAAGGGCCTGGAAGCGCTCGAGGAGCTGGCTGCCTTGGAGGGGGAGTGTTGTGTTCATGCGAGCACCGCGGCGCAATTGAAAGGGGCCGCAAAGCGGCCCCGAGCGTGTTGCAGGTTAACGCCCCTGGCAGGCGTCCACGCGCAACCAGCGTTCAAGCAGCTTGAAGCCCTGCACCAGGAAGAACGAAATCACCAGGTAGAACACCCCGGCGGCGAAGAAGATTTCCACCGGCAGATAGGTGCGGGCGATGATGGTCCGCGCCATGCCGGTCAGCTCCAGCAGCGTCACGGTGCTGGCCAGGGCGCTGGCCTTGAGCATCAGGATCACTTCGTTGCTGTAGGCCGGCAGGCCGATGCGTGTGGCACGCGGCAGCATGATGTAGAACAGCGCCTTGCCCCGCGACATGCCCAGTGCCCGGGCTGCTTCGATCTCGCCCTTGGGGATCGCCTGCAGTGCGCCGCGCAGGATCTCGGCGATGTAGGCGGCGGTGTGCAGGGTCATGGTCAGCACCGTGCACCAGAACGGGTCGCGCAGGTACGGCCACAGCGCGCTGTCACGCACCGAGTCGAACTGAGCCAGGCCGTAGTAGACCAGGAACAGCTGCACCAGCAGCGGCGTGCCGCGGAAGAAGAAGATGTAGCCATAGGGCAGGGCGCGCACGTACCAGTGCCGCGAGGAGCGGGCGATACCCAGCGGGATGGCCAGGATCAGCCCGGCGATGACCGCGATGGCCACCAGCTCCAGGGTCAGGACCGCGCCTTCGGCCAGGCGTGGCAGCCACTTGATGATGACTTCCCAGTTCATTTATTCGGCCCTCATGAAGCCGCGGGCGGCGCGTTTTTCCAGGAAGTACATGCCGATCATGGCGACGATGGTCAGGCTCAGGTAGATGCAGGCGGCCACCGCGTAGAAGGTGAACGGTGCCTTGGTCACGGTCACGCCGATTTGCGCATGGCGCATGATTTCTTCCAGGCCGATCACCGACACCAACGCGGTGTCCTTCATCAGGATCATGAACAGGTTGCCAAGGCCCGGCAGGGCGATGCGCCACATCTGCGGCAGGATGATCCTCGACAGGATGCGGCCTTTCGACAGGCCCAGGGCCATGCCCGCTTCACGGTGGCCCTTGGGGATGGCCAGGATCGCGCCGCGGAATACTTCCGTGGCGTAGGCGCCGAAGCACAGGCCCAGGGCAATGACACCGGCGGCGAATGCGCTGAGTTCGAGCCCAGGCATGTTGAGCGCGTCGCCGAGGCTGTTCATCAGGCCGACGGTGCCGAAATAGATGAGCAAGACCCACAGCAGCTCGGGCACGCCGCGCACCAGGGTCGAGTAGAAGCCGCCAAGCCATTGCAATGACTTGATCGAGGAAGTCTTGGCCAGGGCGCCAAGCAGGCCCAGGGCCAGCCCCAGCAGCAAGGCGCAAAGCGCCAGTTTTACGGTCATCAGGGTGCCGGCCATCATGGCCGGACCGAATCCGTGCAGGTCGATATTCATGGGCAGCTTTGTTCAAGGGACCCGCACCGCGCATGGCGGTACGGGTCGGGAGGGCATCACTCGATGCTGAACGGGAAGTACTTGTCGTTGATCTTCTTGTACGTGCCGTCAGCTTTGATCTCGGCCAGGGCCTTGTTCAGCTTCTCGCGCAGCGGGTCACCCTTGCGCACGGCGATACCGATCTTGTCGCTGTCCACTACAGGTTCGCCTTTGAACTCGTAGTCTTTGCCCGCGTCGGACTTCAGCCACTCGTACTGCACGTACTTGTCGGCCAGGATGCCGTCAACGCGACCGGAGGTCAGGTCGAGGTAGGCGTTTTCCTGGGTGTCGTACAACTGAATGGACTTCAGCACGTCCTTGTAGTTGTCTTCAAGCCAAGTACCGGCCAGGGTGGCGCGCTGGGTGCCGATGGTCTTGCCCTTGAGGTATTCCTTGTCGGTCTTGAAGTCGACTTTTTTCGGTGCGATGAACTGCAGCTTGTTGGAGTAGTAGGGGTCGGTGAAATCCACCGCCTGCTTGCGCTCGTCGGTGATCGACAGCGACGACACCAGGAAGTCGAACTTCTTGGCGTTCAGGGCCGGGATGATGCCGTCCCAGTCGGAGGTCACGACGGTGCATTCGACCTTCATCTTGGCGCACAGGGCGTCGCCGATGTCCTTGTCGAAGCCGACGACCTGGCCGCTGGCGTCCTTGTTGTTGAACGGTGGGTAGGCAGCCTCGATACCCATGCGCAGTTTTTCTGCGGCCATGGCGTTGGCCGACATCACCAGGGTGGCAGCAGCGGCCAGGAGGAACTTCTTGTAAGTCTGCATGTATTGCTCCGTTAGCGGTGGCTGGACATGAATTGCTTGCAACGCGCCGAGGTCGGGTTTTCGAAGACCTGCTGCGGCGATCCCTGCTCTTCGACCAGGCCCTGGTGCAGGAAGACCACTTCACTGGACACCTGGCGGGCAAAGTTCATCTCGTGCGTCACCAGCAGCATGGTACGGCCTTCTTCGGCCAGGGCGCGGATGACGTTAAGCACTTCCTGGACCATTTCCGGATCGAGCGCCGACGTCGGCTCGTCGAACAGGATGACCTTGGGCTTCATGGCCAGGGTGCGGGCGATGGCGGCACGCTGTTGCTGGCCACCGGAAAGCTGGGCGGGGTAGCTGTGGCGCTTGTCGAAGATGCCGACCTTGTTCAGCAGCGCCTCGGCGTGCTCGGTGGCCTCGGCCTTGCTCTGGCCAAGTACGCGGCGCGGCGCCTCGATGATGTTGTCGAGGATCGACATGTGCGGCCACAGGTTGAAGTTCTGGAAGACAAAGCCGATCTCGCTGCGCAGGCGGTTGATCTGGCGGTTGTCGGCGGCGATCAGGTCGCCGTTTTTCTGCGCCTTGAGCTTGAGGGCTTCGCCGGCGACCAGGATTTCGCCCTGGTGCGGGTTCTCGAGCAGGTTGATGCAGCGCAGCAGGGTGGACTTGCCGGAGCCGGACGAGCCGAGGATGGAGATCACGTCACCGTCGCGCGCGGTCAGCGAAATGCCCTTGAGAATTTCCTGCTCGCCGTAGCGTTTGTGCAGGTTACGGATTTCCAGCGCGGGCGTGGCCTGGGCCATGTGCGGTCCTCATGTGTTCGGGTGCGTTCCCAGCTGTTGGCGGCCTTCCTGGCGAGCGCCACGCTAGCATAGCGGCGCAACAGCGGCCAACCGGGTCGCAAGGGGCTTCGGTCATTGGTGGGGCAGTTTGTCGCATCGTTGCAGTGGACTGTCGCGAGGATGTCCGCAATGGCGTTTTGCCCAGCACCGGAGCCTTGATGAAAAAAGGCGCGATGGTGCCAGCTTTGGCCCAAGCATGGAAGCGGTTTAGACCATTTACGCAGAAACAGGTAGCACCTCGTGGGAGCGGCGGTGCGCCGATGCGACTTGCCCCGCGATGGCTTCGGCAGGACTGAAGGTGTGCGGGCGGCGATCGCAATCGCGGGGCAAGCCCGCTCCCACATTGTCCTCCCTCGGTTTCCCATCAGGTTGTACCCATGGGTTGCGCTTTTTTGCGTTGGACTGGTGCGAGGGTGTTACCGAGGGGCACCTTTGGTGCGTTTGTAAGTGGGTATTTCAGTAATCCGGACTTGGCACGGAGATTTGACGGGCTTTCGGTCAAAGCCTGGCAGAAAGGCCGCAAAGCCAGCGAATTTGCGGGCGTCAGCCATTCCGGATAAATGGCATTTGAAAATGGCGCGCTTATTGCCAGTGGGAAAAGACCGAATGCGGCGACGCCTAAATCACCCCTTGGTGCGCTTCGTTTCCCCTTCATTCGGGTGGTCCACTCCTTACAAAGGTAGTTTTATGAGCGGTAACAATTCCAATGACCTCGCTCAGGGGCTCAAACAACGGCATGTGACCATGCTGTCCATCGCAGGCGTGATCGGCGCCGGCTTGTTCGTCGGCTCCGGCCACGCCATCGCCGCCGCCGGCCCTGCCGTGCTGCTGGCCTACGCCGCTGCCGGTACCCTGGTGGTACTGGTAATGCGCATGCTCGGTGAAATGGCGGTCGCATCGCCCGACACCGGTTCTTTCTCGACCTACGCCGACCGCGCCATCGGGCGCTGGGCCGGTTTCACCATCGGCTGGCTGTACTGGTGGTTCTGGGTGCTGGTGATCCCGCTCGAGGCCAACGCCGCCGCAGCCATCCTGCATGCCTGGTTCCCGGCCGTGGACCTGTGGGCGTTCTCGCTGGTCATCACCCTGGTGCTGACCGTTACCAACCTGTTCAGCGTGAAGAACTACGGTGAGTTCGAGTTCTGGTTCGCCCTGCTCAAGGTGCTGGCGATCATCGGCTTCATCGTCGTCGGTTGCGCGGCCATGTTCGGCATGGTCCCGAGCAGCCAGATCAGCGGCGTCAGCCACCTGTTCGATACCCAGGGCTTCATGCCCAATGGCCTGGGCGCCGTGCTGGCCGCCATGCTGACCACCATGTTCTCCTTCATGGGGACCGAGATCGTCACCATCGCCGCCGCCGAGTCGAAAGACCCGGGCAAGCAGATCAGCCGCGCCACCAACTCGGTGATCTGGCGTATCTGCCTGTTCTACCTGGTATCGATCTTCCTGGTCGTGGCCATGGTGCCGTGGAACGATCCGACCCTGGCCGAGAAAGGCTCCTACCAGACCGTCCTCAGCCTGATCGGCGTGCCGAACGCCAAGCTGATCGTCGACATCGTCGTGCTGATCGCCGTGACCAGCTGCCTGAACTCGGCGCTGTACACCTCCTCGCGCATGCTCTTCTCCCTGAGCAAGCGTGGCGATGCCCCGGCAGTCGCCCAGCGCACCACCAAGGCGGGCACCCCGCACTGGGCCGTGCTGCTGTCCACCGCTGCGGCCTTCCTGTGCGTGTTCGCCAACTTCCTGGCCCCGGCCGCGGTGTTCGAGTTCCTGCTGGCCAGCTCGGGCGCCATCGCCCTGCTGGTGTACCTGGTGATCGCCGTGTCGCAACTGCGCATGCGTGCCCAGCGTGAAGCCAGCGGCGAGAAGATCTCGTTCAAGATGTGGATGTTCCCGGGCCTGACCTGGGCGACCATCGCCTTCATCGTCGCCATTCTGGTGGTGATGGGGCTGCGTGAGGATCACCGCGTCGAGATCATCGCTACCGCGCTGCTGAGCATCGCAGTTGTGGCCGCAGGCTTGCTGGTGCACCGCAAGCGCGGCGCTGCCGGGCGCGTGGCGCTGGATAGCTGATGCGCAGTCGGTGAAATGAAAAGGCCGCGTCCTGTGAGGGGCGCGGCCTTTTTGTTTGTCTGTTCCTGCCTCTTCGCGGGTAAACCCGCTCCCACAGTGTTGAGCGTTGCCTGTGGGAGCGGGTTTACCCGCGAAGGCGGCGGTGCTGGTTCAGCCGAACTGCTTCTGCTGTTGCTGCCCCTTGGCCACCACTTCGGAAGCCGTGACATAGGCCGCCTGGAACTCATCGCTCTCAAGCCAGGCCATGGTCGCGTCCTCGTCGGTGCCGTCGAGCCATTTGCGGTAGGCAGTGAACACCATGACGATGTAGTCGGTGGCGTGTTCTTCCTTATGGCCCTTGAGCACCAGTGCCAGCAGCGGGTCCACCAGGAATACCGAGATCATCGGCACCAGGCCGTTTTCCTGGGCTTCTTTCATTTTGTCGAACAGGCTGTTGTAGCTGCCCGACTCCATGGCCTTGTTGAACACCTGCTCTACGCTGGCGCTTTCGCCGCTGCTGGCCTTGACCGCCTGGCCGCTGCGCACCATGCGGTTCTGCTTGGCCTTGGTGGCGGCGCGCTTGGCGCGTTTCTGTTGTTTGGTGTTGGTGGCCATGGGGCGGTCCTTGGAGGTATCGGGTAAAGGCGCGTATTGAAGCGCAGTTGCCCAGAAAACCCAAGGGCGAGGCGCCGCGTGGGAGCGGGCTGGCCCCGCGATGGCCGTTACACAGGGCTCGGGGCCGGCACCTCATCCTCCTCGAACCCCCGCGAAGCGCGGCCAACCAGCAGCGGATCCGGCGCATGCGCCACGCTGTGGTCCTTGCCCGGATAATCCAGCGAATGCAGGAAATGCCGGATGCAGTTGATCCGCGCGCGCTTCTTGTCGTCGGACTTGATCACCGTCCACGGCGCATCGGCGGTGTCGGTGTGGAAGAACATGGCTTCCTTGGCGGCGGTGTAGTCCTCCCACTTGTCCAGCGACTTGATGTCGATGGGCGACAGCTTCCAGTGCTTGAGCGGGTCGTCGCGCCTCGAGATGAAGCGGCGCAGTTGCTCTTCGCGGTTCACCGAGAACCAGAACTTGAACAGCAGGATGCCGCTGTTGCACAGCATCCGCTCAAGGTCCGGCGCCTGACGCATGAACTCCAGGTATTGCAGCGGCGAGCAGAAGTCCATCACCCGCTCGACCCCGGCGCGGTTGTACCAGGAGCGGTCGAAGAACACCATTTCACCGGCGGTAGGCAGGTGCTGGATGTAGCGCTGGAAGTACCACTGGCCTTGCTCCTGTTCGGAGGGCTTCTCCAGCGCGACGATGCGGGCACCACGCGGATTCAGGTGCTCCATGAAGCGCTTGATGGTACCGCCCTTGCCTGCTGCGTCACGGCCCTCGAAGAGGATGACGATGCGTTGGCCGGTTTCCTTCACCCAGTTCTGTACCTTCAGCAGCTCGATCTGCAGTGCGTGCTTGGCCTTGTCGTAGTCCTGGCGGCGCATGCGCGTGCGGTACGGGTAGCTGGCCGGCAGATGCGCCGAGGTACTGTCCTCGCTGCTGCCTTTGCGCGCGTTGGCCACTACCAGGGCGGCGGGTTGCTGGCTGACCTGGGTGATGGTCTCTGGCGTGGGTGCTTTGGCGGCGGGCTTGCGCTGGCGTGGGCGGCGGGTGCGGGTGACGGGCTTGGCGCCGCTGCCGGTGTCGGCAGGCGACGGCAGGAGGAGGGTGGCGGATTCTTCGCTCATGGAGGTCCTTGCGGGGTCGGTCGAATGTCCACCCTCCATGCTATGAGCCAGCAGGCGGTGACTTCTTGATATCGATCAACCGGACATGAACCAAGAAAACGCAGGCAACAAAAAACCCGCACTAGGCGGGTTTCTTGTGTCGCTTCGGGTAACTTTGCAACCACCAGAAGCTGAAGGTGGTGCCCAGAGACGGAGTCGAACCGCCGACACGAGGATTTTCAATCCTCTGCTCTACCGACTGAGCTATCTGGGCGACGAGGTGAATTAAATAGATTTCCAGACCGCTCGTCAACGACTTTTTTCAAAAAATTTAAATTAATTCCGTCGCTTACGTTTTCCGGGGTCATTCCGAGGGCGGAACGTAGCCTTCAGCCTTGGCGTAATCTTCACCGGCGAAGAACTTGTCCATCTCGGCCTGGATGAACTTGCGGTCCTCGGCGTTCATCATGTTCAGGCGCTTCTCGTTGATCAGCAGGGTCTGGTGCTTCTGCCAGTCGGCCCAGGCTTTCTGCGAGACGTGTTCGAAGATGTCCTGGCCCTTGGGGCCGGGGTAGGGCGCGCGCTCCAGGCCTGGCAACTCTTCTTTGTATTTGCGGCACATCACGGTGCGGGTCATGGGTTCTCTCCTGCAATCAGTTCGTCGGCCGCGCGTTGCAGCAGCTTCTTGACCGGGGCGGCGAGGCCCAGGCGCGGCGGGGTGGCGAGGTTATACCAGAGCCAGTCGGGCTCGGCCACGTGCGCGCCGACCGGGTCGACACGCACCAGCCATGGCTCGATGGCCAGCTGGAAATGGCTGAAGGTGTGGGTCAGGCCTTGCAGGGCCTGGCTGCCGGCCAGGCGCAGGCCGTGCTGGTAGGCGAGGTCGTCGAGCTGCTCGAGGCTGTCCAGCTCCGGCAGGCTCCACAGGCCACCCCACAACCCGGTGGAGGGCCGGCGGTAAAGCAGGATCGCGCCTTCATGGTTGGCCAGCAGCGGCATCAGGGTCTTGCGCTGCGGCAAGGCTTTGCGCGGCTTGGGCTCCGGGTAGCGGGTCTCTTCGCCGTGCAGATGGGCTTCGCAACCACGCTGCAGCGGGCAGATCAGGCAACTGGGCTTGCTGCGGGTGCACAGCGTTGCGCCCATGTCCATCATCGCCTGGGTGAAGTGGTTGACCCGCGTCATCGGGGTGAATCGCTCGGCGGTGGCCCACAGCTGGTTGGCCACTTTGGGTTCGCCCGGGTAACCGGCCTGGGCGGTGAAGCGGGCCAGCACGCGCTTGACGTTGCCGTCGAGGATCGGCGCGCGGATGCCCATGCTGATGCTGGCGATGGCCCCAGCGGTGGAGCGGCCGATGCCGGGCAGCTCGGTGAGCTGCTCGACACTGCGCGGAAACTCGCCGCCATGTTGCGCGACGACGATCTTCGCGGCCTTCTGCAGGTTACGTGCACGGGTGTAGTAGCCCAGGCCCGTCCACAGGTGCAGCACTTCGTCTTCCGGTGCTTCAGCCAGCGCCTGCACGGTCGGCAGCGCCTGCATGAAGCGGTCGAAGTAGTTGAGCACGGTGCTGACCTGGGTCTGCTGCAGCATGATTTCCGAGACCCACACCCGGTACGGGTTGATGCCCTGTTGCCAGGGCAGGTCGTGGCGACCGTGCTGGTCGTACCATTCCAGCACGGCGCTGGAGAACTGCTGGGGGCTCATCGCTTGAACAGCCCCTTGAGCGCATCTTTGAGTTCCGGGCTCACTTTGTCTCCGAGTTTTTCTTCGAGCTTTTCATCGATCTTGTCCTTCAAACGGTTACCGGCCAGCTTGGCGGCAACCTTGCCCAGGCCGTCCTGGTCCAGGCGGCAGGCCTTGGCGCCCAGCTCCAGCGGGCCACGGCAGCGCAGCGGCACTTCGATACCGGCAAAGCGCTCGTTGACCTGGCAGGCCGGGTCGGGCATGGCGCGCTGGTCGCCTTCGACCACCACGCCGACGTTGTAGTCCATGCCCAGCACGCGCAGGTCGAGGTCGCCATGGCCGTTGACGGTCAGGCCGGGAATGCGCGCCTTGAGGTCCGGGTTGCTGGCCACGCCATTGCGGATCACCAGGCTGCCGCGCAGCTCTTCGAACGGCGTGTCCTTGCCGCGCGGCTCACTGCCGAGCTGCTTGCGGTTGAGGGTGGCGATGGCCTGGCACAGTTGCTGTTCCAGGTTGGCGTTGACCAGCACGCCATCGTTGATGGTGAAGCTGGCGTTGCCGTTGAGGGTGTCGACCAGCGCTTTCTGGCTGTTGCCGGTGGCGGTCAGGTCGCTGGCAAGGGTCAGCAGGCCCTTGACTGGCGGCGCCTGGTCGGGGCTTTCGCGCTTGATGAAATGCTCCACCGGCACGCGGTTGATCTTGGTGTTCACCCCCAGTTGCGGCACGGCGGGGCGCACGTCGACCGTGCCCTTGGCTTCGAAGCTGCCGTTGTACAGGCCGCCGCGCAGGGTTTCGAGGGTGATCAGGCCACCCTGGCCGCTGGCCTTGAGCCGGGCGTCGCTGATGGGCAGCTTGTCCAGGGTCAGGGCGCCGAACGCCAGGTCGGCCTGCAGGTCGAGGGCGCGCAGGCGGTCCACCGGCAGCAGCTTGTCGTTGCTCCAGGCCACTTGCGTGGGGGCGTTGGGCAACGGGGTGGTGCCGGCACCGGCAGTGGCACTGGCTTCCTGCTGTTTCACCTCGGCCTGGCGTGCCGCGGTGGTGCCCTTGGCTTCCTCGCTTTTGGCTGGCAGGTAGCGGTCAGCGTCGAAGGTGTCTGCCTTGAGGTTTACCCGCAGGGCCTGCTTGGCGAAATCTTCCACGGCCACGCGGCCGGTGAAGGTGCTGTCGTCCAGCTTCACCGCCAGGTCTTCCAGGGCCAGGCTGCTTGGTGTGCCTTGCAGGCGGGCAACCAGCTCCAGCTTGTTGAAGGCGGCCGCATCGGCGGTGGCCGGCAGCGGGTGGCCGATGCCGTCGAGGAAAGTGCGCAGGTTGAACTGGGCGATGGACAGCCCGCCAGTTACCTGCGGCGCCTTGTCCAGGTCGCGCACATTCAGCTCGCCCAGGGCGCGCAGCTGATTGGCCGAGACCTTCAGGCTGCTCCACGAGGCGACATTGGCGGCCAGGTCGACCAGCACCTGGCCTTGCGCGGCAAAGGTCATGGTCTTGCCGGCCAGCGGCTCGCCCGAGGTTTCGCCGGACAGGCGCATGTCTTCAAGGTTGTAGCGCTTGAGCTTGCGGTCGAAGCGCAGTTCGCCGGTCAGCTCGGTGCGCGCCTTGATGTTCGGCTGGCTGGCGCTGAGGAAGGCGCTGGCCTTGAGCGGGATGTTCACGCCTTCGTGCACGGGGCCCGTGCTCAGCTGGAT
This sequence comes from Pseudomonas sp. zfem004, assembly GCF_032621715.1. Taxonomy (NCBI): domain Bacteria; kingdom Pseudomonadati; phylum Pseudomonadota; class Gammaproteobacteria; order Pseudomonadales; family Pseudomonadaceae; genus Pseudomonas; species Pseudomonas sp. zfem004. The sequence continues at coordinate 136,267 of NZ_JAVYJF010000002.1, read as the reverse complement.
GCTTTCGGCGCCGTAGCTTTGGCCGGCCTTCTCGTCGGTGAACTGCACCCGGGCGTTGTTGACGGTCAGGCTGTCGATGTCGAGCTTGACCGAACGCTCGCTGGCTTCGGGCTTGGGCGGCTCGCTGGCCGGCGCTTCGCCTGGCGCGGTGGCCGGGGCGTTGGCAACGGCCGGGTCAGGCAGCGGCTTGCCGATGTCTTCCCAGTTGCCGTGGCCGTTGGCATCGCGGGTGAGGGTGAGGTTCAGGCCCTCGACCCGCACATCGCTCATCTGCACTTCGCGGCGCAGCAGCGGCAGCACGCGTACGGACAAACCGAGCATCTGCAAGTCGGCGAACGGCACCTTGGGGTTGTTCAGCGTGGCGATGCTCGCCTCGTGCAGCTCCAGGCCCAGCCAGGGGAACAGGCTCCAGCCGATGTCGCCGTTGAGCGTCAGCTCGACGTGGGCCTTGTCGCGGGCCAGTTGGCGGATTTCGTCTTTGTAGTCGTTGGGATCGAAGAGGTGCGTCAGGGCGAAGCCCAGCGCCACGATGATCAGCAACAACCCGAGAAGCGACAGCCCCAGGATTTTGCCGAACGCTTTCATGGGCGAGTCCTTGTAGTCCGATTGTGAAATTCAGCGGCGAGTATAGCGCTGTGGCACTTGGCGCTGCGTATCCGACATTTCGACAGTGGGCATGACGACAGTTCATTCATTGCCTGCTCGGTCCTCATCGCGGGGCAAGCCCGCTCCCACGCCAGATCACAAATGGCGTGGGAGCGGGCTTGCCCCGCGATGAGGCCAGAACAGGCGAATTACCGATTCAGCTGACGAAAAAAACGCGATATCAGATTGCTTTCATGCCACTGGCTGCTGGTAATCTTGCGCCGCTTTCGCAGCATCCGCGACCCATTGTCGCGGGGCAATGCCGCAAACGGCCGGCGCATCCCGGGGGAGACGCCACAGCAGAGCCGGGCCGGCAGCCCGCAAGCAGCCACCTACAAAAGGAACGATCCCATGAGCAGCAGTATCACGACGGAGATGCCGGTAAGCGTGCCCGGTTTCCTGTCGAAGGAGCGCATCATCGCCCGTCCGGGCTTCAACCGCTGGCTGGTACCGCCGGCGGCCCTGGCCATTCACCTGTGCATCGGCATGGCCTACGGTTTCTCGGTGTTCTGGTTGCCGTTGTCCCAAGCCCTGGGCGTCAGCGCGCCGGTGGCGTGCGCGGCGGACATGGGCTTCGTCGCCCGCCTGTTCAGCGCCGAGTGCGACTGGCCGATCTCCATGCTCAGCTGGATCTACACCCTGTTCTTCGTCTTCCTCGGTTGCTCGGCCGCAGTGCTCGGCGGCTGGCTGGAGCACGCAGGTCCGCGCAAGGCTGGCCTGGTATCGGCACTGTGCTGGTGCGGCGGCCTGCTGATCTCGGCGATCGGCGTGAAGACCCATCAGCTGTGGCTGATGTGGCTCGGTTCGGGGGTAATCGGTGGTATCGGCCTGGGCCTGGGCTACATCTCGCCGGTGTCGACCCTGATCAAATGGTTCCCGGACAAGCGCGGCATGGCCACCGGCATGGCGATCATGGGCTTTGGTGGTGGTGCCATGGTGGGCGCGCCGCTGGCGACCGCATTGATGGGCCACTTCGGCAGCGCCACTGAAGTCGGCGTGTGGCAGAGCTTCGTGGCCATGGCCGCGATCTACTTCGTGTTCATGACGGCCGGCGCCCTGGCCTACCGCGTGCCGCCCACCGGTTGGAAGCCAGAGGGCTGGACCCCGCCGGCGAAGAAGGCCAACGCCATGGTCACCGACCGCCACGTGCACGTGAGCGTGGCCTGGAAGACCCCGCAGTTCGCCCTGGTGTGGCTGGTGCTGTGCCTGAACGTCTCGGCCGGTATCGGCATTCTCGGCATGGCCTCGCCACTGCTGCAGGAAGTGTTCGCCGGCAAGCTGCTGGGCAACGAGCTGACCTTCAGCGAGTTGAACGCCGCGCAACTGGCGCAGATCGCCGCCATTGCCGCCGGCTTCACCGGCCTGCTCAGCCTGTTCAACATCGGCGGGCGCTTCTTCTGGGCGTCGTTCTCCGACTACATTGGCCGCAAGAACACCTACTTCGCCTTCTTCGCCCTGGGCGTGGGCCTCTACAGCCTGGTGCCGAACATGGGGCACATCGGTAACGTGGCGCTGTTCGTCGCGGCGTTCTGCATCATCCTGTCGATGTACGGTGGCGGCTTCGCCACGGTGCCGGCCTACCTGGCCGACCTGTTCGGCACGCAGATGGTCGGTGCCATCCACGGTCGCCTGTTGACCGCCTGGGCCGCCGCTGGCGTGCTGGGCCCGGTGCTGATCACCTACCTGCGTGAAGCGCAGCTGGCGGCAGGTGTGGAGCGGGCCGCGGCCTACGACATGACCCTGTACATCCTTGCCGGGCTGTTGGTGCTGGGCTTTGTCTGCAACATGCTGGTACGCCCGGTGGCCGACAAGTACTTCATGACCGAGGCCGAGCTGGCGGCGGAGCGTGCCCTGAGCCATGACAAGGGGGCCGACAGCGCGCGGTCGCTGGAATGGCATGCCGCGCCGGGCAGCCTGCCGTTGGTGCTGCTGGCCTGGGCCGTGGTGGTGATTCCGCTGGCCTGGGGGGTATGGATCACCCTGCAGAAGACGGCGGTGCTGTTCCACTGACGGTTGACAAAGCTGGCTGATTGGCTGGCAGTCTAGGCCTCATCGCGGGGCAAGCCCGCTCCCACGCTCTGTGGGAGCGGGCTTGCCCCGCGATGAGGCCGGCAAAACCGGCTTGTATAGACCTGTAAGCCTGTCATCCCCCCGCAATTGCTTGCCCTGCCATATGTCATCCGCGTTTCAAGCCGGCGCGTTCTGGGCCTATAATGGAGCCCTTTTCGCCCAATGATTTTGCGGAGCTGGTGATGGTCGAACGTAAGGCTTCCGTCGAGCGCAATACCCTGGAAACCCAGGTCAAGTGCTCGATCAACCTCGATGGCACTGGTAAGGCCCGATTCGATATCGGTGTGCCTTTCCTTGAACACATGCTCGACCAGATCGCCCGGCACGGGCTGATCGATCTGGACATCGAATGCAAGGGCGACCTGCATATCGATGACCATCACACCGTCGAAGACGTCGGCATCACCCTCGGCCAGGCGTTTGCCCAGGCCATCGGTGACAAGAAAGGCATCTTCCGCTACGGCCACGCCTACGTGCCGCTCGACGAAGCGCTGTCGCGCGTGGTCATCGACTTCTCCGGCCGCCCGGGCCTGCAGATGCATGTCCCCTACACCCGTGCCAGCGTCGGTGGCTTCGACGTCGACCTGTTCCAGGAGTTCTTCCAGGGCTTCGTCAACCACGCCCTGGTGACCCTGCACATCGACAACCTGCGTGGCCATAACACCCACCACCAGATCGAGACCGTGTTCAAGGCCTTCGGCCGCGCGCTGCGCATGGCCGTGGAGCAGGACGAACGCATGGCCGGGCAGATGCCATCGACCAAAGGGTGCCTGTAAATGCAGACCGTAGCCGTAATCGACTATGGCATGGGCAACCTGCACTCGGTGGCCAAGGCCCTCGAGCACGTGGGTGCCGGCAAGGTGCTGGTCACCAGCGACGCCGCCGTCATTCGTGAAGCCGACCGCGTGGTGTTCCCCGGCGTTGGCGCGATCCGCGACTGCATGGCCGAAATCCGCCGCCTGGGCTTCGACAGCCTGGTCCGCGAAGTCAGCCAGGATCGCCCGTTCCTCGGCATCTGCGTGGGCATGCAAGCCCTGCTCGAGCACAGCGAAGAGAACGACGGCGTCGACTGCATCGGCCTGTTCCCCGGCCAGGTGCGCTTCTTCGGCAAAGACCTCAAGGAAGACGGCGAGCACCTGAAAGTGCCGCACATGGGTTGGAACGAAGTCGGCCAGACCATCGACCACCCCCTGTGGCATGACATTCCCGACCGCGCGCGCTTCTACTTCGTGCACAGCTACTACATCAATGCCGGCAAGCCGGGCCAGGTCGTCGGCCGCGGCCACTACGGCGTCGATTTCGCCGCCGCGCTGGCCGAGGGCTCGCGCTTCGCCGTGCAGTTCCACCCGGAGAAGAGCCATACCCATGGCCTGCAACTGCTGCAGAACTTCGTCGCCTGGGATGGGCGCTGGTAAATGAGCAGGTCGCGGACCAAGGCACCGATCCTCACGCTGGCCCCCGAGCAGGAGCGCGAAGCGCTCGACAAGCTCAAGCGCTTCCTCGAAGACCGTTTCGAGCTGGAGCTGGGGTCGTTCGAGGTGGCCGAGGTCCTCGAGGTGTTTTCCAGAGAAGTTGCTCCGTATTACTACAACAGGGCGATTGCCGATGTTCAGCTGCACCTCAAGGAGCGGTTCGAGAGCATCGAAAGCGACCTGTGGGCGCTCGAGAAGCCCTGAACTCAACGAACAAGACAGGTTTCCAAGATGCTGATTATCCCCGCTATCGATCTGAAGGACGGCGCCTGCGTGCGTCTGCGCCAAGGCCGCATGGAAGACTCCACGGTATTCTCCGACGACCCGGTGAGCATGGCCGCCAAATGGGTCGAAGGTGGCTGCCGCCGCCTGCACCTGGTCGACCTCAACGGCGCCTTCGAAGGCCAGCCGGTCAACGGTGAAGTGGTCACCGCCATCGCCAAGCGTTACCCGAACCTGCCGATCCAGATCGGCGGCGGCATCCGCTCGCTGGAAACCATCGAGCACTACGTCAAGGCCGGCGTCAGCCACGTGATCATCGGCACCAAGGCGGTCAAGCAGCCGGAGTTCGTCGCCGAGGCGTGCAAGGCATTCCCAGGCAAGATCATCGTTGGCCTGGACGCCAAGGACGGCTTCGTCGCCACCGACGGCTGGGCCGAAGTGAGCACCGTGCAGGTCATCGACCTGTCCAAGCGCTTCGAGGCCGATGGCGTCTCGTCGATCGTCTACACCGACATCGCCAAGGACGGCATGATGCAGGGCTGCAACGTGCCCTTCACCAAGGCCCTGGCCGAAGCCACCTCGATCCCGGTGATCGCCTCGGGCGGCATCCACAACCTGGGTGACATCAAGGCCCTGCTGGACGCAAAAGCGCCGGGCATCATCGGCGCCATCACCGGCCGTGCCATCTACGAAGGCACCCTCGACGTCGCCGAGGCCCAGGCCTTCTGCGACAACTACCAAGGCTGAGGAACGACCATGGCACTGGCCAAGCGCATCATCCCTTGCCTGGACGTGGACAACGGCCGGGTGGTCAAGGGCGTCAAGTTCGAGAACATCCGCGATGCCGGTGACCCGGTGGAAATCGCCCGTCGCTACGACGAGCAGGGTGCCGACGAGATCACCTTCCTCGACATCACCGCCAGCGTCGATGGCCGTGACACCACCCTGCATACCGTCGAGCGCATGGCCAGCCAGGTGTTCATCCCGCTGACCGTGGGCGGTGGCGTGCGCACCGTGCAGGACATCCGCAACCTGCTCAATGCCGGTGCCGACAAGGTCTCGATCAACACCGCAGCGGTGTTCAACCCGGAGTTCGTGGGTGAGGCGGCCGACCGTTTCGGTTCGCAGTGCATCGTCGTCGCCATCGACGCCAAGAAGGTCTCCGGCCCGGGCGAAACGCCGCGCTGGGAGATCTTCACCCACGGCGGGCGCAAGCCTACCGGGCTGGATGCGGTGGAGTGGGCGAAGAAGATGGAAGGCCTGGGTGCCGGTGAAATCCTGCTGACCAGCATGGACCAGGACGGCATGAAGAACGGCTTCGACCTGGGCGTGACCCGCGCCATCAGCGATGCCCTGGGGATCCCGGTGATCGCCTCCGGTGGTGTGGGCAACCTGCAGCACCTGGCCGACGGGATCCTGGAAGGGCATGCCAGCGCGGTGCTGGCGGCGAGCATCTTCCACTTTGGTGAGTACACGGTCCCGGAAGCCAAGGCCTATATGGCTACGCGCGGGATCGTCGTTCGCTGAAACATTGATTGGGGCTGCTTTGCAGCCCTTCGCGGGTAAACCCGCTCCCACACAACGCTATCCCTGTGGGAGCGGGTTTACCCGCGAAGGGCCGCACAGCGGCCCCAATTGCATCACCCGTGAGTCTTGCCCAACAGCGCGTGATACAGCTCTGTATCTCCCAGAATCCCCACCAGCTTGTCGTTCTCCTGCAGCACCAGCTTGTTACCGGTCTGGTAACGAATCTGCAGTGCTTCGCGCATGCCGATGTCGGCATGCACCACGGTCGGCCGGCGATCCAGCCCTTCCACAGCCTGCCCCGGCACCCAGTTCTGCATGTCCAGCCCATTCTGCCCCTGGCGTGCGCGCTTGATCGAGTTGCCTTCGCCCAGGTCCAGCCACGAGTCGCCGCCCGGGTCCAGGCACACCGAGCCATTGACCCGTTTGCACTTGTCCAGGGTGCGCATCAGGCTGCGGCCGCACAGCACGTTCAGCGGGTTGGTGTGGGCGACGAAGGTGCGCACGTACTCGTCGGCCGGGTTCAGCACGATCTCCTCGGGCTTGCTGTACTGGATGATCCGACCGTCCTTCATGATGGCGATGCGGCTGCCCAGCTTCAGGGCTTCGTCCAGGTCGTGGCTGACGAACACGATGGTCTTGCTCAGCTTGCTTTGCAGGGCCAGCAGCTCATCCTGCAGGCCTTGGCGGATCAATGGGTCGAGGGCCGAGAACGGTTCGTCCATCAGCAGGATGTCGGCGTCCATCGCCAGCGCCCGGGCCAGGCCCACGCGCTGCTGCATGCCGCCGGACAGCTCGTCGGGCTTCTTGTTGCGCCACTGGGTCAGGCCCACCAGTTCAAGCTTTTCGTCCACCAGCTTGCGCCGTTCCTTCTCCGGGCGGCCCTGCATTTCCAGGCCGAAGCTGATGTTCTCGCGCACCGTCAGCCAGGGCATCAGGGCGAACTTCTGGAACACCATGGCGATGCGCTTGGTGCGCATCATCTTCAGCTCCGCCGGGGTGCAGTGGGCGATGTCGATGTGCTTGCCTTCGTGCTCGACGAACAGCTTGCCGCGGCTGACGGTGTTCAGGCCGTTGATGCAGCGCAAGAGGCTCGACTTGCCCGAGCCGGACAGGCCCATGAGCACGCAGATCTCGCCCTTGTTGATGTCCAGGTTGGCCTTCTCGACACCGACCACCAGGCCGGTCTGCTTGAGGATCTGTTCGCGGGTCTTGCCTTCGTCCAGCAGCGACAGCGCCTCGCGCGGCTTGCTGGAGAAGATGACGTCGACGTCTTCGAAACGAATGATGCTCATGCCTCACCCCTTACCGGCAGTTCCGGTTGCTTGCAGATACGGTCCAGCATGATCGCCAGCAGCACGATCGCCAGGCCCGCTTCGAAGCCGAGCGAGATATCGGCGGTGTTCAGTGCGTTGACTACAGGTTTGCCCAGGCCGTCGGCGCCCACCAGGGCGGCGATCACCACCATCGACAGCGACAGCATGATGCATTGCGTCACGCCGGCGGCGATGCTCGGCATGGCGTGGGGCAGTTCGATGCGGGTCAGCAGCTGGCGGCGCGAGCAGCCGAAGGCCTTGCCGGCGTCGAGCAGCTCCTGCGGTACGTCGCAGATACCCAGGTAAGTGAGGCGGATGGGCGCGGCGATGGCGAACACCACCGTCGAGATCAGCCCCGGCACCACGCCCAGGCCGAACAGGGTCAGCGTGGGGATCAGGTACACGAAGGTGGGTACGGTCTGCATCAGGTCCAGCACCGGGCGCATGCCGGTGTAGAACATCGGCTTGTGGGCGGCGACGATGCCCAGCGGCACGCCGATGGCCACGCACACCACGGTGGCGAAGCTCACTTGTGCCAGGGTTTCCATGGTTTCCTGCCAGTACCCCAGGTTGAGGATCAGCAGGAACGACAGGGCGACGAATACGGTAAGGGCCCATTTGCGCTGGATCAGGTGCGCGAGGGCGGCGAACAGGGCGATGAGCACGAACGGGTTGAACCAGGTCAGGGCGCCGGTGACCCCATGGATCATGAATTCCAGGCCCTTGGCGATGGCGTCGAAGTAATCGGCGCCATTCTGGGTCAACCATTCGACGAATGAGGCGATGTACTGCCCCAGGGGTATTTTCTGATCGATAAGCATGATAGCGAGCTTCCACCTGCAAAGATTGAAATCAGTTCGGGGTGGGCACGGTCCCACCCCGCGGTGTTGCCATAGCGCCTTGCGTTATTGCGTCAGTTTGGCCTTGGCCGCCTCAAGGCCGGGTTTGCCATCCACGGTCGTCACCCCTGCCAGCCAGGTGTCGAGCACTTGCGGGTTGTTCTTCAGCCACGCCTTGGCGGCTGCGTCGGCTTTCATCTTGTCGTCCAGCACCTTGCCCATCAGCTCGCTTTCCATGTCGAGGGTGAACGACAGATTCTTCAACAGCTGGCCCACGTTGCTGCATTCCTGCGCATAGCCCTTGCGGGTGTTGGTCAGCACGGTGGCCTTGCCGAAGTCGGGGCCGAAGAACTCATCGCCACCGGTGAGGTACTTCATGGCGAAGCGCTTGTTCATCGGGTGCGGTTCCCAGCCCAGGAACACCACCGCCTCACCCCGTTTCTGCGCCCGGTCGACCTGCGACAGCATGCCCGCCTCGCTGGACTGCACCAGCTTGAAGCCGGCGGTCTTGAGGCCGAAGGCGTCCTTGTCGATCATGCTCTGGATGGTGCGGTTGCCGTCGTTGCCCGGCTCGATGCCGTAGATCTTGCCTTCGAGTTCCTTCTTGAACTTGGGAATGTCGCTGAAGTCTTTCAGGCCCTTGTCATACAGCGCCTGGGGCACCGCCAGGGTGTACTTGGCGTTCTCCAGGTTGGCGCGCACGGTTTCGACGGTACCGGCATCGCGGTACTGCTTGATGTCGTTTTCCATGGTCGGCATCCAGTTGCCGAGGAACACGTCGAGGTCCTTGCCCCCGGCCAGCGACTTGTAGGTCACCGGCACCGAGATCATGTTGGTGTGGGTCTTGTACCCCAGGGCCTCGAGCACCACGCTGGTCATCGCGGTGGTCACGGTGATGTCGGTCCAGCCGACGTCGGAGAACCGTACCGTCTGGCACTGTTCGGGTTCTGCAGCCTGGGCCAGCAATGGAGCGGATAACATCGCAACCAGCAACAGCGAGGGTGAAGCTTTCATAGGTGGACTCCTGTGATTTTATCTTCGGGTTCGCGGGGGCCGTCGGCGCTTTCTAGGGTGCCGATCGGCCAGGCCTGCAGAGGGCAGGATGCGAGGCCGTGCAAAACGAGTCGCTTTCGATAATCCTCCAGCGTTCGGCAATCGCCTACTGGTGGCGTCGTATCCAGTACAGGACGGGTCGCATCCAGTACGGGCGATGTCGCAACTGGATTTTTCCACCCCCATGCCCAGGTTTTTACGCCCTTCGAGCGCTGCAAAACGCCGCGAACCGGTGCGGATCAGTGCGGCGCAGGCGGACAAAAGTACGTCGGTTGCAGACGGCGAGGGGGTGGGCAAAAGCCCGATGATGCGAGCATTCCAAGGCGGCTCGACGCTTCAGCCTAGCAGTTGTGCAAGGCGGCGTTTGGCGCGACCAGGCAAGCCCATCAAGAGGTGAAGCGACAATGGCCATCAGCGTGTTCGACCTGTTCAAGATCGGTGTCGGGCCTTCCAGCTCCCACACCGTCGGCCCCATGCGCGCCGGCGCCCTGTTCGTCCAGGGCCTGCGCCAACGCGGCGAGCTGGAGCAGGTGCGGCGCATCGAAGTGCGGCTGTATGGCTCGCTGTCGGCCACCGGTGTCGGGCACGGCACCGACAGCGCCACCATCATGGGCCTGATGGGCGAATGGCCCGACGCCATCGACCCGACCCAGATCACCCCACGCATCGCCGACCTGCGCGAAACCAACGTGCTCAAGCTCGACAGCCGCCTGCCCATCGAATTCGTCTGGGCCCGCGACATGCTGCTGTTGGACGAGAACCTGCCGTACCACCCCAACGCCATGACCCTGGTGGCCGAAGGCGAGGGCGGCGAACTGCACCGTGACACCTACTATTCGGTAGGCGGCGGTTTCGTGGTCGATGCCGCCCAGGCCGCCAGCGGCGTGCTCGACGCCGACCAGACCGTGCTGCCCTACGACTTCAACAGCGCCGCCGAGCTGCTGCGCCTGTGCAAGCAAAACGACCTGCGTGTGTCGCAATTGATGCTGGAGAACGAAAAGGTCTGGCGCAGCGAAGAAGAGATTCGCGCCGGCCTGCTCAAGCTCTGGAGCGCCATGCAGGAATGCGTGAGCAACGGCCTCAAGCACGAGGGCACCTTGCCCGGCGGCCTCAATGTGCGCCGCCGCGCCGCCAAGCTGCACCGCAGCCTGCAGGAAATCGGCAAACCCAACGTGATCGGCTCGACCATGAGCGCCATGGAGTGGGTCAACCTGTTCGCCCTGGCGGTCAACGAAGAAAACGCCGCCGGCGGGCGCATGGTGACCGCACCCACCAACGGCGCGGCGGGGATCATCCCGGCCGTGCTGCACTACTACATGCGTTTCTCCGACGTGGTGGACGAGTCCAACGTTGTCGACTTCTTCCTCGGTGCGGCAGCCGTCGGCATCCTGTGCAAGAAGAACGCTTCGATTTCCGGCGCCGAAGTCGGCTGCCAGGGCGAGGTCGGCTCGGCCTGCGCCATGGCCGCCGCGGGCCTGGCCGAGGTGCTCGGGGCCACCCCGGCGCAGCTGGAAAACGCCGCCGAGATCGCCCTGGAACACAACCTCGGGCTGACCTGCGACCCGGTCGGTGGCCTGGTCCAGGTGCCCTGCATCGAGCGCAACGCCATCGCAGCGGTGAAAGCGATCAACGCCGTGCAGATGGCCCTGCGTGGCGACGGCGAGCACTTCATCTCCCTCGACCAGGTGATCCGCACCATGCGTGACACCGGCGCCGACATGCACGACAAGTACAAGGAAACCTCGCGCGGGGGCCTTGCGGTCAGCGCCATCGAGTGCTGATGCGCCGTTTCTGCCCGCGCCCGGCCGCTGCGCCACATTTTGGCGCAGCGCTTGTCATCTACCGGTTGTCGGCTGTCGTTACCGGTAGGGTCGTTGTCGGTGACACTCAAGTCTGTCGCATCTGGGCAAGCTACCCAGCAGTGCTACCGAATTGCTCAGCCGATTCACCCGCAGGCGCTGGCGCGCCTGTTTGCGTTTAGGTCTACGCTCGATCCAGAGCCCGCTGCACGCCGCTTGTCGAGGTCGTTTTTGGGTTTTATTGGATGAGCGTTCAATTTCAGGCATGCCATTTGCGTTGAGATTGGCAAAGCCCCTGCATACGAAACGGGGCCATTACAAGAACAGTGCTCGCCTGAGGCACACCCTGCATTGTGTGAGGAGAAATCGCGATGACGTCGTACACCTCCGGGACCCCAACCCAGAACCGCACAGCACCCCAGTCCATTGGTTTTCTCCTGTTGGACAACTTCACCCTCATTTCCCTGGCGTCGGCAGTCGAACCGCTGCGCATGGCCAACCAGCTGTCCGGCCGTGAGCTGTACCGCTGGCACACCCTGACCGCCGACGGTGGCCAGGTGTGGGCCAGCGATGGCCTGCAGATCACCCCCGACGCCGCCATGCACAGCGCCCCGCCGATCGACACCGTGATCGTCTGCGGCGGCGTGGGCATCCAGCGCACCGTCACCCGTGAGCACGTCACCTGGCTGCAGGCCCAGGCCCGCCAGTCGCGCCGCCTCGGTGCGGTGTGCACCGGCAGCTGGGCGCTGGCCTGTGCCGGCCTGCTCGATGGTTTTGATTGCAGCGTGCACTGGGAATGCCTGGCCGCGATGCAGGAAGCCTACCCGCGGGTGAACATGAGCACCCGCCTGTTCACCCTCGACCGCAACCGCTTCACCAGCTCCGGCGGCACCGCGCCGCTGGACATGATGCTGCACCTGATCAGCCGCGATCACGGCCGCGAACTGTCGGCGGCGATTTCCGAGATGTTCGTCTACGAGCGCATCCGCAACGAACAGGACCACCAGCGCGTGCCGCTCAAGCACATGCTCGGCACCAACCAGCCGAAGCTGCAGGAAATCGTCGCGCTGATGGAAGCCAACCTGGAAGAGCCGATCGACCTCGACGAACTGGCGGTGTACGTGGCGGTGTCGCGGCGCCAGCTCGAGCGCCTGTTCCAGAAGTACCTGCACTGCTCGCCGTCGCGCTATTACCTCAAGCTGCGCCTGATTCGCGCACGGCAGTTGCTCAAGCAGACGCCGATGTCGATCATCGAGGTGGCCTCGGTGTGCGGCTTCGTTTCCACCCCGCACTTCTCCAAGTGCTACCGCGAGTACTTCGGCATTCCGCCGCGTGACGAGCGTGTGGGCTCCAACACCACCCAGCAGGTGGCGATGATGCCGATCCCGCAGGCCATGGCGCTGTCGCCGCACAGCGGCCCGCTGGCCGCCCTGAGCCAGGCGCGCAACGAGTCGACCTTCGCCAGCGTCAGGCTCTGATACCGCGTCGCTTTTTTCGCGGGTAAACCCGCTCCCACAGGTACTGCACCCTCTTCAAGAGCGATGCAGTACCTGTGGGAGCGGGTTTACCCGCGAAGAGGGCCTAAACGACAACATCGATCCTTCTGTTGATAATGATTCTCGACAACAGGTAACATCGCCGCCCCCGAAAGCACCCTGGCATACCACCCCGTGGCGGACGACAAACTGCAGCTCTACCTGGCCCACCGCCCGGCACTGGTTGATTACGCCACGCCCATCGTCGGCTGCCGCGCCCGCGCCGAGGATGTGGTGCAGGAAGCCTGGCTGCGCTTCAGCCGCCAGCCAGGCGATGCCGACATCCGCCACCCCGCCAGCTACCTCTACCGCATTGTGCGCAACCTGGCCCTAGACCAGACCCGCCGCACGGCCACGGAAAAGGCCCAGCCCGGCGGTGACGAGATCCTCGCCGAACTGCCCGCCAACGACGCTTCGCCCGAGCAGGCGGTCAGCCAGCAGAACGAGCTCGCCGCCATCAGTCGCGCCCTCGAAGCGCTGCCACTGCGTACCCGCACTGCCTTCGAAATGCACCGCCTCGGCGGTTTCACCCTGCAGCAGGTGGCCAGCCATCTGGACGTCTCGGTCAGCCTGGTGCACCAGCTGGTGCGCGATGCCCTGCGCCATTGCCTGGAGCAGCTGGAGGACGACCTGTGAAAAAACTTCAGGCTGCCGCGTCTTTTGCTCAACGGGCCGACTCTGTGCGACCCTTCGCGCCCCCGAGCCCCCAGGAGACTTGCCGGACATGACGCCCGCAGACCTCACCGCCAGCCGCCGCGAGCAGGCGCTGGACTGGCTCCTGCGCCTGCAGCAGGCCCCGCATGACCTGCCCCTGCGCGAGCAGTTCGAGCAGTGGCTGGCCGACGATGTCGGCAACCCCGAGGCCTACCGCAAGGCCGAGCGGCTGTGGCGGCTCAGCGGCCAGCTGGCGCCGGCGACCGCCGAGCTATGGCCTGCCAAGGCCGAGGTGGTCAGCCTGCCGGTACGGCGCAAAACCTCGCGGCGCTGGTGGCTGGGCGCCGCCGTGGCCGCTTGCCTGATGCTGGCCGTGGCCCCCACTCTCACCTTGCGCCTGCAGGCCGACTACCGCACAGCCCTGGGTGAAACCCGCGACATCACCCTGGCCGACGGCAGCGTGGTGCAACTGGACAGCGACACCGCCATCGCCGTGGACTATGCCGGCGATCACCGCGACGTGCACCTGCTGGCTGGCCAGGCGTTCTTCGAAGTGATGCCCGACAAGGGCAAGCCGTTTCACGTGCGCGCCGAAGGGGTGCGGGTGACGGTCACCGGCACCGCCTTCAATGTCGAGTCGAGGCCGGGCAGGGTGGGTGTGGATGTGCAGCATGGTTCGGTGCGGGTCGAGGACTCGGCCCGCGTGCTGGCTGCCGCGCTGACCGCCGGGCAACGCCTGCGCTACCTCGACGGCCAGGCCCAGGTGAGCACATTTGCGCCTTCGCAAACCGCGGCCTGGCGCCAGGGCCAATTGATCGCCGATGACCAGCCAGTGGCCGAGCTGGTGCGCGAGCTGGCGCACTACCTGCCGGGCAAGGTGCTGCTGCGCGACGACGCGCTGGGCGGCAAGCGCGTGACCGGCGTGTATGACCTGCGCAAGCCCGAAGTGGCCTTGCGTGCGGTGGTCCGGCCCCATGGCGGCGAGGTGCGCAGCTTTGGGCCGTGGCTACTGGTGCTGAGCAAGCCTTGAAACCGCCGGCCCTGACGCACGCCCTGTAGGAGCGGCCTTGTGCCGCGAAAGGGCTGCGAAGCAGCCCCAGGATCTCGGCTTCATGCGAAATAACCAGGGCCGCTTCGCAGCCCTTTCCGGCCGGTCCGGCGCCCCGGCAAGGCCGCTTCTACAACGGCCGATCTGCCCCGCCATAAAACTTTTTTCACAGTTTTCTGAAAAACCACTGAACTGCCCCGTCTTATCCCCCGCGCGCAACAACTGATATCGATTCGTATTCAATTTTGCAGCCCGGCGACTGCCGGGGCGGGGACGTGGGATGACTGAAATTACAAGCCGAAAGCCGCGCCAGGCGCGGGGTTGGTCGTTGCGCCTGACGAAAATCGCCGGTGCGGGCCTGCTCGGGCTTTGCTGCGCCGCAGCCGTTGCACCTGTTCACGCTGAAGATGAAACACCGCGGGCAGTGCTGGCCCAGGTCCATTCATTCGACATCCCCGCGCAGAAGCTGGCGATTGCCTTGATCAACTTTGGCCAGCAGAGCGGCCTGCAGGTAACGGTCGACCCCGACCTGCTGGAAAACCTGCACTCCACCGCCATCAGTGGCCAGCTCAGCAGCGAGGCGGCGCTGGCGCAGCTGCTGCAGGGCACTGGCATCACCTGGGACTACGAATACGGCGCCCTGTCCTTTCGCCTGCTGCAGGCCGACGCTGGCGCCATCGAACTGCACAACACCCTGATCCTCGGCGACACCGAGGAGAACAGCTTCATGGGCGCCACGGTGATCGACCGCAAGGCCATCCAGGCTTTCCCCGGTGCCAACGGCGACATCACCACGATGCTGCAGATGCACCCCAACGTGCAGTTCAGCACGGACCAGAAAAGCTCCAACACCCCCGGCGAGATCGACCCGGCCGACATCAGCATCAACGGCGCCAAGTTCTACCAGAACAACTTCATGATCGACGGCATCTCGATCAACAACGACCTCGACCCCGGCGCCCACGGCTACAACGAGACCCGCCAGTTCGACTCCTCGCCCAGCCGCTCCCACGGCATCGCCCTTGACGCCGACCTGCTCGAAGAGATCAAGGTCTACGACAGCAACGTGCCGGTGGAGTACGGCGGCTTCAACGGTGGCGTGGTCGACGCCATCACCCGGCGCCCGAGCCAGGACCTGCACGGCAAGATCTCCTACGCCATGAGCCGCTCGGAGTGGACCCGCTATCACATCAGCGGCGACGACCGGGAAAGCTTCGAGAACTCCTCCAGCGAGAAGAACCAGCCCGAGTTCAAGAAGACCACCCTGCGCGGCACCCTCGAAGGCCATTTCACCCAGGACTTCGGAGCGCTGCTCAACTTCTCGCAGAAGCGCTCGTACCTGCCGCTGCGCACCTACGCCAACGGTTACAACAGCCCCAACAACGACAACGAGCAGGAGCAGACCCGCGCCCTCGACAACTTTCTGCTCAAGACCTACTGGACGGTCAACGACCGCCTGAGCCTGGACGCCTCCATCGTCTACGCCCCGCAGGAGAACACCTACTTTCGCGAGGACGAGCGCAACTCCGGGTTCACCAACATCAACGGTGGCTGGCAGGGCTCGCTGAAGTCGGTCTACGAAGGCGACAGCGCGCGCTGGACCCAGCAGCTGGCGCTGACCAACCTGTATGCCTCGCGCGAGTCCGACAGTGACCAACTGATCAACTGGTACTGGTCCACCAGCAAGGACTGGGGCAACCCCGACCGCGCCACCGCCCGTAGCGGCGAGGGCGGCTATGGCGACCTGTACCAGACCCAGCGCGGTGTCGACTACAAGCTCAAGGCCGACTGGCAGACCTTCAACCTCGGCTCCTCGCTGCACACGGTAAGCACCGGCGTGGAGCTGGGCTATCAGCGCGCCACCTGGGAGCGTGAGGACGACGCCTTGTCGATCCCCACCTTCAGGCGCGACAACGGCACCACCTGCGGCAGCGATCCTTACTGCTCCATCGGCCGGCAGCTCAACAACCAGACCCGCCAATACGGTTCGGCGATGATGGTCTACGGTGCCGGCAAGCTGGACCTGCAGCAGAAGAAGTACGCCCTGTTCGCCCAGGACGAGATCGCCTACGGCAACCTCACCCTGCGCCCGGGCCTGCGCTTCGAGGGTGACGACTACATGGAGAAGAAGACCCTGGCGCCGCGTTTTGCCGGTGACTACGACTTCTTCGGCGACCGCAGCACCGTGCTGGTGTTCGGCGCCAACCGCTATTACGGGCGCAACCTGTTCAAGTACCGCCTCGCCGATGGCCGCCAGGCCTTCACCACGCGCTACACCCGCACCAACCAGGCGGCAGACTGGAAGTTCGCCAGCCGCAACCAGAACCTGAGCAACTTCAGGACCATGGACATCCCCTATGACGACGAGCTGATGCTCGGCCTCAACCAGCGCTGGTTCGACACCGAGTTCCAGCTCAAGTACATCAACCGCAAGGGCCATGACCAGATCTACCGCACCCGGCCGTACTACAACCTGGACGAGAAGGATGTACCGGTCGGCTACAGCAAGGACTATTTCACCTACCTGAACGCCGGCACCAGCGAGACCGAGAACCTCAGCCTGACCGTGACGCCCATGCAGCCGCTGCGCTTCAAGGGCACCAGCACCAGTGTGCAGTTGGCCCTGGACTGGTCGCGCAGCAAAGGCGCGCACGGCGCTACCTACGAGGCCGGTGTGGACCGCGAAGAGCTCGACAACGAGCCGGTGGTGTTCGACGGCAATCTGGTCGCCTACGAAGAGCTGCCGGCCAGTGACTTCAACCGGTCCTGGACCGCGCGCCTGGTGACCATCACCGACATCCCGCAGTGGAACCTCGCGGTCAGCAATTTCCTGCGCTATCGCGGCCCCTACGACCAGGTGGTCAAGGTCAGCCCCGACGCCGAAGTCGACGGCAAGACCTACAGCCGCTACGAAACCGTCGCCACCGCCGGCGCGCCGACCTGGGACATGCGCCTGGCCTGGGACATTCCCACCGGCAAGGAGCAGGCGTTCTTCGTCAACGTCGACATCACCAACGTCACCGACCAGGTCAACAAGATCGCCAGCCGCGAGTCGGTCAACGTGGTCACCTACGAGGTTGGCCGCCAGTACTGGCTGGAAGTCGGCTACCGCTTCTGACCGCCCACACGACAAGAGATGCCCTGATGAAAAAGCTCCTCGCCGGCCTGCTTGGCCCGCTGCTGCTCGGCGCCTGCGCGTCGCTGCCCGAACCTGACGCGCCGCTGCCCTGGGACAGCGGGGTGGTCCACGGCCAACTGGCCAACGGCCTGGCCTACCGCCTGGTGCGCGACACCTCGCAGGCCAATCGGCTGGACCTGCGCCTGACGGTCAAAGCCGGCTCCGTGGACGAAGCCGACGACCAGGTCGGCGTGGCGCACATGGTCGAGCACCTGGCCTTCCACAGCCGCGCCGGCGGCCAGCACAACCTGCGCCAGCGCATGACCGAACTGGGCTGGGTGCAGGGGCGCAACTTCAATGCCGTGACCAACTACGAACGCACCCAGTACCTGATCGGCCCGCCGGCCGGCGTGCGCCAGGCCCCGCAAGCCTTACAGGCCCTGGCCGACCTGGTGTTCGCCCGCGACTACACGGCGGCGGACCTGGAGCGTGAGCGGCCGATCGTCATCGAGGAGTGGCGCGGCGGACTGGGCGTGGCCCAGCGCATGAACGAGCAACGCACCGCTTCGCAGCGGGTCGGCTCGGCCTACCCCGGGCACCGCACCATCGGCAACGAGGCGGCCATCCGTTCGGCCAGCCTGGAAAGCCTCAAGGCCTACCAGGCGCGTTGGTACCTGCCCAACAACATGGTGCTGTCGGCAGTGGGCGACTTCGACCCGCAGCAGCTCAAGGCACAGATCGAGCAGGCGTTCGGTGACGCCAAGGCGGGTGATGTGCCCAGTCGGTCGCAGCGCGAACTGCCGCTGGATGACAAGCTCAAGGTATTCCGCCTGCAGGACCCGCAATCGGGCAGCAACCAGGTAGCGCTGCTGCTGCGTCTGCATGAACCGGACAGTCGCGGCACCACCCATGCCGCCCTGCGCGAACGCTTGATCGACCGCATGGCCCTGGCCGCCCTGGTCGACAGCCTGCGCCGCCAGCCCCGCGATGCCGCCGTGCGCAGCCTGACCGCGCAGAAGACCCTGATCGGCGAGCACTCCACGGTGCTGGGCATCGCGGCCGGCGTCGAGGGCCAGGCCCACACCCAGGCGCTGCAAGCCTTGCTGACCGAAATCGAGCGCCTGCGCCAGCACGGCCTGGGCAAGGCTGACCTTGCGCGTGAGCGTGCGCATATCCGCAACCTGGCGAAAAAGACCCTGGCCAACCAGGCCCCACGCACCTTCGAACAGTGGGTGGAGCAACTGAACAATGCCGCCGTGCAGGATCGCCCGCTGACCGATCGCGTGGCGGCCACCCGGCGCTACCAGGAGGTGCTGGGCAGTATCAGCCTGCGCGACCTCAACGCCCGCCTGAGGCTGTGGTTGGCCAGCCCCGACCGGGTATTGCAGATCAGTGCCCCGGGCACCTCGGCGGTGGCGTTGCCCAGCGCCGCCCAAGTGCAGGCGCAGCAACTGGCGCTGGCCGAACGCTCGCTGCAGGCCCCGGTGCGCAAGGCACCGGTCGTACCCGCCAAGCCTGCACTCACGCTGGCGACCGCGCCGGCAGCCGCCAGCATTATCGAGCGCAAGGCGTTTCCCGCCCAGCAGGTCGAGCACTGGCGCCTGAGTAACGGCGACCGCCTGGTCTGGCTCAAACGTGCCGGCCCCGACGGCAAGGCCGTGCTGCAGGCTGAATCTTCCGCCGGCTACCGCGTTGCCGATGCGCCGGCCTGGCGCTTGCAGATGGCCGCCCAGCTGGCCGTGCGCAGCGGCACCGTCGGCATGGCCCCGCAGGCCCTGGCCGACTGGCGCCAGACACAACGTGCAACGCTGAGCTTCGACCAGCAACCCCAGCGCCTGCAGCTGAGCCTGGGCGTACCGCCCGAGCAACTGCAGGCGATGTTGCAGAGCTACCGCGTCAGCCAGCTGGCGAGCATCGACCCGGCGCTGTTTGCCGACTCCCGCGACGAACTGCTGCAACGTATGCGCAGCCGCCCCGATGACGTGCGCAGCCGCCAGGAGGCCGCACAGCGCCAGCTCAAGTACGGCGCCGACCACTGGCAGGCGCCGGCGATTGGCGAGGTCGAAGCCCTGACCGTCAAGCAACTGGATGCCGACTGGCTACGCCTGGCCAGTGCGCCGGTGACCTACTACCTGATGGCCGACGTGCCTGCCGAGCGGCTGCAACTGCTGGTGCGCCAACTGCTGGCGACCATCCCCCGCAACGCGCTGCCTGTAGACAGCCAGTTCGCCCTGCAGCAGCCCGGCCAGCGCCGCGCCGACCTGGCCATTGCCCTGGAGCCGCGGGCGGTAGTGCAGGCCAGCAGCTACCACGAGCAGCCCTGGAGCCCGGACGCCGCCGTGCGTGTGGCGGTGCTGCGCGACCTGGCCAACCAGCGCCTCAAGGCGCAGCTGCGCGGTGAGGCCTCGGGCGTGTACCGGCTGAGTTTCGACAGTGAGTTGAACCCCGACACCCAGCGCGTCGAAAGCAGCCTGACGTTCACCTGCGACCCGGCGCGGGTCGATGAACTGTGGACCATGGCCCAGCGCACCCTGGCCAGCCTTGAGGTCGATGAAGCCTGGGTGGTGAGCGAGCGCCGCGAGCTGTTGCGCCAGGAAAGCAAACGCCGCGACGATGCCCAGACCCAGTTCAAGCGCCTGGTGCTCAGCGACCGCCGCTGGCAGGATCCGCGCTACCTGCAGACCCAGGCACAGCTGCCCGAGGCACTGACCCAGGCCGAGCTGCAGCAGCAGGCACGGCAGCTGTTCCCGCGCGCCAACCAGGTACAACTGCGCCTGCTGCCATCGGTCGCTGCACAGGAGCAGGCCCGTTGAACACCCTGCGCATCTTCTATCGCCTGTGCCGGCCGTTCTGGCGCGACCGTGGCCAGTGGATGGCCTGGCTGATGCTCGCTGCGGTGATCGGCCTGGGCTTGCTGGTGGTGCAGATCAATGTGCTGATCAACAGCTGGAGCAAGACCTTCTACGACACCCTTACCGCGTTCGACACCAGCGCGCTGTACGGGCTGGTGGGCCAGTACGCGCTGTACCTCGGCGCCTACGTGCTGATCTTCGTGTTGCTCGACTACATCCGCAAAGGCCTGGTGCTGCGCTGGCGCCAGGCGATGACCGGGCGCCTGGTCGATGCCTGGCTGGCCGACCAGGCGTTCTATCGCCTGGGCTTGAGCGGTGAGCCGGACAACCCCGACCAGCGCATCGCCCAGGACGTCGAGGTGATGGTCGACCTGTCCATCGAACTGGTGGCCTCGCTGGTGATCAACCTGGCCCAGGTCGGCGCGTTCGTGGTGATCCTGTGGAACCTCTCGGGGGTGCAGACCTTCAACCTGTTCGGTGAAACCTGGACCGTGCACGGTTATCTGGTGTGGATAGTGCTGGCCTACACCTTGTGCGGCAGCGTGTTGACCCATGTGATCGGCAGGCCGCTGCACCGCCTGAACTACGAGCGCGAACACCGCGAGGCCGACTTTCGCGCGAGCCTCTTGCGCAAGCGCGACCATGCCGAGCAGATCGCCCTGTACCGCGGCGAAGCCGTCGAGCGCCAGCAGCTGGCGCAGCGCTTTTCCGCTATCGCGCAGAACTGGCGACAACTGATGGGGCGCGAACGCGACCTGAGCCTGTTCACCGTCGCCTACCAGCGCCTGAGCCTGATCATCCCGGTGTTCGCCGCCTTGCCGGCGTTCATGGCCAAGGCCATCACCCTGGGCGGGCTGATGCAGATCCGCAGTGCCTTCAACGCGGTGCACGATTCGCTGAGCTGGTTCATCAAGCTCTACAACAAGCTGGTGCGCTGGAGCGCGGCGCTGGAGCGGCTCGACCAGTTCGAACAGGCCATCGCCGCCGCACGCCGGCAACTCGGCACGGCGCCGCGCGGCGAATGCCTGTGCACGCGCAACCTGACCCTGTGCCGGCCGGACGGCAGCGTGATGCTCGCCGGGCTGCACCTTCAGGCGCAGCCCGGTCACTGGCTACGTCTGGCCGGGCGTAGCGGGCTGGGCAAGTCGACCTTGCTGCGTACCTTGCAGGGGTTGTGGCCGTATTGCCAGGGCGACTGGCAACTGCCGCCGGGGCGCAGCCTGTTGTTGCCGCAAAAGCCTTATATGCCGCGCATGCGCTTGCGCGACCTGCTGGCTTATCCACAGCTGGACAGCTTCGCCGACTGCCGCTTGATCGATGCGTTGGGCAAGGTAGGTCTGGCCGCGCTGGCTGGGTGCCTGGACGACGAGCAGGAGTGGGAACGGGTGTTATCCGGTGGCGAGCAGCAGCGGCTGAGCTTGGCGCGGGCCTTGTTGTACCGGCCCGAGACGCTGTACTTGGATGAATCCACCAGCCAGCTGGACATGGCCAGTGCCAAGGCGCTGTTGCAGATGCTCAAGGGTGAACTGCCGGCCTGTACGGTGGTGGGGGTGACCCATCATGAAGGGGTGGCGGGGTTGTTCGATCGCACGCTCGAGCTGGCGAAGGTGCCGGAGGCGGTGTGAGCCTCGCGATAAGTCGGGGCTCTGACACCGCGTCGCCTTTTTCGCGGGTAAACCCGCTCCCACAGGTGCTGCATCGTTCTTGAAGAGGGTGCAGTACTTGTGGGAGCGGGTTTACCCGCGAAAAGGCCAATGAAAATTGGAAGTCAGGCGCGCTTGCTGTACTGCGCCAGTGCTGGCAGCAACTGCTTGTCGATGGCCTGGCGCACCGCCGGGAGAATAGTCGCGCTGCCGGTGTACATCTGCTCGACCATGCCCTTGAGCGCGCGCGCATTGGGTTCGGTCAGCCCGCGCACCACTACCTCGCAGGCCTGCTCGGCGCTGGCACCGGCCGGAATGTCGAAGCCCCGCGAGCGCAATTGGCCCAGCAGGTCGTCCTGATCAATCAGATCCGCATGCATCATGGCTGTTGTCCTCTGCTGCTGTTGTTTGCGACCGATTCTGTGTCGCCTGCGACAACCCGGCAAGGGCAGATTGTCGCGATGGCTGCTTTGGCTAAGAACAGGTCGTTTACGGCTAAATCGCGACACCGGGAAGCCAGCACACTGAAGTCATTCACGGCATTGAGGGTTTGGTCACCCTCGCTCTCGCACAGTGGATGTTGCTCGCTCTTGGCCCCGCAAGCTCACGGCTTTGCGGGGTTGTTTTTTTGGGGCTGCACAACGCCTTTTCGGTTATGCAACTGGGAACTCTGTGAGGCGACGGGGCTGTGTGAGTTTTGCTCTGCTACGGGAAACCAAACCTCGTAGGATCAGGGCATATGCGTAAGCTATTCAGTTTGATAATACCGGCAGGCACCGCCCTGCTCCTGTCGACAGCCTGTTCGGCAACACCACCACCGGCAGTCTCCATTGCCAGTGCGACGCCACAGCTATTCATGCTTGAGCCCACACCCGATCGCGACACACTGAAACGATCGGCGGATGGTCATCTGGCCCGCGTGCTGGCCGATCCGGCCAGTCAGGAAGTGACATTCATCAAGTTGAGCTCTGCGCTTGTCAACGGCCAGACCCATGACTTGGCGGTGACGATGCCCAATGGCAAGACTGCTCAGTTTCACTTGCGGGATTTCAGCACCATCACGGCCGGCATCGAGGGCTGGGTCGGTTACAAGCCATCAAATTGGAAATCGGCCCATGCATCGTCGTCGGCAGCGGAAATCGATATCGACCCGTTGTACTACCTGTCGCTTGCGCGGGAAGGGGATACGGTTGTCGGCAGCGTCATCGTCGACGGCCAGCGCTACCGGATAGATGACCTCGGCGCTGGCAAGCAGGTTCTGATCAAGGTCGACGAGTCGCAGTTGCCGCAAGGCGCCGAGCCATTGCAGGCGAATGTGGCTGGATCTGTCGATGACACCCCCGGCAAAGCTCCCAGTTCAGCCAACAGTGTTCTGCGCGTGCTGTTCTTGGTGACGAACCAACGAAAAGCTGCCACTCCAACATATAGGCTCGTGTTGGCTAACGCGCTCAATGATGCCAACCAGTACATGATCAACAGTGATGCCGGTATCACTTTCGAGTTGGCCGGGTTCTATGATGGGGAGTATGACGAGACAGGCAGAAGCTATACCCAGCAACTGAATGACATCCGTCTGGCTCAGCCATTTGCGGGAGAAGTGCTCAAGCGGCGGGAAGCTCTGGGTGCGCACCTCGTGTCAATGTATTCAACGGCACGTCAAAATTGTGGGATGGCTTGGCTCACTGCCTCCAAGGCTCAAGCACACTCGGTCATTTCGTGCCCAGCTTCCCTCGCACACGAGCTTGGCCATAATTTGGGCGTGAGTCACGGATGGACGGAAGGTGACGCACAGCGCAAACCACCCTATATGCATGGTTACCGTCACAATACGGCACCTACGTTTCGGACCATCATGACCGGCACCGCAGGCGCAATCCCGTTTTTTTCCAATCCTCGCTTGCAATACCAAGGGGTTCCGATGGGAACCACCAATCATCACGACGCCGCCCGGCGTTTCAACGAACGCAGGGAAACTGTCGAGAACTTCTACCCGCCTGCGATGGAGTTCACGCTGTACGAGCATGAGAACTATGAAGGGCGTTCTTGCACGATCGTGAATGTTGGATCGAAATCGTCTTCGGTATTGGCAAACTGTGGCCCTGGCTGGAATGACATGGTTTCTTCGGTGAAAATCCGAGGTTTCGTGCCAGGTGCGCGTGCAACACTCGAGAGCGGGGGTGAGACGCTTATCTGGAGCAAAGGGAATGCCGGGTATACCGGTGAATTGAATATCCCTTCGATGGATAAGGCCCCGATACTACCCCCTGGCATGGAACGAATCTGGGCGGGGCCTGCAAATGATCGCTTGCGGTTCGTGGGTAGCAGTTTCATGGGCCACTGAGCACGTTAGTGTCTCCCGTTGTTCAGATGAGCTGAACAACGGGTATCCCTCACGCCGGAAGGTTTATGGTCCTGCCAACATGCCTCGGTAGTACTTCCTCTTTCTGTTGATCGACGATGTTCTGCAAGCAGGTGATGGTGCCTTGCCCGAACGGCGCCGACTTCGGCCCCGCCAGGTCCACATGCAGCAGCATCTGCTCACTGGCTGCCAGCGCCTCGTCGAACCCCGCCCGGTGCAGGCTGTGGTACAGGTGCAGGCGCTTCTTGTCGAAGCCGATGATCTGCGTCTGCACCCACACCTCGGTATCGAGCTTCACCTCGTGCAGGTAGTTGATATGCGCCTCCAGGGTGAACAGCGAATGCCCGCTCTGGCCACGGGCGTCGGCGTCCAGGCCGATGCGCTCCATCAGCGCGTCGGTGGCGTAGCTGAAGATCAGCAGGTAATAGGCGTCGCGCAGGTGGCCGTTGTAGTCGACCCAGTCGGGCAGCACGGCTGTGCGATAGGTGGTCAGTGCGGGCATCGTCGTCTCCTCAGTCGCCGAAGGCCATGCCGTGCTTGGCCTTGCTGTTCTTCACCGCTTCCAGCACCGCCAGCAGGGTGTCGTCACGGTAGCGTTCCAGCGCGGCGATGCTGCGCTCGCCCAACTGCTCAGAGGTGCCGTCGACCACATCGTCGATCAGCTTGTCGGTCAGCTCCGGTGCCGGCAGGTAGGTCCAGGGCAACTGCAGCGCGGGGCCGAACTGGGCCATGAAGTGGCGCATGCCGGCATCGCCCCCGGCCAGGGTGTAGGTGAGGAAAGTACCCATGAACGACCAGCGCAGGCCTGCGCCGAAACGGATCGCGTCGTCGATTTCGCCGGTACTGGCGACGCCGTCGTTGACCAGGTGCAGGGCTTCGCGCCACAGCGCTTCGAGCAGGCGGTCGGCGATGAACCCCGGGACTTCCTTGCGTACATGCAGCGGGCGCATGCCCAGCGCGGTGTAGACAGTCTTGGCCGCCTCGATGGCTTCGGGGCTGGTGTTGCGGCCGCCAACGATCTCCACCAGCGGCAGCAGGTACACCGGGTTGAACGGGTGGCCGACCACGCAGCGCTCGGGGTGGGTGGCCGACTCGTAGAATTCGCTGGGCAACAGGCCCGAGGTGCTGGAGCCGATGATCGCGTTCGGCTTGGCGGCGGCGCTGATCCTGGCGTGCAGGTCGAGCTTGAGGTCCAGGCGCTCGGGCGCGCTTTCCTGGATGAAGTCGGCGTCGCGCACGCATTCCTCGATGGTGGCGACGAACCTGAGGTGGTCCTGCGCGGCGCCGGGAGCCAGGCCTTGTTTCTCCAGTGCCGGCCAGGCATTGGCGATACGTTTGCGCAGCGCCGCCTCGGCGCCGGGCGCCGGGTCCCAGGCGACCACATCCAGGCCGTGGGCCAGGGCGCGGGCGACCCAGCCGCTGCCGATGACGCCGCTACCCAGGGCGGCGAAGGTCTTGATGTCGGTGATAAAAGGCATATCGGGCTCTCTATGTTCTTGATATTGGCGCGGGCCCTGTGGGAGCGGGTTTACCCGCGAAGCAGACGCCGCGATGGATGGCACCGGCAACGCCGGTGATCGCGGGGCAAGCCCGCTCCCACGGCTCAGCGGCGCTTGAGGTTCATCTTTTCCCGGCCTTCTGCCGGGTTCAGCACGCGCCCACCCATGCGGGTGATGATCTCGGCGGCGCGCTCCACCAACTGGCCGTTGCTGGCCAGCACACCGCGGTCCAGGTACAGGTTGTCTTCCAGCCCCACCCGCACGTTGCCGCCCAGCAGCACCGCCTGGGCGGCCATCGGCATCTGCATGCGGCCGATGCCGAAGCCGGCCCAGGTCACGTCGGCGGGCAGGTTGTCGACCATGGCCTTCATCGTCGTGGTGTCGGCCGGTGCGCCCCACGGGATGCCCAGGCACAGCTGGAACAGCGGGTCGTGCAGCAGGCCTTCCTTGATCATCTGCTTGGCGAACCACAGGTGGCCGGTGTCGAAGATCTCGAGTTCGGCTTTCACGCCCAGTTCGGTGATGCGCTTGGCGCCGGCGCGCAGTTGCGCCGGGGTGGACACGTAGATGGCGTTGCCGTCGCCGAAGTTGAGGGTGCCGCAGTCCAGGGTGCAGATTTCCGGCAGCAGCGCCTCGACGTGGGCCAGGCGTTCCAGCGGGCCGATCAGGTCGGTGCCGGCGCCGAACTCCATGGGGGTTTCGCCCGGGCCGATCTCCAGGTCGCCACCCATGCCGGCGGTGAGGTTGACGATGATGTCCACGTCGGCTTCGCGGATGCGCTCCATCACTTCGCGGTACAGCGCCACATCGCGGCTGAAGCGGCCGGTTTGTGGGTCGCGGACGTGGCAGTGGACCACGGTGGCGCCGGCCTTGGCGGCTTCCACGGCGGCTTCGGCGATCTGTTTTGGGGTGACCGGGACCAGGTGGCTCTTGGCGACCGTGTCGCCAGCGCCGGTGAGGGCGCAGGTGATGATGACGTCGTGGTTCATGTTTATGTTCCTTGTGTGTCTGTCAGGGCCCTATCGCGGGGCAAGCCCGCTCCCACGCAGGTGGCGTGTACATATGTGGGAGCGGGCTTGCCCCGCGATGGGGCCGGATCAGTTGGCAGTGAGCTTGAGGTTGTCGGCGGCCGGCTTGCCGTCGAAGGTGGTCACACCTTCCAGCCAGCGGGCCTTGTCCTCGGGGTGGTCCTTGAGCCACTGGCGGGCCGATTCCAGCGCATCCTTGTGGTCGAGCAGCGGCTGCATCATGCGGCTCTCGTCCTCGGCGCTGAAACTGAGGTTGGTCAGCAGGCGGTGGGCGTTGGGGCAACGCTCGGCGTAGTCTGGCGCGGTCACCGTCCACACCGTGGCGCGGCCTTCGTCCGGGCCGAGGGCGTCCTGGCTGTCACCCAGGTAGACCATGTCGATGTTCACGTTCATCGGGTGCGGCGCCCAGCCGAAGAACACCACCGCTTCGTTGCGCCGCACGGCGCGGTCGACCGCGGCGAGCATGCCGGCCTCGCTGGACTCGACCAGCTGGAACTTGCCCAGGTCGAACTGGTTCTTGGCGATCATCGCCTTGATCTGGGTGTTGGCGCCGGAACCCGGCTCGATGCCGTAGATCTTGCCGCCCAGCTCTTTCTGGAACTTGTGGATGTCGGCGAACGTCTTCAAACCCTTGTCGGCGAGGTATTTCGGCACCGCCAGGGTAGCGCGGGCATCCTCAAGGCTCGGCTTGTCGAGCACCTTGACCTGGCTGGCCGCCACGAACGGGGTGATGGTCTGGGTCATGATCGGGTTCCAGTAACCCAGGAACATGTCCAGGCGCTTGTCGCGGATGCCGGCGAAGATGATCTGCTGCGAGGCGCTGGTCTGCTTGGTCTGGTAGCCCAGGCCATCGAGCAGCACCTGAGCCATGGCGCTGGTGGCGATCACGTCGGTCCAGTTGACCACGCCCAGGCGCACGTCCTTGCAGGCGGCGGGTTCGGCGGCGAAGAGCGGGGATACCACGGTGGAACTGAGGGCGAGGGACAACAGGCTGCGGCGGATAAAGCGTTGCATGGTGGCTCTCCATCGGCAGTGCATATTGTTATGGGTTCCGGCCTCTGCGGGCCGTGAGAACACGCTACGCTGGTGACGGGCCGGGAAATCGCACTCTGGCGACCAACACTTGCACGCAGGCGACCACTTTTGGTGGGGAGCATGGAATGTCGGAAACGCTGCATTTCCTCTTGTTGCCAGGCTTCTCGGCCATGGGCTTCATCAGCGCCATCGAGCCGCTGCGGGTGGCCAATCGCTTTCGTGGCGCGCTGTACCAGTGGCGCGTGCTCAGCCTCGATGGCGGGGCGGTGCAGGCCAGCAACGGCATGTCGGTGAATGCCGATGGTGCATTGGGCGAGGATGAACAGGTGCGCCTGCTGCTGGTGGTGGCCGGCTTCGAACCGCTGGCCTGTTATGGGCCGGCACTGCAGCAGGCGCTGCGCCGCCTTGACCATGAAGGCGTGGTGCTGGGCGGCATCGACACGGGCGCCATGGTGCTGGCCGAGGCCGGCCTGCTCGATGGTTATCGCGCCACCCTGCACTGGGAGGCACTCGAGGCCTTCAAGGAGCGCTATCCGCGCCTGCAGGCGACCCAGGAACTGTTCGAACTGGACCGCCGACGCATCACTTGTGCCGGCGGCACCGCGTCCATCGACCTGATGCTCGACCTGATCGCCCAGGCCCATGGCAGCGAGCTGGCGGTGCAGGTGTCCGAGCAGTTCGTGCTCGGCCGCATCCGCCCGCGCCAGGACCACCAGCGCATGCAGATCGCCAGCCGCTATGGGTTGCGTAACAAGAAGCTGGTGAAGGTGATCGGCGAAATGGAGCGCAATACCGAGCTGCCGCTCAACACCCAGGTGCTGGCCGAGGCGATACAGGTCACCCGGCGTCAGTTGGAGCGGCTGTTCCGCCTGCACCTGGACGACACGCCCAGTGGCTTTTACCTGCGCTTGCGCCTGGACAAGGCCCGGCAGCTGTTGCGCCAGACCGACATGAGTGTGCTGGAAGTGGCGGTGGCGTGCGGGTTCGAGTCGGCGTCGTATTTCACGCGGTGCTATCGGGCGCGGTTCGAGCGGTGCCCGAGGGAGGACAGGCTGGCCAAGGTAGTTTGATGTTCGCCTGCACCGGCCTCTTCGCGGGTAAACCCGCTCCCACAGGGACTGCGCAGGCTTCATGCACTGTGGGTACCTGTGGGAGCGGGTTTACCCGCGAAAGGGCCG
Organism: Pseudomonas sp. zfem004; assembly: GCF_032621715.1. Classification (NCBI taxonomy): domain Bacteria; kingdom Pseudomonadati; phylum Pseudomonadota; class Gammaproteobacteria; order Pseudomonadales; family Pseudomonadaceae; genus Pseudomonas; species Pseudomonas sp. zfem004. The sequence goes on along the minus strand of NZ_JAVYJF010000002.1, from coordinate 107,378 downwards.
GAGCAGGATTACTGCTGGCCAATCCCCTGCAGGTATTCGGAGCGCTCATCGCTACGCTGCGCTACACAGGTATTCCAAGCCGCCTCGAAGGCCTTGCTGCCAGGTTTCTCGGCATAGGTCTCGACCTTGCAGTCGGCATCGCGCAGCTGCGCCCACAGTTTCTCGGCTGCCTCCATGCGTCCGGTCAGCGCGCTGGCCTTGTCGCTTTCGTCCGCATATTGATCGCGGATGCGCTGGATCAAGTCGTCATAAGCAGCCTTCAGTTCGCGCTCGGCGGTTTGCTTGTTATAGGCCGCGCACGCATAGGTCTGCTGGTCGCTCTCGACGTTGTCGCAGGGCGTGCTTTCTTCCTCGGCGGCGTGGGCACCGCACGCGACGGCCAGCAGTACCAGCCATCTGATTGCTTTCATCGGTCATCTCCTGGAACGGGCGTTAACGAAGCCGACGGCGATTCTCGCCCAGAGTGACGGGCTCGAACAGTGAAGAAATGAATGCATTCGATCGGTTTTGGTGGATGTACCTGATAAAAATGCCAGTTTCTCGATGCTCGTTCTTCCCATAGCGTGATCAGGAGCCTGCCTATCGGAGTGACCGCCATGTTAAGCGAACGCAAAGCAATGTTCTGGCGAGGGATGATGATAATCAGCGCGACATTGCTGATGAATTGCACTGCCGCCGCACTTGAAAAGGAAGCGATCAAGGTTGCCTCGCCGCAAGCCGCGGTGGGATGTGACAGTGATTCGGAAACCTTCGCGGAATTCATGAAGCCAGGGTGGAATCTGCTACCTTTTTATCCAAATAATACGCAGCTGATGATCATCGGTTCCGACCCGCAGGCGTATCGCTATATGTCCTCGCGTAGTCCCTATAATGAAAATATTGATGACAGATGGCCGAACGCTGTTGTACCGGTCTTCCAAGCCATCGCTGCCGAACGCAGTGCGGTAAATTATTATGTGCCTTTCATCATAAATGGCGATTTGACCGAATTCGGTCATGGCGGGGAGCGGAGGACCACTCGGTTTTACTTGAAGAACTACTTGCCGGGCGGTGTCGGGGGGCCATTATTTCTGCCAGGGCTGGGGAATCATGACTATGACAATAATGTCAACGATTGCGAAAACAATGGCTGCGCGCGCGACTCTGTCTGTGATCTCATCACTTGGGTGCAGGCGATAAACCCCAAAGATGGCTTTGACTACCAGTACGTCTCCGGTAATCGCCACATAGGCTCTCTCGCCTATTCGGTGACGGTTGGGCGTGTCCATATCATCCAGCTGAATCAGGAACCCTTCTATACGCGTTCTTTCTCCACCGGTGGCAACTCCACTGGAAAACCGAGACGTTATTTCGACATCACGAGTTCCATGCAGTGGTTGCAGGATGATCTTCGGATTGCCTCGGAGCGGGGTGAAGCGATCATCATCAATATGCACAAGCCCACTGGCTGGGTCACGGATGATCTGAATGCCGCCTGGTTCGCTGAGCTCGTTAGCCACTATAACGTCACTGCCATCTTCGCGGGACATTTCCACAACAGCATTGGCCGTTATTCGAGCCGAGGCGATGTTCCTGTTTTTCTGAGTGGCGGATTGTTGGCGAAGAGCTATCTGCGCTTAAAATTTAACTGGACTAGTATGCAGTTGTCTGTAGAGCCGGTGTTGCTCGACCAAGGGCCGCGAGCGCCGTCCGTGGTGGACATACGAAGACAGGAGCGGAAAGAATATGTAGTAATTACGCTTTATGAGCATGAAAATCGTCAAGGGGCGAGTTGTAAGTTTATTTTGAGCGATCGCGAGACCAAGGCGGGTCAAGCTTTTCCTTGTTTGTTTAATTTTGGATATAGTAATTCTTCGGCCCGAGTTGACGGGTTTGCTGCGGGGTCAGAACTTTGCTTCATGGGGCGGATGGGAGAGACTCGATGCATAAGAGGGAATTATTCCGGGTCCTTTAACCTGGACACCTTCAATGGTACGCCGTCGCTGCCTAACGGATTGGTCATGAGTTCCAGCGGCGGAAGCATGAATGATAATTTGAAGGCTGCTGCCTATAATGTTGAGTGGAACACCATAGAGCTGTACGAGCACGAGAATTTTGGCGGGAAAAAATGCTCGATACGCGTTAGGCAGTATGAAGCCGTTGATGTCGAAAAGGACTGCGGGGCAGGGTGGAAATACAAAACATCCTCGGCCAAAATTCTTGGCTTTAAACCGGGTTCTATTTTCAGGTTTGAAACGGAAAATCGTATTTCCTTTTTTTGGGATTACAGAAGTACGAATTTTCAAGGCGATTTGGATATTCCAAGCTTCATCACGCCAGGGCCGCTTCCTTCAGGTGTAGAGTTTTATCAATCGGGACAAGTGAACGACCGAATCGAGATGGTTTGGCGCCCTCTATAGCTAGCGCTACTCACCCCCCCGATAGCTGCATAGCAGGCCCTCTCGCTCAGGGCCTGCGCCCTTTGTTCCTCGATTGACGCTTTCGGCAAACCCCCTGTCGTTTTTGCATCGGGGCGCCTCGGGCGGCAGGCATATGCTGGCCCCAAAGCGCCGACACAAGGTTTGGCGCCAGCAAACTCAATAAAAGGGGACAGCCTGATGAGCCCAGCCGAACTTCACGCCGACAGCATCGTCATCGACGGTTTGATCATTGCCAAGTGGAACCGCGAGCTGTTCGAAGACATGCGCAAGGGCGGGCTGACCGCGGCCAACTGCACCGTGTCGGTGTGGGAGGGCTTCAAGGCCACCGTCGACAACATCGCCGCCAGCCAGAAGCTGATCCGCGACAACAGCGACCTGGTGATGCCGGTGCGCACCACCGCCGACATCCGCAAGGCCAAGGAACTGGGCAAGACCGGCATCCTCTTCGGCTTCCAGAACGCCCATGCGTTCGAAGACCAGATCGCCTATGTAGACGTGTTCAAGCAGCTGGGCGTGGGCATCGTGCAGATGTGCTACAACACCCAGAACCTGGTCGGCACCGGCTGCTACGAGCGTGACGGCGGCCTGTCGGGCTTCGGTCGCGAGATCGTCGCCGAAATGAACCGCGTCGGCATCATGTGCGACCTGTCCCACGTCGGCTCCAAGACCTCCGAGGAAGTCATCCTCGAATCGAAAAAGCCCGTCTGCTACTCCCACTGCCTGCCGTCGGGGCTCAAGGAGCACCCGCGCAACAAGTCCGATGAAGAACTGAAGTTCATCGCCGACCACGGCGGCTTCGTCGGCGTGACCATGTTCGCGCCGTTCCTGGCCAAGGGCATCGACTCGACCATCGACGACTACGCCGAGGCCATCGAGTACACCATGAACATCGTCGGTGAAGACGCCATCGGCATCGGCACCGACTTCACCCAGGGCCATGGCCAGGACTTCTTCGAGTACCTGACCCACGACAAGGGCTACGCCCGTCGCCTGACCAACTTCGGCAAGATCATCAACCCGCTGGGCATTCGTACTGTCGGCGAGTTCCCCAACCTCACCGAGACCCTGCTCAAGCGCGGCCATTCCGAGCGCGTGGTACGCAAGATCATGGGCGAGAACTGGGTCAACGTCCTCAAGGATGTGTGGGGCGAGTAAGCCGCACTCCAAGCCTGAAAACCCCGGCCAGCAACGCCGGGGCCTCCCAACAAAAAATTTTATGGAGTTGAGTTTCCATGGCCAAGATCGCCCCGCAATTGCCAATCGAAGTCGACAGCGAGACCGGTGTCTGGACCAGCGACGCCCTGCCGATGCTCTACGTGCCACGGCATTTCTTCGTCAACAACCACATGGGCATCGAGGAAGTGCTGGGCGCCGACGCCTATGCCGAGATCCTCTACAAGGCCGGCTACAAGTCCGCCTGGCACTGGTGCGAAAAAGAAGCCGAGTGCCATGGCCTGGAAGGCGTGGCGGTGTTCGAGCACTACATGAAGCGCCTGAGCCAGCGTGGCTGGGGCCTGTTCAAGATCCAGGACATCGACCTGGATAAAGGCACCTGCAGCGTCAAGCTCGAGCACTCGGCGTTCGTCTATGTGTACGGCAAGTGCGGCCGCAAGGTCGACTACATGTTCACGGGCTGGTTCGCCGGCGCCATGGACCAGATTCTCGCTGCCCGCGGCAGCTCGATCCGCACCGTGGCCGAGCAGGTCTACGGCGGGTCGGAAGAAGGCCACGAAGATGGCCTGTTCGTAACAAAGCCGTTGTAAGCCGGAGATAGCGTCATGGCCTTCGAAGCAATGTTCCAGCCGATCCAGATCGGCAAACTGACCATCCGCAACCGTGTGCTCAGCACCGCGCACGCCGAGGTGTATGCCACCGACGGCGGGATGACCACCGACCGCTATGTGAAGTACTACGAAGAGAAGGCCAAGGGCGGCATCGGCCTGGCGATCTGCGGCGGTTCGTCCGTGGTGGCCATCGACAGCCCGCAGGAGTGGTGGTCGTCGGTCAACCTGTCGACCGACCGCATCATCCCGCACTTCCAGAACCTGGCTGACGCCATGCACAAGCATGGCGCCAAGATCATGATCCAGATTACCCACATGGGCCGTCGCTCGCGCTGGGACGGCTTCAACTGGCCGACCCTGATGTCGCCGTCGGGCATCCGTGAACCGGTGCACCGCGCCACCTGCAAAACCATCGAAGTAGAAGAGATCTGGCGCGTCATCGGCAACTACGCGCAGGCTGCGCGCCGCGCCAAGGAGGGCGGCCTGGACGGCGTCGAGCTGTCGGCGGTGCACCAGCACATGATCGACCAGTTCTGGAGCCCACGGGTCAACAAGCGTACCGACGAGTGGGGCGGCACCTTCGAAGGCCGCATGAAGTTCGGCATGGAGGTGCTCAAGGCCGTGCGCAAGGAAGTCGGTGACGACTTCTGCGTGGGCATGCGCATCTGCGGCGACGAATTCCACCCCGATGGCCTCAGCCACGAGGACATGAAGCAGATCGCCGCCTACTACGACGCCACCGGCATGCTCGATTTCATCGGCGTGGTCGGCTCGGGCTGCGATACCCACAACACCCTGGCCAACGTCATCCCCAACATGAGCTACCCGCCGGAGCCATTCCTGCACCTGGCGGCCGGTATCAAGGAAGTGGTCAAGGTCCCGGTACTGCATGCGCAGAACATCAAGGACCCGAACCAGGCCACGCGCATTCTGGAAGGCGGCTACGTGGACATGGTGGGCATGACCCGCGCGCACATCGCCGACCCGCACCTGATCGCCAAGATCAAGATGGGCCAGGTGGACCAGATCAAGCAGTGCGTCGGCGCCAACTACTGCATCGACCGCCAGTACCAGGGCCTGGACGTGCTGTGCATCCAGAACGCCGCCACTTCCCGTGAATACATGGGCGTGCCGCACATCATCGAGAAGACCACCGGCGCCAAGCGCAAGGTGGTGATCGTCGGCGCCGGCCCTGCCGGCATGGAGGCCGCCCGCGTGGCCGCCGAGCGTGGCCACGATGTGACCGTGTTCGAGAAGAAAGAGCAGATCGGCGGGCAGATCACCATCGCCGCCAAGGCCCCGCAGCGCGACCAGATCGCCGGCATCACCCGCTGGTACCAGCTGGAGTTCGCCCGCCTGAAGATCGACCTGCGCCTGGGCACCGCCGCTGACGTGGCGACCATCCAGGACCTGCGGCCGGACATCATCGTGCTGGCGGTGGGCGGCCATCCGTTCGTCGAGCAGAACGAGCATTGGGGCGCCGCCGAAGGGCTGGTGGTGAGCAGTTGGGACGTGCTCGACGGCAAGGTCGCACCGGGCAAGAACGTGCTGGTGTACGACACCATCTGCGAGTTCACCGGCATGTCGACGGCGGACTTCATCGCCGACAAGGGCAGCCAGGTCGAAATCGTCACCGACGACATCAAGCCGGGCGTGGCCATGGGCGGCACCAGCTTCCCCACCTACTACCGCAGCATGTACCCCAAAGAAGTGATCATGACCGGCGACATGATGCTGGAGAAGGTCTACCGCGAAGGCGACAAGCTGGTGGCGGTGCTCGAGAACGAGTACACGGGCGCCAAGGAAGAGCGGGTGGTGGACCAGGTGGTGGTGGAGAACGGCGTGCGTCCCGACGAGCAGCTGTACTACGCGCTCAAGGACGGTTCGCGCAACAAGGGCCAGATCGACGTCGAGGCGCTGTTCGCCATCAAGCCGCAGCCGATCCTCAGCCAGCCGGGCGAGGGCTACCTGTTGTACCGCATCGGCGACTGCGTGGCCCAGCGCAACGTGCATGCGGCGATCTACGACGCCTTGCGCCTGTGCAAGGATTTCTGATCGCAGAACCAACGCGGCATCTGTAGAGGAACACTGTGGGAGCGGGCTTGCCCCGCGATAGCGCCAGCCGGGGCAACCGGGTTGGCCGGCCGGACGCTATCGCGGGGCAAGCCCGCTCCCACAGGTTGCCCCACAGACCTGTGCCGCAAGCCTATTGCTGTTGTGGGAGCCTCCCATGTTGAACACCCTTCTACCCTTCCTGCTGTTCACCGCGCTGGCCCTGGCGGTGCTCGGCGCCCTGCGCCGGGTGCGCATGTGGCGGCGCGGCCGGCCGAGCAAGGTCGACCTGATCAAAGGCCTGCTGGCCATGCCACGGCGCTACCTGGTGGACCTGCACCACGTGGTCGAGCGCGACAAGTACATGTCCAAGACCCACGTGGCCACTGCCGGCGGTTTCGTGCTCTCGGCCGTGCTGGCGATCCTGGTGCACGGCTTTGGCCTGCACAGCAAGATCCTCGGTTATGCCCTGCTGGTCGCCACGGTGATCATGTTCAGCGGCGCGCTCTTCGTCTTCAAACGTCGCCTCGACCCACCTTCGCGCCTGTCCAAGGGCCCGTGGATGCGCCTGCCCAAGAGCCTGCTGATGTTCGCGGCGAGCTTCTTCATCGCGACCTTGCCGGTGGCCGGCATCCTGCCGGAAGGCACCGGTGGCTGGGTGCTGGTGGCGGTGCTTGGCGTCGGCGTGCTGTGGGGCGTGTCCGAGCTGTTTTTCGGCATGACCTGGGGCGGGCCGATGAAGCACGCCTTCGCCGGCGCCCTGCACCTGGCCTGGCACCGCCGCGCCGAGCGCTTCGGCGGCGGCCGTTCCACCGGCCTCAAGCCGCTGGATCTGGAAGACCCGAACGCGCCGCTGGGTGTGGAAAAACCGGTCGATTTCACCTGGAACCAGCTGCTCGGTTTCGACGCCTGCGTGCAATGCGGCAAGTGCGAGGCCATGTGCCCGGCATTCGCCGCCGGCCAGCCGCTGAACCCGAAAAAGCTCATTCAGGACATGGTCATCGGCCTGGCCGGTGGCACCGACGCCACGTTCGCCGGCAGCCCCTATCCGGGCAAGCCGATCGGTGAGCATGGCGGCCATCCGCACCAGCCCATCGTCAACGGCCTGGTCGATGCCGAAACCCTGTGGTCGTGCACCACCTGCCGCGCCTGCGTGGAGGAGTGCCCGATGATGATCGAGCACGTCGATGCCATCGTCGACATGCGCCGCCACCTCACCCTGGAAAAGGGTGCCACCCCGAACAAGGGCGCCGAGGTGCTGGACAACCTGATTGCCACCGACAACCCCGGCGGTTTCGCCCCGGGCGGGCGGATGAACTGGGCCGCCGACCTCAACCTGCAACTGCTCAGTGATGTGAAACGCACCGAGGTGCTGTTCTGGGTCGGCGATGGCGCCTTCGACATGCGCAACCAGCGCACCCTGCGCGCCTTCGTCAAAGTGCTCAAGGCCTCTGGCGTGGACTTCGCCGTGCTTGGCCTGGAAGAGCGCGACAGCGGTGACGTGGCGCGACGCCTGGGTGATGAAGCGACCTTCCAGCACCTGGCCAAACGCAATATCCAGACCCTGGCCAAGTACCAGTTCCAGCGCATCGTCACGTGCGACCCACACAGTTTCCATGTACTGAAGAACGAATACGGTGCCCTGGGCGGTGACTACCAGGTGCAGCACCACAGCACCTACATCGCCGAACTGATCGCCGCCGGCAAGCTCAACCTCGGCCAGCACAAGGGTGGCAGCGTCACCTACCACGACCCGTGCTATCTGGGCCGTTACAACGGCGAGTACGAGGCCCCGCGCGACGTGCTCAAGGCCCTGGGTATCGAGGTGCGCGAGATGCAGCGCTCGGGCTTCCGTTCCCGTTGCTGCGGCGGTGGCGGCGGCGCGCCGATCACCGACATCCCGGGCAAGCAACGTATCCCCGACATGCGCATGGACGATATCCGCGAGACCGAGGCAGAGCTGGTGGCCGTGGGTTGCCCACAGTGCACGGCGATGCTCGAAGGCGTGGTCGAACCGCGCCCACAGATCAAGGACCTCGCCGAGCTGGTCGCCGATGTGCTGATCGAAGACCAGGCCCCGGCCAGCGCCAAGTCGCCCGCCAGCAAACGTGAACCTGCGGAGGTGCACTGATGAGCGACATCATCCGCCGCGACCCACGCGCCGAGTGGATCGCCCGTAACCGCCTGCACCCGCTGCATGCGGCGATGCAGACGCAACAAACCAGCTGGATGGGCCCCAACGGCCTGATGCGCAAGAACCCCCATGCGATCGCTGCCGGCTTCATCGGCCCCAGCGGCCTCAAGCGCATCGACCGCAGCGGCGCCCAGCAGGGCACCGGTGTGGGCGGGCGGCGCACGGCCGCTGCCGAGGTACAGCTGCCGCTGCATCAGGTGACCGAGCCTGCGTTCTACATCGCCGTGGTGCCGGACATGGTCGGCGGTCGTCTCGGCAGCCACGACCGCGACCTGCTTGGCCTGGCCCACAGCCTGGCTGGCAGCGGCGGCGCGGTGCTGGCCGTGGTGTTCGGTGAGCACAAGGAAAGCAACTTTTCCACAGCTGGCGTCGATCGCCTGCTGGTCATCGAGGGCGAGGCCTTCGAAGGTTATGCACCGGAGCAACTGGTCCAGGGCCTGCGGGCTGTGGATAACCAGTTCGCGCCACGCCACTGGCTGTTGCCCGATAGCCGCACCGGTGGCGGCGAACTCGGCCGGCGTTTTGGCGCGGCCCTGGGCGAACGCCCGGCGACGCGGGTGTGGCAGGTCAAGGACGGCCAGTGCATCGGCCGTGCCGGCGCCGGCCAGCAGGATATCCAGCGCGACGTGCCACGCTTGATCCTGGCCGCTGCCGAATGCGCAGAGCCGGTGAGCGAAACCCGCCACGAAGCCTTGCCCGTGGAGTTGTCCACAGGCGTGGCGCGCAGTCTGTCGCGTATCGAGGACCTCGGCTCGGTGGCCGTGGACCCGGCCGCCATTGCCATGGCCGAGGCCGAGTTCATCGTCTCCGGCGGCAACGGCGTCAAGGACTGGGACCTGTACCACCAGGCCACCAAGGCCCTTGGCGCCACCGAAGGCGCCTCGCGCGTGGCGGTGGACGACGGCTTCATGCCGCGCAACCGCCAGGTAGGCGCCACCGGCACCTGGGTCACGGCGCGGGTCTACGTGGCTGTGGGTATCTCCGGCGCGATCCAGCACCTGCAGGGCATCGGCGCCTGCGACAAGGTGGTGGCGATCAACATGGACCCGGGCTGCGACATGATCAAACGGGCCGACCTGTCGGTGATTGGCGACAGCTCGGCGATTCTCAAGGCACTGATCGAGGCTGTGGACAACTACCGCAGCGGCGGCCAGCGCGACGCGGCATAAGGGCATGAGCATGAGTACGAAAGTCATCAGCCTGGTCTCGATTGGCGCCCACCCCAGCTCTGGCCGCGCACGCCGCGCCGAGCAGGACGCCCGCGCCGTGGAGCTGGGCTTGCAGCTGGCTGGGGATAACTTGCAGGTGGTGCATGCCGGTGATCCCCATGAAGAGGCTTTGCGTGCCTACCTGGGCATGGGGCTGGAGCATCTTGATGTCCTGGAGCAGCCCGCTGGCGCTGATGTATTGGGCGTGTTGGGCGACTACCTGCGCGATGCCGGCGCCCAGTTGGTGCTGACGGGCAGCCAGGCGGAGACCGGGGAAGGCTCGGGCATGTTGCCGTTTCTGTTGGCCGAGAAGCTCGGTTGGCCGTTGGTGGTCGGGCTGGCCGAAGTGGAATCGATCGAGAACGGCACCGCCCAGGTGTTGCAGGCGCTGCCACGGGGTCAGCGGCGCCGCTTGAAGGTACGTCTGCCGTTGCTCGCCACTGTGGATAACGCAGCTCCAAAGCCCCGCCAGAGCGCCTTCGGCCCGGCGAGGCGCGGGGTGTTGGCCCCCTTTGAGGTGGCGGTGGTGGACGACCCGGTACTGGGTGATGACGCCTTGCAGCCTGCGCGGCCACGGCCCAAGCGGCTCAAGGTGATCAAGGCCAAGAGCGGTGCCGACCGCATGAAGGCCGCCACGGCCAAGGCCAGTGGTGGTGGCGGCAAGGTGCTGAAGGATGTTTCGCCCCAGGAAGGCGCCGAGGCGATTCTCAAGCTGCTGGTGGAGGAGGGGGTGTTGCGCTGAGCAAACCCCGCCATTCAAGCCCTGCTTCCACAGGATTGCGCAGAGTTCGGCCTGGCGCTAACCCTGTGGGAGCGGGTTTACCCGCGAACACCGGCGAAGCCGGTGCCATCCACCGCATTGCCTGCTTCGCGGCTAAAGCCGCTCCCACAGGGTGCGCGTGAGCGTGCGGTGATAATTTTGCCCCCGAAATCTGTTCGCCAAGCTGTGGGTAAAGTGTTTGCGCTTCGCTACAGCCCTTTGAAATCAATGCCTTCAGTCGATTGATTAATTATTGACCAGGTCTTGCTCCAACTCTAACCCCTCAATTCCCCATCACTTGCCCACATTCGCTGTTAGCGGCCCTGTGGATAATCTGTTTGGACATGGCTACAGAGCCCGAATCATAGGGCTTGTAGAGGTTTGATCAAAAAGCGATCAAATCAACGTTCGAGGCCCGCCATGCCACTGAAATCAACGGGATAAGGTGTTTATCCACAACGGTTGTAGAACAGCCATCGCGCTTGTTCACAAACGCTGTTGGTCTCTCTGTGGACAAGGTGTTTGGTTGTTGCTGCAGCCCTTTGGATATATGGCCTGTAGCGATTTGATCATTTTTTGATCATTGTCTATCGGTTCCAGACCCTGTGGTTTTGCACAATCTGTGTGGCCCTGCCTGTGGATAAGTTGTTCGCTGCCTTCTCCAGGCCATGAATCACAAGGTCTGAAAGCGATTGCTCGAATTTTGACCAGCAGGCAATACCCACTACCCCTTATTTTTGCCAGTTTTACCGTTATCCCGGTGCGATTAGCCTAAGGTGGTCAAATCAGGGAGGCACTCCATGAGCCTTGTTCATTTGCTGGCAACTGACCGGCAGCGTTCTGTTCTCGACGATTCACGCGGTACCGCGAGGGCTTACACGGCATACGGGGCAACGATCCAAGGCGGGGCGATGAGCGCGTTCTGCGGCGAGCGCCTGGATGCCCTGACCGGTTGCTATCACCTGGGCAACGGACACCGGCAGTTCAACCCGGTGATCATGCGTTTTCATTCGCCAGATGCGTTTAGCCCCTTCGCTGAAGGGGGGCTGAATGCTTACGCTTACTGCGCTGGCGATCCCGTCAATCAAGCCGATCCAAGCGGGCGTTTCATCATCCCTACGTTGGTACAAGGAGCAGCCTTTCTCTCCAGCTTTATGACAGGTGGGGCTGGGTTAAACAGAAACTTCTACAATGCAGCGCAACGTCAGATCCATCTCATGCGCCCCGATCATCCCTACATACCTCCAACAACACAGGCTCGCGTCGCGAATACAGCGCATTTTTATGGTGCTGGCCTGATGGTCAACTCTGGTCGCGCGATTGGTCTGCTTGGCGGCCTGCCAGCTTCCCCGGCGACGGACCTCGCTATGTCCGGTGCAGTACAGAGCTCTATAGGCGCAACTACTGTCGGGGTGGGGACAGTTCTGATGATGAGACCCGTAGCCTCCAACTGGTGGAGAGACGCAGGCACATATGGCGTACCGCGTTGGAGGGTTGTGACGGAGGGGGTAATGGAGACCTTGGGGGTGGGGCTTGTCTGGGATGGCTTGCGTTACTTGGGACGGGGTATCGGGTCCGCTGGCAACAGGTTAAGCAACTGGGTGACACGGCCGTGGCGAACCCCGACAGAGCCGCCTGTGGAGCTTACAACCGTCAGCGCCGTTCGTCAGGGTAATTCGGGTTGAGATCCGTGCCTTGGCGTTGAAACCAAGGCACGGCGATGATCTTACTGCGCCTTCACTTCCTTCAAATAAGGCGCCGGCTCCGCCCCCAGGTTCTCCAGCATGCGCTGGCTGTACCAGTCGATGAAGTTCACCACGCCAAACTCGTAGGTCTTCGAGTAAGGCCCTGGCTGATAGGCGGTGGAGTTGATCCCACGTTGGTTCTCTTCGGCCAGGCGACGGTCCTGGTCGTTGGTGGCATCCCACACCTTGCGCATTTCTTCAGGGTTGTAATCCACCCCCTCCACCGCATCCTTGTGCACCAGCCATTTGGTGGTGACCATGGTTTCCTGCGCACTGATCGGCCACACGGTGAACACGATCATGTGGTCGCCCATGCAGTGGTTCCACGAATGCGGCAGGTGCAGGATGCGCATCGAGCCCAGGTCGGGGTTCTGGATGCGGCCCATCAGCTTCTTGCAGGCCACCTTGCCGTCCATGGTCATCGACACGGTGCCCTTGAGCAGCGGCATGCGCACGATGCGGTTACGCAGGCCGTGGCTTTTGTGCAGGTAAGGAATCTTCTCGGCTTCCCAGGCGGCGGCCGAGGCGGCCACGTGGTCCTTGAATTCCTGGCTGGCGCGCGGGTCGTTGGTGTCGTCCCACTCCAGCAGCGTCTTCAACAGCTCCGGGTGCGAACCGCTGCAGTGGTAGCACTCGCGGTTGTTCTCCAGCACCAGCTTCCAGTTGGCCTTCTCCATCAAGGTGGTTTGCACCGCCACCTTGGTGTTCTCCATGTCGTACGGTTCCATGTAGTGGTCGAGGGTGGCCAGGAACTCGTCGATGGCCGGCGGGTTCTCGGCCAGGCTGATGAAGATGTAGCCACCGGCCACCTTCACGTTCACGGGCTTGAGGCCGTACTGGTTCATGTCGAAGTCGGCGCCCATCTCGGTGCCGGCGAACAGCAGGCGGCCATCGAGTTCGTAGGTCCACTGGTGGTAGTGGCAGACCAGCTTGGCCACCTTGCCCTTGTCGCTGACGCACAGGCGCGAACCGCGGTGGCGGCAGACGTTGTGGAAGGCATGCACCTTACCTTCGGCACCGCGAATCACGATGATCGGGTTCTTGCCGATCTGCAGGGTGATGTAGTTGCCCTTGGTCGGGATCTCGCAAACCAGGCCGGCGATCAGCCATTCCTTGTGGAAGATCTCCTGCATGTCGATCTGGAACAGGCGCTCGTCGCTGTAGAAAGGTTGCGGCAGCGAGTAGGTGCGCTCGCGGGTCTGCAGCATCTCGGCGGTGGCTTTGCGTGCGGGTTCCAGTGGGTCGCCCAGGCTCAGGGTAGCGGTGACGTCCATCGTGTGGTCCTCGGGGCCGCGTGCGGCCGACAAAAGTGGCTAATCGTTGTTGTTTGCCGCAGGGCTGCTGCTTTGGATAAACAGCCTGTTGTTTTGCCGAGGAGTGTGCGTTCGAAGACGGCGGGAACCATATCCATGGGCGACATGGCCGCATCGAATTCCGACGCGCCAACCCTTGTAGCGTGGGGCTGGTCGCGATAAGCACGCCGATGTCGCGGATGGGAATGTACGCAGCCCTCGCGTTGCGCATTATCGGAGCCATAAGAAAGGCCGACAGTCGGCTGCTGGAGATGAACATGTCCGATACCTTCCTCAACCCGGTCACCACCCAGACCTGGGCCAATGGCCGCCACATCGTGCGCTGCGTCAAGGTCATCCAGGAAACCTGGGATGTGCGCACGTTCTGCTTCATGGCCGACCAGCCGATCATGTTCTTCTTCAAGCCCGGGCAGTTCGTCACCCTGGAGCTGGAGATCGAAGGCAAGCCGGTGATGCGCTCCTATACCATCTCCAGCTCGCCGTCAGTGCCCTACAGTTTTTCGATCACCGTCAAGCGCGTGCCGGGCGGGCTGGTGTCGAACTTCCTCCACGACACCATGCACGAAGGCGCCGAGCTGCCGGTGCACGGGCCGGTGGGGCTGTTCAACGCCATCGACTTCCCGGCGGGCAAGACCCTGTACCTGTCCGGTGGCGTCGGCATCACCCCGGTGATGTCCATGGCCCGCTGGTTCTACGACACCAACGCCAATGTCGACATGGTCTTCGTGCACAGCGCCCGCTCGCCGAAGGACATCATCTATCACCGCGAGCTGGAGCAGATGGCTTCGCGCATCCCCAACTTCAGCCTGCACATCATTTGCGAGAAGCACGGGCTGGGCGAGCCGTGGGCCGGCTATCGCGGTTACCTCAACCAGCGCCTGATGGAGCTGATCGCCCCGGACTACCTGGAACGCACCATCTTCTGCTGCGGCCCGACGCCTTACATGAGCGCGGTCAAGCGCATGCTCGAGGCGGTCGGCTTCGACATGAAGAACTACCACGAGGAGTCGTTCGGCGCGACACCGCCGGAGGCCAAGGCCGATGCGGTGGAGCACGCCGAAGCTGCGGCCGATGCGCCGGAAGTGGACGCGGCCGACCTCAACCTGGTGGAGTTCGTCGGCAGCGACAAGAGCATTCGCGTGGCCCCGGGCGAGACCGTGCATGCGGCGGCGGCCAAGGTCGGGCTGATGATCCCCAAGGCTTGTGGCATGGGCATCTGCGGCACCTGCAAGGTGCTCAAGCTGGGCGGCGAGGTGGAGATGGAGCACAACGGCGGGATCACCGAAGAGGACGAGGCCGAGGGCTATATCCTGTCTTGCTGCAGTGTGCCGAAGGGGGATGTGCGGATCGAGTACTGACCCGCACACGCGGCCTCACAGCAGCCCACGATACAGATCCGGGCGGCGGTCTTCGAGCACATGGTTGTAGGTGCTGATGCGTTTGTCGTCGGCCTCGGCCGGGGTGATATCCGCCAGCAGCAAGCGAGTGTGCTGGCTGCGATCGCCGCCTGCCAGCAGATGACCGTCGGCGTCCAACAGCGCCGTGCCGCCCACCCACTGTGTGCCCCGTTCCTCGCCGCAACGGTCGCAGGCCAGCACGAACAGGCGGTTCACCGAGGCATTGGCCTGGGCCCGGATCACCTCGGCCGGGCGCTGCGCCGGCAGGCTCGGCCCGAGCGGCCAGTTCACCGGCGCGCACAGCAACTGGGCGCCGCCCAACGCGGCCAGGCGCACCCATTCGGGAAACTCCAGGTCGTAGCAGATCATCATCGCCACTTTGCCGATGGCGGTGTTCACCACCGGTGGCGGCTGGTCGCCAGGGGTGAAAATGCGGGTTTCGCCATCCCACAGGTGGGCCTTGCGGTAGAAGGTGCGACGACCACAAGGCTCGATCAGCACACATGCATTGGCTACTGCGCCCCCGGCCAGGCGTTCGCAAAAGCCGCCTACCACGATCACCTGGTGCGTGCGGGCATGCGCCGCCCAGGCCGCCAGGGCGGGGCTGTCGCGCGTTTCGGCGTGGTCGTGGGCCTCCTGACGGTCGCGAAACAGGTAGCCGCTGAGCGCCAGTTCCGGCAGCACCACCAGCCTGGCGCCGGCCAGTGCGGCGTCGCGGATGGCGGCGAGCGAGCGTTCGAGGTTCAGGCGCGGCTGGCCAAGCTGCGGGGCCAGTTGCTGGCAGGCCACACGGTAGGTGCCGTTCATACGCGGTTCTCCTGGCGCCACAGGGCGGTTTCACGTTGGTTGTCGCGGTGGTAGGTAAAACACCCGTAGAGCAGGGCTGCCATGACGAAGCCCACTGGCGCGGCGAGGTCCACGCCCCCCAGGCTGGCAACCAGCCAGCCCTGGTAACCGCCCAGGCTGGCGAACGGCAGCATGGCCAGCAGCGCCCCCAGGTAGGCCAGCAAGCCAGGCAGTGCCCAGCGCCCGTAGATGCCTTGTGCGTCGAACAGTTCGGCGATCACATAGCGGCCCTGGCGCAGCAGATAGAAGTCGGTGAGGTTGATGGCGCTCCAGGGCAGCAGCAGATACAGCATCAGTTGCAGGAACAGGCTGAAGCTGTCCAGGTAGCTGGCCGGCAGGCTCAGGGTGATCAGATAGATCAGCACCCCCACCAGCACGATACCGACAATGCGTGGCCCGGCCCCAGGCGGTACCTCGCGCATGGCCGACAGGGCACTGGCGCCGGTGAGCATGGCGCCGTAGCAGTTGATGGCCATGATGCCGACCAGCGCCGGCACCGCCAGCAGCACGGCGACGTTGCCGAAGCCCGGCATGGCCAGGTCACCCAGGTGTTTCACGTAGCCGATCGGCCCGTCGGCGGGTAGTGCCGAGGCCAGCAGGGCGCCCAGCGACATCAGCCAGATGGCCGATGCGGCGGCGCCCAGATAGGTCCAGCCGACGGTGCGCCGGGCCGGGGTGTCGGCAGGCAGGTAGCGGGTATAGTCGGACACATAGACGGCGTAGCTGATCTGGTAGGCCGCGGCCACCGACAGCTGGCCGAAGAATGCAGCCCAGGAGAAGGGTACTTGCGGCTGTGCGCTATCGAGTTGCAGCCCACCCAGCGCGGTAAGGGTGAGCCAGCCGAACACGGCGATCAGCACGTAGGTGAGCCAGCGCTGCACCGCGTGCAGCAGGTCGTGGCCGACTACGGCGATGCACAATGCGATGGCCAGCAGCAGGCCCTGCCACAGCGGCGCCGGCCCCGGCAGCCACGGGCCGAGCGCTTCGCTTGCCAGCGTGAGGTTGAACACGTTGAAACCCACGTACACACCGACCACCACCGCGAATGGCAGCACCGCGCCATAGAGCCCGAACTGGGCCCGCGACTGGATCATCTGCGCCAGGCCCAGGCGCGGGCCCTGGTTGGCGTGTAATGCCATGCACAAGGTGCCGGCCGCGACCCCCAGCACGATCGCCAGAATGGCTTGCCAGGCCAGCAGGCCGGAGGACGGGCCGATGAAACCGGTGGCCATGGTGGTGAGCACGAAGTTTCCGGTGAACCAGAACGGCGCCAAGTGCCAGGCCTTGCCGTGCCGTTCACCGGCCGGGATTTGTTCGATACTTCGGGCTTCCATGTTCAAGACTTTTTTCGCGTGTATTGCACGAGCCATGGGAATTCCAGGTGTCATGGAATTTCACCGGAATTTACGGCGAAGTTCACGTGTGGACTGGTTGTTTGAGGTTATGTCAACTGGCATTTCTGATAGTCTCAGAATTCGAATTAATAGCGCGAAAGAGTATTTTGCTATGTAGGAATATTCCTATTTACTTCGGTTAATTAACTTATTCACAGTGAAGTGAGTAATAAACATGGCGGCTACACCCAACAGAATGCGAGCTGCTTTACTGGCCCGGGCCGACGCTGTCAGTGCCTTGATTCCGGACTTTCCATTCGACTATGCACGCTACCTGCAGGCCAAGGGCGCAAGCCCCCTGGGCAGTCTGCAGCCCGAGAACCTGGGCCAGGCAGTACTGGTGGTGGGGGCCGGTGTGGCGGGGCTCGTGGCCGCCTATGAGTGCATGCGCATGGGCTTGCGGCCGGTGGTGGTGGAGGCCAGCGGGCGAATCGGTGGGCGGTTGTTCTCCGACGGGGTCGGTAGTGTGCCGTTCGAGCGTGGGGCCATGCGCTTTCCGGTGTCGGGCAGGGCGCTGATGCATTACTTCGATAAAGTCGGCATGCGTGACAACAGTGAAGACTTCCCCAACCCGGGCAGCGTTGCAGCGGTCAGTACGGTAGTTGATTACGAAGGGAACAAGTATTACTTCGAGGGTGATGACGGGGAATTTCCCCGGCCAGAAAAGTTCAAGGCCATTGAAGACCGTTTCTTTGAAGAGTTCCTGGAACAATCCCCGATTCATTTTGCTGCCATGGAACGGGCAATGTCCGATGGTACGGTGGATCAAGACTTCATCAAGTCCACTTGGAACAATATGCTCGAACTGGGTTGGGATAACTTGAGTTTCCATGCGGCGATGGTCGAGCAGGCCAAGTGGTCGGCGGCGGATATCAACCTGTTCGGTCAGATCGGTTTCGGTACCGGTGGCTGGAATACCGACTTCCCCAACTGTTTCCTCGAAGTGCTGCGGGTGCTCTATACCGGGCTGGATGTTTCCCACCAGCTGATGCGCGATGGCGCCGATCAGTTGCCGCAGCGGCTATGGGCGGGCACCCCCGGCAGTTTTGGCGACGAGCATGTGTATTGGGATGCCCTCGAAACGGTGCAGACCTTGACCATGGCAGGCTTGCCTGGGCGCAACCCGCTGCGCCAGGAGGTCAGCCTGGTCAGCCGTCGCGAAGATGGCCAGTTCGAGGTGTACCTGCACGACCTGGAGCGGCAGGAGGACCACACGCAGACCTTTGCAGCGGTGGTCTACACCCCACACGTTCGCATCCTCGACAAGTTTCGCTACCGGCATGCCGACCCGCAACCCGCAGGCCCGGCGCTGCTCAGCCAGAAGCAGTGGGAAGCGGTGATGTACACCCACTACATGCAGTCGGCCAAGGTCTTCGCCCAGACCCGCAGCCCGTTCTGGAAGGCCCGTGACAGTGAAGGCCGGCAATTGATGAGCATCACCCTGTCGGACCGCCTGACCCGCGGCACCTACCTGGTGGACTATGGCGCCAGCAGCGGCAACTACACAGGCTCGGGGATCTTCCTGTCGTACACCTGGAACGACGACAGCCTCAAACTGCTGGGCAGCCAGGCGCACATGCCCAACGCCGAGCTGTGCACCACCCTGCTGGAGCAGGTCTATCCGCAGGTGGACCTGCGTGGGCAGTACCTGGGCAGCGACCCGTTCGCGCAGATCCAATGGGAAGCAGAGCCCTTCTACCTCGGTGCGTTCAAGATGAACCTGCCCGGCCAATACGAGTATCAGCGCCTGTTGTTCAGCCAGTTCCACGAGGGTGGCAACGGCGTTGCCAATGATGGCTTCATCCTGGCCGGCGACGATGTGTCCTGGACCGCAGGCTGGGCCGAGGGGGCGGTGACCACGGCACTGAATGCCGTGGACAAGCTGGCCAGCAAGTTCAATGGCGGGGTTGCGCCGCAGGCGGGGCCGATCTCGCAATGGGAACGGCTCAAGCCGATGGCGTTGGGGGGTGTGCCTGCCCAGCAGCAGCCGGCAGGGCTGCCGTGCCGTCTTATTCGTGCGCTGACGAACTGGCTGTGCCGGCCTGGCAGGCGCACATAGAGGGGCACGCGGAGGTTGAGGCCATTCGCCGGTGCCACGCCCCCCCCTATGGCCTTGACGGTCAGGTACGGAACCGCGCCACCAGCCCGTTGAGGTCCACCGCCAATCGCGACAACTCGGCACTCGCCGCGCTGGTCTGATGCGCGCCGGTGGCACTCTGCACCGACAGGTCATTGATGTTCACCAGGTTGCGGTCCACCTCGCGGGCCACCTGGGCCTGCTCCTCGGCGGCGCTGGCGATCACCAGATTGCGCTCGTTGATCTGCCCCACCGCCGAGGCGATGGTGTCCAGCGCAAGGCCTGCGCCCTTGGCGATGTTCAGGGTCGATTCGGCGCGCTCGGTGCTGGTGCGCATCGAGTCCACGGCCTGTTCGGTGCCACCCTGGATGCTGCCGATCATCCGCTCGATCTCGCTGGTGGACTGCTGGGTGCGGTGCGCCAGCGCCCGCACTTCATCGGCCACCACGGCAAAGCCACGGCCCGCCTCGCCGGCACGCGCCGCCTCGATGGCGGCGTTGAGCGCCAGCAGGTTGGTCTGGTCGGCCAGGCCGCGGATCACGTCCAGCACCTTGCCGATGTCGCGCGATTGCTCGGCCAGGTGGGTGATCAGCTTGGCGGTGGCCTGTACGTCGCCGCTCATGCGCTCGATGGCGCCCACGGTTTCCATGACCAGGTCGCGGCCATCGCCGGCCGAACGGCTGGCTTCGCTGGAGGCTTCGGAGGTGCTGACCGCGTTGCGTGCCACTTCCTCGACCGCGCTGGTCATTTCGGTGACGGCGGTGGCGGCCTGCTCGATTTCGTTGTTCTGCTGCTGCAGGCCGCGGGCGCTTTCGTCGGTGACGCTGTTCAGCTCTTCGGCGGCCGAGGCCAGCTGGGTGGCGGAGCCGGCGATCAACTGCAAGGTGTCGCGCAGCTTGTCCTGCATCTTGGCCATGGCCTGCAGCAGGCGCGCGGCTTCGTCGGTGCCTTCGGGGCGGATGCTGTGGGTGAGGTCGCCCTCGGCGATCTGCTCGGCGGCCTTGAGCGCTTCGTCGATGGGTTTGACGATGCTGCGGGTGAGCAGGAGGGCGAACAGCAGGGTCAGCACGGTGGCGGCAATCAGCAGGCCGATCACCAGGGCAAAGGCGCCGTTGTACTGGTCGGCGGCCTGCAGGTTGGTGTCGCGGGTCTGGTCGGTGTTGATGCGCACCAGGGTGTCCATGACCTTGTTGATCTGCTCGGAGTTGTCCAGCAGGTCGCGGTTGAGCAGGGTGCGCAAGCCTTCCAGGTCGCCGGCCTGGCTCAGGCTGCGCATGCGCGCTTCGAGCTGGCGGTACTGGCCGAGCAACTGGCCGTACTGATCGAACGCGGCTTTTTCATCGGCGGCGCTGATCAGCGGCTCGTAGGCATGGCGGGCCTTGTCGATCTGCGCGTTGCGCTCGTCGAGCAGGCGCAGGGTGTCCTGCTGGGTGGCCGGCTCGCGGTTGAGCAGCAGGCGGTAGGAGAGGGTGCGCAGGCGCAGGTTGAGCGCGGTCAGCTCGTCGAGGGTCTTGATGCTGGGCACGCTGATTTCTTCGATGGTCACGCCGGCCTGGCGGATGTTGCCCATCTGGATCAGCGAGAAGACACCCAGGCCGAGCATCAGCAGGCCGATCACCGAGAACCCGAGCAGGGCGCGCGGGGCGATATTCATGTTGCGTAGGGACATGGAGGCGGTATCCAAGGCAGAAAGGGGGGCCGCAGTCCGTGCGACGAAATGGGACCTGCCGGCGTATCGGTCGTGACCGGCCAGTCTTGATAGTGGCACGGTGAAATTGTGAGGCAGCTAACTAAATTCCTGACAGGCGGTTGACCCAGGCCGGAACAAGGGCGGCCGACACCGGTCAACCTGAGCAGGTAAAAACCTTTTGAATCCGATATTTAATGGCGAGGGCGCAGGTTTTTCCTTATCGTGTGCGCCCTTTGCAACAACCCGAGATAGACGCATGTTGGAAACTTCCCTGAATCAACTCGAGCAGCTGGTCACCGACCTGATGCACAAGAACGCACAACTGGCCGAACAGAACGCCAACCTGGCCCAGGAACTGGCCCAGGCCAAGGAAGAGAACGACAGCCTGCAGTTGTCGCTGATGGAACAGGAAGAGAAGCACGGCGCCACCGCTGCCCGCATCCAGGCCCTGGTCGACCGCGCCAGCGCGGGTGTCGTGAACGCATGAGGCTGCACGCGCAGCCGGTCAATGTCGTCTCGATCCTCGGCAACGACTATTCGCTCAAGGCGCCGGAAGGCCAGGAAGAGACCCTGGCCCAGGCCGTGCGCATGCTCAACGTCGCCCTGGCCGAGACCAAGCGCAGCTACCCGACCCTGATCGGTGACAAATTGCTGGTGCTGGCGGCCCTGAACCTGTGCTCGAAACAGATCGAGTTGCAGCGCGAACACGCCAAGACCCTGGAGCGCACCCAGGCGCAGATCGACGCCACCGTCGATGCCATCAGCCGCACCATCGGCGACCAGTAAAGCGCTCAAGCATCCCCTGTGGGAGCGGGTTTACCCGCGAAGACGATGGTGGTTTCACCGACGTCTTCGCGGGTAAACCCGCTCCCACAGTCTTTTTGTGCTGTCTCAGATCTCTGGAATAACTGGATACTTGAGTGTATACACTTCTCGCAAAACAATAATTAGCGGGAGTAGCAGGGCATGCGTATCTGGCGGCGGAGTATCCAGTGGCAATTGATCGCAAGCATGGGCGCGGCCCTGCTGGCGAGCATCCTGGTGGTGGTGGCGATCTACACCGTGGCGGTCAACCGCCTCACCGAGCGGTACCTGGTCGACACGGCGCTGCCGGCCAGCATCGAGGCGATCCGCAACGACATCGAACGCATGCTCGGCCGACCGCTGGTGGCCGCGGCGGACATCGCCGGCAATACCCTGCTGCGCGACTGGCTGGCAGCCGGTGAAGATCCTGCACAAGCACCGCGTTTCATCGAGTACCTGGAGGGTGCCAGGCAGCGCAACAAGGCCTTCACCACGATGTTCGCCGCCACTGCGAGCAACCACTACTACAACGAAAAAGGCCTGGATCGCACTCTCAGCCGCGCCAACCCCAAGGACAGCTGGTTCTACGGCTATATCGACAGCGGGGCCGAGCGCCTGGTCAATATCGATATCGACGGGGCCACCGGCGAATTGGCGCTGTTCATCGACTATCGGGTGGAAAAGGATGGCCAGTTGGTGGGCGTGGCGGGCATGGGCCTGCGCATGAGCGAGTTGTCCAAGCTGATTCACGACTTCAGCTTCGGCGAGCACGGCAAGGTGTTCCTGGTGCGCAACGATGGCCTGATCCAGGTGCACCCCGACCAGCAATTCAGCGGCAAGCGCAAACTCGCCGAGCAGCTCGATGCCGATGCAGCCAAAGCCGTGATGACGGGCGGGCAGGGCCTGCGCAGCAGCCGTTTCAGCCGTGACGGTGAAACCTACCTGGCCCTGGGCCTGCCCCTGCGTGACCTCAATTGGACCCTGGTGGCCGAAGTGCCCGAGGCCGAAATCTATGCCCAGATGCGTCAGGCCGTCTGGCTCACCAGCTTGATTGGCGGAGGCGTAGCGCTGGTGTCGCTGTTGCTGGTGGTGCTGTTGGCGCGTGGCTTGGTACGGCCGATCCGCCAGGTCACTGCGGCATTGGTGCAGATTGGCAGCGGTGCCGGTGACCTCAGCCACCGACTCGACGATTCGCGCCAGGACGAGCTGGGCGATCTGGCCCGGGGCTTCAACCGCTTCCTCGACAGCCAGCGCGGCTTGATCGGCGAAGTGCTGCGCACCACCGAGCGCCTACACCGATCGGTCGAACAAGTGACGCAAGTGGTGGACAACACCGCCGAACGCTCTGGCCGGCAGCAGGAAATGACCGAGATGGTCGCCACCGCCGTGCACGAGATGGGTTTGACCGTGCAGGACATTGCCCAGAATGCCGGCTCCGCCGCCGTGGCATCGCAGTCGGCGCGCGACGAAGCGCTGCAGGCGCGGGAAGTGGTGCGTCGGTCCATTCACAACATCGAAGGCATGTCTGGCGAGATCGGCAAGGCCGCCGATGCGGTCAGCCAGTTGGCCGACGAAGTCGCCTCGATCGATGAAGTTTTGGCGGTGATCCGCAGTATTTCCGAACAGACCAACCTGCTGGCGCTGAACGCGGCCATCGAAGCGGCGCGGGCCGGTGAGATGGGCCGTGGCTTTGCCGTGGTGGCCGACGAGGTGCGTACATTGGCCCGGCGCACCCAGGTGTCCACCGACGAAGTGCAGCAGATGATCCAGCGCCTCAAGCAGGGCGCGGGCACGGCGGTGTCGTCGATGCAGGCGGGGCAGCAGGCGACCGGCAATGGGGTGGAGTCCAGCCAGCTCACGGGCACGTCGCTGGGGGCGATCACCGATCAGGTGGAGCAGATCAGCGACATGAACCACCAGGTGGCCACGGCGACCGAGGAGCAGTCGGCGGTGACCGAGGAGATCAACCGCACGGTGCAGGGGATTTCCGACCTGGCGCGGCAGACGGCCAGCGAAGTGCAGGGATGCCGCGAGGAATGCCAGGCCTTGCGTGGATTGGCCGATGACCTGGCGCGGCAGATGGGTGGGTTCAGGCTTTAATCGGTGTTGGATTCTTCGCGGGTAAACCCGCTCCCACAGGGACAGCACTGACCTTAAGGTTAGTGGAGCACCTGTGGGAGCGGGTTTACCCGCGAATGCGGTGGATCAGGCGCCGACGATGGCGCGGATATCCGCCGCCAGTTCGCGCACCCGAGCCTCTTCGGTATCCCACGAGCACATGAACCGCGCCCCACCGCTGCCAATGAAGGTATAGAAGCGCCAGCCTTTATTGCGCAGCGCTTCGATGGCCGGCTCCGGCATCTGCAGGAACACCCCGTTGGCCTCTACCGGGAACATCAGCTCGACGCCCGGCAAGCCACTGACCAGCGACGCCAGCAGTTGCGCACACTTGTTGGCGTGACGGCCATGACGCATCCAGGCACCGTCTTCCAGCAGCCCGACCCACGGCGCCGACAAGAAGCGCATCTTCGAGGCCAGTTGCCCGGCCTGCTTGCAGCGGTAGTCGAAGTCTTCGGCCAGGGCGCGGTTGAAGAACAGGATCGCCTCGCCCACGGCCATGCCGTTCTTGGTGCCGCCAAAGCACAGCACATCGACGCCGGCCTTCCAGGTCAGCTCCGCCGGGGTGCAGCCGAGGAAGGCGCAGGCGTTGGTGAAGCGTGCGCCGTCCATGTGCAGGTTCAGGCCCAGTTCTTTACAGGTGGCGCTGATCGCCTTGAGCTCGTCGGGGCGGTATACCGTACCCACTTCGGTGGCCTGGGTGAGGGTCACCACGCGGGGCTTGGGGTAGTGGATGTCCTGGCGCTTGAGCGCCACTTCACGGATCGACTCGGGGGTGAGCTTGCCGTTGACGCTGGGCGCGGTCAGCAGCTTGGAGCCGTTGGAGAAGAACTCCGGCGCGCCGCATTCGTCAGTCTCGACGTGGGCGGTCTCGGAGCAGATCACGCTGTGGTAGCTCTGGCACAGCGAGGCCAGGGCCAGGGAGTTGGCGGCGGTGCCGTTGAAAGCGAAGAACACTTCGCAGTCGGTTTCGAACAGTTTGCGGAAGTACTCCGAGGCGCGCTCGGTCCACTGGTCGTCGCCATAGGCGCGTTCGTGGCCGTGGTTGGCCTTTTCCATCGCGGCCCAGGCCTCGGGGCAGATGCCGGAATAGTTGTCGCTGGCGAATTGTTGGTTGTTGTCGGTCATGACGCCTGTCCTTTTTTACGACGCAGGCACGCACTCTAAACCATCGATTTGGCGGTTGCCTATACAGGCCCAGGCCTGCGTCGCCTGTGCCGGCCCTTTCGCGGGTAAACCCGCTCCCACAGGGTGCAGCGCAATCCCTGTGGGAGCGGGTTTACCCGCGAAAGGGCCGGCACAGACAAACCCTGCAGCCAATGTCGTAAACGCGCCATTGCAAGGCGCGCGCAGGCATCTGTGCCCCCCGGCCCGGCCATACCATCGCTGCAAAGGGTGACAAGTCCCTCTACAGACAAGAAACGATCGCTGCCGGGAGATACATGATGTTCAGCAAGCAAGACCAGATCCAGGGTTACGACGACGCACTGCTGGCGGCGATGAATGCCGAGGAACAGCGCCAGGAAGATCACATCGAGCTGATCGCCTCGGAGAACTACACCAGCAAGCGCGTGATGCAGGCCCAAGGCAGCGGCCTCACCAACAAATACGCCGAAGGCTACCCGGGCAAGCGCTACTACGGTGGCTGCGAGCACGTCGACAAGGTCGAGGCGCTGGCCATCGAGCGCGCCAAGCAGCTGTTCGGCGCCGACTACGCCAACGTGCAGCCGCACTCCGGTTCGTCGGCCAACGGCGCCGTGTACCTGGCCCTGCTGCAGGCCGGCGACACCATTCTGGGCATGAGCCTGGCCCACGGCGGTCACCTGACCCACGGCGCCAAGGTGTCTTCCTCGGGCAAGCTGTACAACGCCGTGCAGTACGGCATCGACACCACCACCGGCCTGATCGACTACGACGAAGTCGAGCGCCTGGCCGTCGAGCACAAGCCGAAGATGATCGTCGCCGGTTTCTCGGCCTACTCGAAAACCCTCGACTTCCCACGCTTCCGCCAGATCGCCGATAAAGTCGGTGCCCTGCTGTTCGTCGACATGGCCCACGTTGCCGGCCTGGTCGCCGCCGGCCTGTACCCGAACCCGATCCCCTTCGCCGATGTGGTCACCACCACCACCCACAAGACCCTGCGCGGCCCACGTGGCGGCCTGATCCTGGCCAAGAGCAACGAAGAGATCGAGAAAAAGCTCAACGCCGCGGTGTTCCCCGGCGCCCAGGGCGGCCCGCTGATGCACGTGATCGCCGCCAAGGCCGTGTGCTTCAAGGAAGCGCTGGAGCCAGGCTTCAAGGCCTATCAGAAGCAGGTCATCGAAAACGCCCAGGCCATGGCCCAGGTGTTCATCGACCGCGGCTTCGATGTGGTCTCGGGCGGTACCGACAACCACCTGTTCCTGGTCAGCCTGATCCGCCAGGGCCTTACCGGCAAAGACGCCGACGCCGCCCTGGGCCGTGCCCATATCACCGTCAACAAGAACGCCGTGCCCAACGACCCGCAGTCGCCGTTCGTCACCTCGGGCCTGCGTATCGGCACCCCGGCCGTCACCACCCGTGGCTTCAAGGTGGCCCAGTGCGTGGCGCTGGCCGGTTGGATCTGCGACATCCTCGACAACCTCGGCGACGCTGACGTTGAAGCCGATGTGGCCAAGAACGTCGCCGCCCTGTGCGCAGACTTCCCTGTTTACCGCTGAGTGGAGTAAACGACCATGCAACGCTACTCGGGCTTCGGCCTCTTCAAACACTCCCTCAGCCACCACGAGAACTGGCAGCGCATGTGGCGCACGCCAACCCCTAAAAAGGTCTACGACGTGGTCATCGTCGGCGGTGGCGGCCATGGCCTGGCCACGGCCTACTACCTGGCCAAGGAACACGGCATCACCAACGTTGCCGTGATCGAAAAAGGCTACCTGGGCGGCGGCAACACCGCCCGTAACACCACCATCGTGCGTTCCAACTACCTGTGGGACGAGTCGGCGCACCTGTACGAGCACGCCATGAAGCTGTGGGAGGGTCTGTCCCAGGACCTCAACTACAACGTGATGTTCTCCCAGCGCGGCGTGTACAACCTGTGCCACACCCTGCAGGACATCCGCGACTCCGAGCGTCGGGTCAATGCCAACCGCCTCAACGGCGTCGATGGCGAGCTGCTCAACACCGCCCAGGTGGCGGCCGAGATCCCTTACCTGGACTGCTCGAAGAACACCCGCTACCCGATCCTCGGTGCCACCGTGCAGCGCCGTGGCGGCGTGGCCCGTCACGATGCCGTGGCCTGGGGCTTCGCCCGTGCCGCCGACGCCCTGGGCGTGGACCTGATCCAGCAGACCGAAGTGATCGGTTTCCGTAAAGAAAACGGCGCCGTGATCGGCGTGGAAACCAACAAAGGCTTCATCGGCGCCAAGCGCGTCGGTGTGGTCACCGCCGGTAACTCCGGGCACATGGCCAGGCTCGCCGGCTTCCGCCTGCCGCTGGAATCGCACCCGCTGCAAGCCCTGGTATCGGAGCCGATCAAGCCGATCATCGACAGCGTGATCATGTCCAACGCCGTGCACGGCTACATCAGCCAGTCCGACAAGGGCGACCTGGTGATCGGTGCCGGTATCGACGGCTGGGTCGGCTACGGCCAGCGCGGCTCGTACCCGGTGATCGAACACACCCTGCAGGCCATCGTCGAGATGTTCCCCAACCTCTCGCGCGTGCGCATGAACCGCCAGTGGGGCGGCATCGTCGACACCTCGCCGGACGCCTGCCCGATCATCTCCAAGACCCCGGTCAAGAACATGTTCTTCAACTGCGGCTGGGGCACCGGCGGCTTCAAGGCCACCCCAGGCTCGGGCAACGTGTTCGCCGCAAGCCTGGCCAAGGGCGAGATGCACCCACTGGCCGCGCCGTTCTCCATGGACCGTTTCTACAACGGTGCGCTGATCGACGAACACGGCGCTGCTGCCGTCGCCCACTGACCCGGAGACAACCGTCATGTTGCATATTTTCTGTCCCCACTGCGGCGAGCTGCGCTCCGAAGAAGAATTCCACGCTTCCGGCCAGGCCCACATCCCGCGCCCGCTGGACCCGGCCGCCTGCTCCGACGAGGAGTGGGGCACCTACATGTTCTTCCGCGACAACCCGCGTGGCATCCACCACGAGCTGTGGGACCACGTTGCCGGCTGCCGCCAGTACTTCAACGTCACCCGTGACACCGTGACCTACGAAATTCTGGAAACCTACAAGATCGGCGAGAAGCCTCAAGTCACCGCTGCCGGCAAGCAAAGCGCGGCATCCGCGACCGCCAAGGGCCAAGGGGAAAAAGTATGAGCCAGACCTATCGCCTCGCCAGCGGCGGCCGTATCGACCGCAGCAAGGTGCTGAACTTCACCTTCAACGGCAAGACCTACCAGGGCTATGCCGGCGACAGCCTGGCTGCCGCCCTGCTGGCCAACGGCGTCGACATCGTCGGGCGCAGCTTCAAGTACTCGCGCCCCCGCGGCATCATCGCCGCCGGTACCGAAGAGCCGAACGCCATCCTGCAGATCGGCTCCAGCGAAGCCACCCAGATCCCCAACGTGCGTGCCACCCAGCAGGCGCTGTACGCAGGCCTGGTCGCCACCAGCACCAACGGCTGGCCGAACGTCAACAACGACGTCATGGGCATCCTCGGCAAGGTGGGCGGCAGCATGATGCCGCCGGGCTTCTACTACAAAACCTTCATGTACCCGAAATCGTTCTGGATGACTTACGAGAAGTACATCCGCAAAGCCGCAGGCCTTGGCCGTGCGCCGCTGCAGAACGACCCGGACAGCTACGACTACATGAACCAGCACTGCGACGTGCTGATCGTCGGCGCAGGCCCCGCCGGCCTGGCAGCCGCCCTGGCCGCCGGCCGCAGCGGCGCCCGGGTGATCCTGGCCGATGAACAGGAAGAGTTCGGCGGCAGCCTGCTCGACACCCGCGAAACCCTCGACGGCAAGCCTGCCGCCGACTGGGTCAACGCGGTGATCAAAGAGCTGGAAAGCCTGCCGGAAGTGACCCTGCTTCCACGGGCCACGGTCAACGGCTACCACGACCATAACTTCCTGACCATTCACGAGCGCCTCACCGACCACCTCGGCGACCGCGCCCCGATCGGCCAGGTGCGCCACCGCGTGCACCGTGTGCGCGCCAAGCGCGTGGTACTGGCGCCCGGCGCCCACGAGCGCCCGCTGGTGTACGGCAACAACGATGTGCCGGGCAACATGCTGGCCGGTGCCGTGTCGACCTACGTGCGCCGCTACGGCGTGGCCCCAGGCCGCAAGCTGGTGCTGTCGACCAACAACGACCACGCCTACCGCGCAGCGCTCGACTGGCACGACGCCGGCCTGCAAGTGGTCGCGATCGCCGACGCCCGCCACAACCCACGTGGCTCGCTGGTTGAAGAAGCGCGTGCCAAGGGCATCCGCATCCTCACCTCCAGCGCCGTGATCGAGGCCAAAGGCAGCAAGCACGTCACCGGCGCCCGCGTGGCCGCCATCGATGTGCAGGCACACAAAGTCACCAGCCCAGGCGAGACCCTCGAGTGCGACCTGATCGCATCCTCGGGCGGTTACAGCCCGATCGTCCACCTGGCTTCGCACCTGGGCGGCCGCCCGGTATGGCGTGACGACATCCTCGGCTTCGTGCCGGGCGATGCGCCGCAGAAGCGCGAGTGCGTGGGCGGCATCAACGGCGTCTATGCCCTCGGTGACGTGATTGCCGATGGGTTCGAAGGCGGCGCCCGCGCTGCCACCGAGGCCGGTTTCAAGGCCACTGTCGGCACCCTGCCGAAAACCGTGGCGCGCAAGGAAGAGGCCACCGTGGCGCTGTTCCAGGTGCCGCACGACAAGGGCAGCAAAGGGCCGAAGCAGTTCGTCGACCAGCAGAACGACGTCACCGCCGCCGGTATCGAACTGGCCACCCGCGAAGGCTTCGAGTCGGTCGAGCACGTCAAGCGCTACACCGCGCTGGGCTTCGGTACCGACCAGGGCAAGCTGGGCAACATCAACGGCCTGGCCATCGCCGCCCGTTCGATCGGCATCACCATCCCGGAAATGGGCACCACCATGTTCCGCCCCAACTACACGCCGGTGACCTTCGGCGCGGTAGCGGGCCGGCACTGTGGCCACCTGTTCGAGCCGGTGCGCTTCACCGCTCTGCATGCCTGGCACGTCAAGAACGGCGCCGAGTTCGAGGACGTCGGCCAGTGGAAGCGCCCGTGGTACTTCCCCAAAGCCGGTGAAGACATCCACGCCGCCGTGGCCCGCGAGTGCAAGGCCGTGCGCGACAGCGTCGGCCTGCTGGACGCCTCCACCCTCGGCAAGATCGACATCCAGGGCCCGGACGCGCGCGAGTTCCTCAACCGCATCTACACCAACGCCTGGACCAAGCTCGATGTGGGCAAGGCCCGCTACGGCCTGATGTGCAAAGAGGACGGCATGGTCTTCGACGACGGCGTGACCGCCTGCGTCGGCGACAACCACTTCATCATGACCACCACCACCGGCGGCGCCGCCCGTGTGCTGCAGTGGATGGAGCTGTACCACCAGACCGAATGGCCGGAGCTGAAGGTGTACTTCACCTCGGTCACCGACCACTGGGCCACCATGACCCTGTCCGGCCCCAACAGCCGCAAGCTGCTCAGCGAGCTGACCGACATCGACATGGACAAGGAAGCCTTCCCGTTCATGACCTGGAAGGAAGGCAAGGTCGGCGGCGTGCCGGCCCGGGTGTTCCGCATCTCGTTCACCGGCGAGCTGTCGTACGAAGTGAACGTGCAGGCCAACTACGCCATGGGCGTGCTGGAGCAGATCGTCGAGGCCGGCAAGAAGTACAACCTGACCCCGTACGGCACCGAGACCATGCACGTGCTGCGTGCCGAGAAGGGCTTCATCATCGTGGGCCAGGACACCGACGGTTCGATGAACCCGGACGACCTGAACATGAGCTGGTGCGTGGGCCGCAACAAGCCGTTCTCGTGGATCGGCCTGCGTGGCATGAACCGCGAAGACTGCCTGCGCGACAACCGCAAGCAGCTGGTGGGCCTCAAGCCGGTCGACCCCAAGGTGTGGCTGCCTGAAGGCGCCCAGCTGGTGTTCGATCCCAAGCAACCGATCCCGATGGACATGGTCGGCCACGTCACTTCCAGCTACGCGGCCAACTCCCTGGGCTATTCGTTCGCCATGGGTGTGGTCAAGGGCGGCCTCAAGCGCATGGGCGAGCGGGTGTATTCGCCACAGGCCGATGGCAGCGTGATCGAGGCGGAAATCGTCTCCGCGGTGTTCTTCGATCCGAAGGGTGAGCGGCAGAACGTTTGATCACAGGATGATGCGACACGTGGGAGCGGGCTTGCCCCGCGATGCGATGGAGGCCTTGACGCCCCCATCGCGGGGCAAGCCCGCTCCCACGAGGTCAGTGTGATCCCTCGCACAAGAATTCAAGGCAGGTAAGAAATGAGCGCTATCAACGTCTTCCAGCAAAACCCCGGCCCTGATGCCAAGGCTCAGTCGCCACTGCACCACGCCGACCTGGCCAGCCTGGTCGGCAAGGGCCGCAAGAACGCAGGCGTCACCCTGCGCGAGAAGAAATTCCTCGGCCACCTGACCCTGCGTGGCGATGGCCACGACCCGGCCTTCGCCGGCGCCGTGCACAAGGCCCTGGGCCTGGAACTGCCGGTGGCCCTGACCGTGGTCGCCAACGGCGACATGTCGCTGCAATGGATGGGCCCGGATGAGTTCCTGCTGATCGTCCCCGGCGGTCAGGAAGTGGAAGTCGAGAACAAGCTGCGTGCAGCCCTCGACGGCCAGCACATCCAGGTGGTCAACGTCAGCGGCGGGCAGACCCTGCTCGAGCTGCGCGGCCCCAACGTGCGCGACGTGCTGATGAAATCCACCAGCTATGATGTTCACCCGAACAACTTCCCGGTGGGCAAGGCCGTGGGCACCGTGTTCGCCAAGTCGCAGCTGGTGATCCGCCGCACCGCCGAAGACACCTGGGAGTTGATGATCCGCCGCAGCTTCTCCGACTACTGGTGGCTGTGGCTGCAGGACGCATCGGCCGAATACGGCCTGGCCATCGAAGCTTAAGGAGTACACCGCATGAGTCGGGCACCGGACACCTGGATTCTCACTGCCGACTGCCCGAGCATGCTCGGCACCGTCGATGTGGTGACGCGTCACCTCTATGAGCAGCGCTGCTACGTCACCGAGCACCATTCCTTCGATGACCGGCTGTCGGGGCGGTTTTTCATTCGCGTGGAATTCCGCGCCCCCGACGGTTTCGACGAAGCCGCTTTTCGTGCCGGCCTGGCCGAGCGTAGCGAAGCGTTCGGCATGGCCCTCGAGCTGAGTGCACCCCATCACCGGCCCAAGGTGGTGATCATGGTGTCCAAGGCCGACCACTGCCTGAACGATCTGCTGTATCGCCAGCGCATCGGCCAGCTGGCCATGGACGTGGTCGCGGTGGTGTCCAACCACCCCGACCTCGAGCCCTTGGCCCACTGGCACAAGATTCCCTATTACCACTTTGCCCTCGACCCCCACGACAAGCCGGCGCAGGAGCGCAAGGTGCTTCAAGTGATTGAGGAGTCTGGTGCGGAGCTGGTAATCCTCGCCCGCTACATGCAGGTGCTGTCGCCCGAGCTGTGCCGCCGGCTGGATGGCTGCGCGATCAACATCCATCACTCGCTGCTGCCGGGGTTCAAGGGCGCCAAGCCTTATCACCAGGCGTACAACAAGGGCGTGAAGATGGTTGGCGCCACCGCGCACTACATCAACAACGACCTGGATGAAGGGCCGATCATTACCCAGGGGGTGGAGGTGGTGGACCACAGCCATTACCCCGAGGATCTGATCGCCAAGGGGCGGGATATCGAATGCCTGACCCTGGCGCGGGCGGTGGGGTATCACATCGAGCGGCGGGTGTTCCTGAACGCCAATCGCACCGTCGTACTCTGAACTGACGCCATCGCGGTGGTGCGGCACTCCGACAAGCCCGCTCCCACGCAATGGAATGCCCCCAAGCCAACCCTTGGGAGCAAGTCCACTGCGTGGGAGCGGGCTTGCCCCGCGATGCTTTTTGCGACACCCCTGCGCCGCAAACAGGTATCCCTCTGTCGCAACCAGTCACTGCGACAAGCCCCATCAGGCCCACAATTCCTGCATTCCAGAAACACATGCCGCCCATGGATGGCGGCGCTTCAACCAACGCTGCATAAATACAAATCAAGCGAGGTAAGAGCATGTCTGGCAATCGTGGAGTGGTGTATCTCGGCGCTGGCAAGGTCGAAGTACAGAAAATCGACTACCCGAAAATGCAGGACCCGCGCGGCAAGAAGATCGAACACGGCGTCATCCTCAAGGTGGTTTCCACCAACATCTGCGGCTCCGACCAGCACATGGTCCGTGGCCGCACCACTGCCCAGGTCGGCCTGGTCCTGGGCCATGAAATCACCGGTGAAATCGTCGAGAAGGGCAGCGACGTCGAGCGCATGCAGATCGGCGACCTGGTGTCGGTACCCTTCAACGTCGCCTGCGGCCGCTGCCGCTCGTGCAAAGAGATGCACACCGGCGTGTGCCTTACCGTCAATCCGGCCCGCGCCGGTGGCGCCTACGGCTACGTCGACATGGGTGACTGGACTGGCGGCCAGGCCGAGTACGTGCTGGTGCCCTACGCCGACTTCAACCTGCTGAAACTGCCCGAGCGTGACAAGGCCATGGAGAAGATCCGTGACCTGACTTGCCTGTCCGACATTCTGCCCACCGGCTACCACGGCGCCGTTACCGCTGGCGTTGGCCCTGGCAGCACCGTGTACGTCGCGGGCGCTGGCCCGGTCGGCCTGGCCGCTGCTGCTTCGGCACGTCTGCTGGGCGCTGCCTGCGTCATCGTTGGCGACCTGAACCCTGCCCGCCTGGCCCACGCCAAGTCCCAGGGCTTCGAAGTGGTCGACCTGTCCAAGGACACCCCGCTGCACGAGCAGATCGTCGATATTCTCGGCGAGCCGGAAGTGGACTGCGCCGTCGACGCCGTAGGCTTCGAAGCCCGTGGCCACGGCCATGAAGGCGCCAAGCACGAGGCCCCGGCTACTGTGCTCAACTCGCTGATGCAGGTGACCCGCGTTGCCGGCAGCATCGGTATCCCGGGCCTGTACGTGACCGAAGACCCGGGTGCGGTGGATGCTGCCGCCAAGATCGGTGCGCTGAGCATTCGCTTTGGTTTGGGCTGGGCCAAGTCGCACAGCTTCCACACCGGGCAGACCCCGACCATGAAGTACAACCGCCAGCTGATGCAGGCGATCATGTGGGACCGCATCAACATTGCCGAAGTGGTGGGCGTGCAGGTGATCAACCTCGACCAGGCCCCGGAAGGCTATGGAGAGTTCGATGCCGGCGTGCCGAAGAAGTTTGTGATCGACCCGCACAAGATGTGGGGCGCGGCGTGACGGATGTGAAGTGAAAAGAGCCCCTCGAGTCGAGGGGCTTTTTCATCCCAGCTTCAGCCATGACGCAGACCTCTGTGGGAGCCGGCTAACCGGCGATGAGGCCCGTCCAGGCAACTACCGACCCGGCTTGATTGCCTCGTTAAGTTTGCCCTGCATGACCAGCACTGAGCCCTTGTCGTCGGTCGCCAGTAAATTGTTGTTTTCGTTAAATTGGAGTTCGGCCATTGGGATGTCGGCGTTGCGGAAAATGGAGTGGTGGTCGCCGTCCACTTTAACGGTGATGAGTTTGCCATTTTGGTAGAAGAAGAGAGTGGCTGCGGTTTGCTTGTTCATGATGAATCTCTGGTTCTAGCGGTCGGTTTGGTAGAGGCCGCAGATATTGAATGTGTTGCCATGCAGAGAGTTTAGTTAATATTGGCCCTGGCAAATTCATTGAGTTTATTGAGGTAGGTTAGGTCTGTCGCTATTGTTTCTTGTTCTTCGCAGTATTTTAATGTATTGGCGGATATTTCGTTATGCTGAATAAGGTGTTCGCTGTATTGCTCTCGCAATTTTTTTTGCTGGGCCTTCTCCCCTCTGTCACTATTGGGTTTCAGTGAGTGTTGGTGCTCAAGGTCCAGCCTCTTTAATTTGTCCTTGCTAGAATTGAAGGGCTTTAAAATGTTATTTAGTCCTTGATTTCTTGCTCTCAAGGTCTTAATGGTTTCCGTGGTCAACGAGACGAGGTCTTGCACGCTAGCTATATCTCCTTCACTGAGTGGCGGAGCAGGAACATATTTCTTCTGTGTGCCAATCGTCATTACTTTCACGCGCTTACCGCTGAGCACCGGTAGCAATAATTTTTGTGCGGGATGTTGCAGAATTGCGGTCGGCACGACATGGCCAGTTGGGTCGGTATTGAGCACGGGATTGTTACCACAGTACGCATACGCATTGATTCCCCCAGCCCCAAACGGACTAAAGCTATCCGGAGAATGAAAACGCATGATAGCGGTGTTGAGAATTCGATAGCTGCCCAGCAGATACCAGCCAAATACATCAACGCGTTCGCCGTTATAGGCCAGTGTCGAATGAGGCTGATACTGCGGTGTGCAGTATCCGTAGGCTGCATATGAAGTCGGTGGCAAGACAACGCTAGCGTGCACGTTGACTACCGAGCCTTGCTGGTCGCTAGCCAGTAGTTTTTGAGCGACAGCCTGCGATGCAGGCTCGTGCTCGGCCAGCGGCTGTTCGGGCGTGCCGAGGAGTGTGATGGTTCGCAGCCCCTTCTTTACCGTTTTCAGGGCTCTGCCTTGGTGGAACAGTAATGTACTTTTCGCATTTTTATGCATGATGTTTCTCCAGGCATGGGTCTTGCCCGCTTGACTCACGGAGATATGGATAGCTTTGAACATTCCGCCGATAAACGGCGATCGGCACGGTCTGCCATGATATTTCCATAATCACTTGTGCCGTTTGCGAACAGCGTTGTGTGATTTCCGACTGCCATCGGCCATTTTTTAACGGTCGATGATTCCGGAAGTTTTCTGGGATCTGTATGAAAAGCCTTGATGCATCGGTGATGTTGCGTTGAAAAAAACCTGGTGCGCCTGTTCGGTCGGAATGCTCATTTATAACCCGCAAAGTCGAGCGCGACTCCGGCCGTTCCTCGGCTGTTTTCGCCTTGCCTGACCTTCGTCTCAAGACTTTTCATACAGACCCTATTGAGGATATTGATTAGAGGCCAGGCGCATGGCTACTGGCAAAAATGATAGGTAAGCGGAAACGCCCTACGTGGTCGCAGGATATTTCCCGCATACACTGGTAAGGCGATGGAAATATCCTACGCATCCTGTCGATGCGCGTCTGATTGTCCGGGAAAACACTGGCCACTAGGCTCTGCCGGTCGCTGAGGGTTCAGCGGCCGGGCGTGGAAACCCGAACATGCATTCCGGAACTTGTCGTTACGGCAGCTGTGCGCGGGAGGCTTTTGCCTACCGGGTTTTCCTGAATGCATCCGGGTTTCCACCCCGTGTACAGCTGCCACCCATTTGTGTGGAAACGAACGGGGCAGCAACACTGCATTCAGGTGATTGCCATGAAAAAAATCGTCCCCGACCCACCCGAAGACCTCCACGTCAAATTCGAACTCCCACCCGGTCAATCCCTCTCCACCGCCATCCTCGAAGGCGCCGTGCCCATCGAGGAGGTACTTATGAACGTCTGCCATTTCATGTTCATCGCCTACACCGACGGCTACCACGCCCAGGAACTGGCGACGGGAGGCGATTTGAAGAGGCTCCAGGCGTCGAGCCTGCAACACCTGACGGTGGCCTGGGGGCAGGTGGATGCGTTGGTGGGGGCCTTGCGGCAGGTGCCGGCCTCGAGCTTTTATCAGCCAGATTGATGTGACTGCGGCCGCTTTGCGGCCCATCGCCGGCAAGCCGGCTCCCACATGGACCGCGCCATCCTCAAGGCCTGCGCCATACCTGTGGGAGCTGGCTTGCCAGCGATGAGGCCAGCGCCGACCACCGGCCCGGAACAAAGGTTCAAACCCCCAGTCAAACCCCTCGTTTCCCGGCCATCCCGGCCGACGAGGTCCCTCCCGATGAAAGCACTCACCCTGGCAACCTTGATGACCCTGGCCGCAAGCCCGGTGTTCGCCTTCAACCTCAGCGACGTTGCCAACGCGGTTTCCGCCACGCAAAACCAGCAGCAGAGCGCCCCGGTGCAGGCTCCCGAAGGCCAGGCCAACCTGCTCAACACCTTGGGCAGCGAGTTGAAGATCACCCCCGAGCAGGCCATCGGCGGCGCCGGGGCGATGCTGGGGCTGGCGCGCAACAACCTCAGCGGCGACGACTATGGCCAGCTGACCAAGGCCGTGCCGGGGCTGGACTTGCTGTCGGGGGCCAGTGCGTTGGGCGGATTGAGCGGCCTGGGGCAGTTGCTGGGCAACGGCAAGACTGACTCGCCGTTGGGCAATGCGCTGGGTGGTGAGGTGCAGAACCGCAACGACCTGGATACCGCGTTCAAGGCGCTGGGCCTGGATACCGGGATGATCGGGCAGTTTGCGCCGTTGATCCTGCAGTACCTGGGGCAGCAGGGGATTGCCGGGTCGTTGTTGCAGAACCTGGGGAATTTGTGGGCGACGCCGGCGCCGTTGGCTCAGCCATCGGTCTAATTGCCTGACGCGGTCCCTGTGGGAGCGGGTTTACCCGCGAAGGCGGCGGCACATTCACCCTCGCATTCGCGGGTGAACCCGCTCCCACAGGCTCTATGTTCCTTCAAGCGATTTCGGTGAAGTCCACCAGGCGCACCGGCTTGCGAAAGCCCGCCGTCAGCGCCGCGAGGTAAGCCAACCCCAGGGCAAACCAGCAAAGTCCGATCACCAGCGTCAGCGCCGACAGGCTGGTCCACAGCCACAAGGTCAGGCCCAACCCCACCAGCGGCACCACGCCATAGCGCAGCAACCCCTTGAGGTTGCGATTCACGCTTTCGTTCACCAGGTGGGTCTTCACCACCGCCAGGTTCACCGCCGAGAACGCCACCAGCGCGCCAAAGCTGATCAGCGAGGCCAGGGTGGCCAGGTCGATCACCAACGCCAGCAGCGAGAACGCCGACACCAGCAGGGTAGCGAACACCGGTGTGCCGAAGCGCGGCGACAGATAGCCGAAGCTGCGCTGCGGCAGTACGCGGTCGCGGCCCATGGTGAACAGGATGCGCGACACCGCCGCCTGTGAGGCCAGTGCCGAGCCCAGGCTGCCGGCGACGAAGGCGGCGGTGAAGAAGTTGGCGAGGAACTGCCCGCCGGCCTTGAGCATCACTTCGTTGGCCGCCGCATCGGCGTTGGCGAAGTGGCTGCCCGGCAGCACCAGTTGGCTGACATAGGCCAGCACGGTGAACAGCAGGCCGGCGCCCAGGGTAGTGAGGATGATCGCCCGGGGCACGTCGCGACGGGCGTCCTTGCACTCTTCGGCCAGGGTGGAGACGGCGTCGAAGCCGAGGAACGACAGACACAGCACCGCCGCCCCCGCCATCAGCGCGCCAAAGCCCGGTGCGCTGCCATCACCGCGCAAGGGCGCCAGCAAATCCACCGGCTGCCCGGCCAGGCCCTGCCACGACAGGGCGACGAACACTCCGATGAAGACAATCTGCGCGCCGACGATCAGGTTGCTGGTCTTGGCCACCGAGTGGATACCGATCACGTTAAGCACCGTCACCAGGGCGATGGAGGCCAGCACGATGGCCCAGGCCGGGATGGCCGGGAAGGCGATGTTGAGGAACAGCCCGATCAGCAGGTAGTTGATCATCGGGATGAACAGGTAATCGAGCAGCAGCGACCAGCCGGCCAGGAAGCCCACGTTGGGGCCGAACGCCATGTTGGTGTAAGAGTACGCCGAACCCGCGACGGGGAAGCGCCGGACCATGAAGCTGTAGGAGGTGGCGGTGAACAGCATGGCCAGCAAGGTGACCAGATAGGCGCCGGCAGTGCGGCCACCGGTGAGCTCGGTGACGATGCCGTAGGTGGTGAAGATGGTCAGCGGGACCATGTACACCAGGCCGAAGAACACCAGGGCGGGCAGGCCCAGGACACGGCGCAGTTGCGCGGGGGCGGAGCAAGGTTGGGTTGCCATCGATCAATCCTGGCTTTTTTGTAGTTGTGGTTGATCGATTTTTATCCACCAGGGTGGCTGGTGACAAACAAAGAGTTGCTAATGTCGATTATTAATCTGGATTTTAATCGGGAATTTGCGCTGTTTTTGCTGGCCTCTTCGCGGGTAAACCCGCTCCCACAGGGTTGGCGCAGTTCCTGTGGGACCGGGTTTACCCGCGAAGAGGCCAGACCAGGCTTAGCGCATCTCTGCCCGCAGTTCCTCGATGCGCTGGTCCTTCTCCACCCACAGCTGGTTCACCCAGCTCTGCACGGTCTGGCGGAACACCGGGTCGTTCTCGTAATCGCCCGCACACAGCGCCGGGTCCAGCTCACGCACGCGAATGTCGATGATCACCCGGCTGATGCTGCCGTTGAGCAGGTCCCAGAACCCTGGGGCCTTGTTGCCCGGGTAGACGATGGTCACGTCCAGCAACGCATCGAGCTGTTCGCCCAGCGCCGCCAGCACAAAGGCCACGCCGCCGGCCTTGGGTTTGAGCAGATGGCGGTAGGGCGACTGCTGCTGGGCATGCTTGGCCTGGGTGAAGCGGGTGCCTTCGAGGTAGTTGACCACGGTCACCGGCTGGCGCTTGAACAGCTCGCAGGCAGCCTTGGTGATTTCCAGGTCCTTGCCCTTGAGCTCGGGGTGCTTGTCGAGGAAGGCCTTGCTGTAGCGCTTCATGAACGGGTAGTCCAGCCCCCACCAGGCCAGGCCCAGCAGCGGCACCCAGATCAGCTCCTTCTTGAGGAAGAACTTGAAGAACGGCACGCGGCGGTTGAGGCTTTCGATCAGCGCGGGGATATCGACCCAGGTCTGGTGGTTGCTGATGCACAGGTACGAGGTGTCCTGGCGCAGGGTGTCGACGCCGCGCACCTCCCATTGGGTGGGGATGCACAGGGCGAAGATGGCCTTGTCGACTTCCGACCAGCTTTCGGCCATCCACATCACCCCGGCGGAGGCATAGTCGCGCCCGCGCCCGGGCAGCACC
The DNA here is from genome assembly GCF_032621715.1 of Pseudomonas sp. zfem004. NCBI lineage: Bacteria > Pseudomonadati > Pseudomonadota > Gammaproteobacteria > Pseudomonadales > Pseudomonadaceae > Pseudomonas > Pseudomonas sp. zfem004. Next base: position 67,507 of record NZ_JAVYJF010000002.1, on the reverse strand, counting down.
AGCTTGAGCAGGGCGAAAACCAGCAGCGGGCCGATCATCACCAGGGTGTTGAGCAGCAGCAGGGTGGTGGTGAGCAGGCCAGTCAACAGGCGACGCATAAGGGAACTCTTGTTGTGTGAAAGGTACGGGCGGCAATGATAAGCAGCCCGGTGGCCTACGCCAAACGTCGTACGTCCATTAAGTGGCACAAATGTTTCACATTGTGTTGTTTAACCTGTGGCACCGAACCTATCCTGCCCGCACAGTCTAAGCACTGACCCCTCTCAAGGAAGCCTGTCCCGTGAAACCCTTGCTTGCCCTGCTGTCCCTGCTGGCGTTGCCGGTCATGGCCGCCGAGCCCACGCTCTACGGCCGTTACGAGAACATCAAGTTGCCGGAAATCGGCGAAACCCTGAAAGCCAAGATGGACACCGGTGCCTACACCGCGTCGTTGTCGGCCAAGGATATCGAGCTGTTCACCCGCGACGGTCAGGAATGGGTGCGCTTTCGCCTGGCGACCAAGGACGCCGATGGCAAGGTCTACGAGCATGAGGTTTCGCGCATCAGCAAGATCAAGAACCGCGCCGACGAGGACGAGGAGGGCGATGCCCCCGAGCTGTCCCGCCGCCCGGTGGTCGACCTGGAGCTGTGCCTGGGTGACGTGAAGCGCACCGTGGAGGTCAACCTGGTCGATCGCAGCAACTTCAACTATCCGTTGCTGGTCGGTGCCAAGGCGTTGAAGAAGTTCAAGGCGGCGGTGAACCCGGCCGAGAAATTCACGGCGGGCAAGCCGAGCTGCTGAGTCCTCAGTAAGCTCACCGGCCTCTTCGCGGGTAAACCGGGGCGCCGAACCGCCGCTCCCACAAAATTGTGCAATTCCTGTGGGAGCGGGTTTACCCGCGAAAAGGCCGGTGCGCACTACCCACATCCCGCTGCTTGCCACGGCCCTTGAATCCCCTAAGAATCCAGCTTTGCCCCCAGCAAGGCCGGACGCCATGCCCCACATCCTCATCGTCGAAGACGAATCCGCCATCGCCGACACTCTGGTCTACGCCCTGCAGGCCGACGGCCACAGCACCGAATGGGTGACCCTGGGCAGCGCCGCGGTCGAGCAACAGCGCCTGCGCCCGGCGGACCTGGTGATCCTCGACATTGGCCTGCCAGACATCAGTGGCTTCGAAACCTGCCGCCAGCTGCGCCGCTTCAGCGAGGTGCCGGTGATGTTCCTCAGCGCCCGCGACGCCGAGATCGACCGCGTGCTGGGCCTGGAAATCGGTGCCGACGACTACGTGGTCAAGCCCTTCAGCCCGCGCGAAGTGGCGGCCCGGGTCAGGGCGATCCTCAAGCGCATGGCGCCGCGCAGCGAGCCGGCCACAGACAGCACGCCGTTCCAGCTCGACAGCCTGGCCATGCGTATCGTCTATCGCAGCCAGGCGCTGGCGCTGACCCGTCACGAGTTCCGCCTGCTGCAATGCCTGCTCGAACAACCGCGGCGGGTGTTCAGCCGCGAGCAACTGCTCGATGGCCTGGGCGTGGCCTCGGACGTGGGCTACGAACGCACCATCGACAGCCATATCAAGAGCCTGCGCGCCAAGCTGCGCCAGGTGGCCGCCGACGCCGAACCGATCCAGACCCACCGCGGCCTGGGCTACAGCTACAGCCCGGAGCACGCCTGATGCGCCTGGGGATTCGCATCTTCCTGGTGTACTTCCTGTTCGTCGGGCTGGCCGGTTATTTTCTGCTCAACACCGTGCGCGAACAGATCCGCCCGGTGGTGCGCCAGTCCTCCGAGGAAACCTTGGTGGACACCGCCAACCTGCTGGCGGAAATCCTCCATGACGACGTCAAGCACGGCACCCTGAACCAGAGCCGCCTGTCGCAGGTGCTGCAGTCCTACGGCGAGCGCCGCCCCAGCGCGCAGATCTGGGGGCTGGCGAAGAACCAGGTCAGTCACCGCATCTATGTCACCGACGCCAAGGGCATCGTGTTGCTCGATTCCAGCGGCCAGGCCCTGGGCAAGGACTATTCGCGCTGGAACGATGTCTACCTCACCCTGCGCGGGCAGTACGGCGCGCGCTCGACCCGCAGCGACCCGGACGACGAAAGCACCTCGGTGATGCATGTGGCGGCGCCGATCCTCGATGACGGGCAGATCATCGGCGTGGTGACGGTGGCCAAGCCCAACAGCTCGCTGCAACCCTACATCGACCGTTCCGAACAGCGCCTGCTGAGCCTCGGGCTGGGGCTGATCGTGCTCGGCCTGTTGGTCGGCGCGGCGCTGTCGTGGTGGCTGACCCGCTCGCTGCGCCGGCTCACCCACTATGCCCAGGCGGTCAGCGAAGGCGAGCGCGCCGCCTTGCCGCACTACAAGGGCGGCGAGTTGCAGCAGTTGGCCACGGCGGTGGAGCGCATGCGTACGCAGCTGGAAGGCAAGGCCTATGTCGAGCGCTACGTGCACACCCTTACCCATGAGCTGAAGAGCCCGCTGGCGGCGATCCGCGGTGCCTCGGAGCTGCTCCAGGGCGCCATGCCGGATGAGCAGCGGGCGCGCTTCGCCGGCAATATCGAGCGTGAGAGCGAGCGCCTGCAGCAGATGATCGAGCGCCTGCTCAATCTGGCCCGGGTCGAGCAGATGCAGGCGCTGGAGGACGAGCAGCAGGTGGCGTTGGCGGCGCTGGTCGATGAGCTGCTGCTGGCCCATGGGGCGCGAATCGACAATGCCGGCTTGCAGGTGCGCCAGCGGGTGCCGGTGGATATCCGCCTGTGGTGCGACCCGTTTTTGATGCGCCAGGCGTTGGCCAACCTGCTGGACAACGCCCTGGACTTCACCCCGTCGGGCGGCGCCTTGCTGTTCGAGCTGGAGCGCGAGGGCGAGCGGGTGGCGCTGAGTCTGTTCAACCAGGGGCAGGCGATTCCCGAGTACGCGCTGGGGCGGGTGAGCGAGCGGTTCTATTCACTGCCAAGGCCGGATACCGGGCGCAAGAGCACCGGACTGGGGTTGAACTTCGTCGCCGAGGTGATGCAGCTGCATGGCGGCTCGCTGGCGGTGGACAACGTGCCAGGCGGGGTGCGGGTGAGGTTGTGGCTGCCGGCGCGGCGCCTGAGCTGACAACCACGCACTGTGGGAGCGGGCTTGCCCCGCGATGAGGCCAGCCCAGACAACCTCACTGCTTGATCGGGCCTCATCGCGGGGCAAGCCCGCTCCCACGGTTGCCATGCATGCAATCTCCACACAATCTCCACATTCCCTCCCTGAGGGCTCCACGCAGCGGGCAGACACTGGCTCCATCGCACACGGAGCCTCACCCATGAACAAGACCCTCGGATTCAAGCTCGGCACCATCGCCGTACTGATCCTGCTGTTGCTCATCCCGCTATTCATGATTGGCGGCCTCATCGACGAACGGCAGAGCCTGCGTGACGATGTGTTGCGCGATATCGCCCGCAGTTCCAGCTTCGAGCAGCAGATCAGCGGCCCGATGGTGGTAGTGCCCTACCGCAAGTACGAACGCCGCTGGATCGAAAAGGACGGCCAGAGCGTTCAGGAAACCTACACCCTCAATGGCAACCTGTACTTTCTGCCGGAAACCATGGATGCCGACATCGGCGTGGAGACCGAGCTGCGCGCCCGTGGCATTTACCAGGCCCGGCTGTTCCACGCCAAGGGCAGCATCAAGGGCCGTTTCAAGCTGCCCGAGCGCTGGGGCATCGACAAGGACTACGACGACTACCGCTTCGACAAGCCGTACCTGGTGGTGGGCATCAGCGATATCCGCGGCATCGAGAGCGGCCTGGAGCTGAAGTTCGACGACCAGCAACTGGCCTTCGAGGCCGGCACCGGATTGGACTGGATGCGCGCCGGCGTGCATGTGCCGCTGCCGCAGCTCGATGGCCAGCAGGCACGGGCCTTCGACTACGGCTTTGACATCGCCCTGCAGGGCACCGGCCAGCTGCATGTGCTGCCGGTGGGCCGCAGCAGCAGCGTGGCCATGCGCGCCAACTGGCCGCACCCCAGCTTCATCGGCAGCTACCTGCCGACCCGTCGCGATATCGACGACACCGGGTTCACTGCCCACTGGCAGACCTCGTTCTTTGCCACCAACCTGGAAGACGCCCTGGACCAGTGCGTCAGCCCGCAGACCTGCAACGTGTTCCTGGGCACCACCTTCGGCGTGAGCTTCGTCGACCCGGTGGACCAGTACCTCAAGAGCGAGCGGGCGATCAAGTATGCGCTGTTGTTCATCGCCCTGACCTTTGCCGGCTTCTTCCTGTTCGAGGTGCTCAAGGGCCTCAGCGTGCACCCGGTGCAATACATCCTGGTGGGCGTGGCCCTGGCGTTCTTCTACCTGTTGCTGCTGTCGCTGTCGGAGCACCTGGGCTTTGGCCTGGCCTATGGGCTGTCGGCGTCGGGATGTGTGCTGCTGATCGGCTTCTACCTGGCGCATGTACTGCGCAGCCTGGGGCGCGGGGTGGGCTTTGCGGCGGGGCTGGCGGCTCTGTACGGCATGCTCTATGGGCTGCTCAGCGCTGAGGACTATGCGCTGCTGATGGGCTCGCTGCTGTGCTTTGGTTTGCTTGGGGTGTTCATGGTGCTGACCCGCCGGCTGGACTGGTCGCGGGTGGGGAGGTTGGGATGAGGGAGGATAGAGAGGTGGGGCGGTGGTTGGCCGTTAAAATTGGAATGTTGTTTCCTGTAACACCGAGGTGAGGCCTTCGCGGGTAAACCCGCTCCCACAGGATCTGTACTGTACCTGTGGGAGCGGGTTTACCCGCGAAGAGGCCCTTCAGCCTTGCGGCGCAGTGGCTAGCATCGACGCCCGCTGGCTGACCTCGGCATACCACGCCGCCAACCCAGGCTGCTGCTCACGCCAGCCAAACTCCGGCTGGCGCAGATCCAGATACCCCAGCGCACAAGCCACGCCAATGGCCGCAAGGTCGAACCCCGAGGCCAGCTCCGCCAGGTGCTCCTGTTCAAGGTTGGCCAGGCTGCGACGAATCTTCTCGCTCTGGGCTTCGACCCAACCCGCCCACTGCTTGTCCGCCGGGCGCAGGAAGGTTTCATAGCGGGTACCCACCGCGGCATCCATGATCGCGTCAGCCTGGGAGGCCAGGGTCAGCCGGCGCCAGCGCGCCGAGCCCTCGCGGGGCAGCAGCGGGTTGCCGACGTGGCGGCTGTCGAGGTACTCGCAGATCACCCGGCTGTCATGCAGCACACTACCATCGTCCAGGCGCAGGGCCGGGATCTTGCCGATCGGGTTGCCCTGGTTGAGCTGCTCGTCGCCGCTTACCGGGCTGATGTTCACGCCTTGCAGGGTGACGTCGCCCAGTTGCCCGGTCTCGTGCAGCACCACCATGACCTTGCGCACGAACGGCGACAACGGCGAATGGAACAGGATCATGGCTCAGTTACCTTGCAGGCTGGGTGGCAGGCACACGCCCAGGCCGCCGATACCGCAATAGCCGTCGGGGTTCTTGGCCAGGTACTGCTGGTGGTAGGCCTCGGCGAAGTACACGGTCGGTGCCTGGGCGATCTCGGTGGTGATCTCGCCGAAGCCGGCCTTGCCCAGTTCGGCTTGGAAGGCTTCGCGGCTGGCCTTGGCTTCTTCGAGTTGCTGCGGCGAGGTGCAGTAGATGGCCGAGCGGTACTGGGTGCCGATGTCGTTGCCCTGGCGCATGCCTTGGGTCGGGTTGTGCAGCTCCCAGAACATCGCCAGCAGTTCGCGGTAGCTGACCTTGTTCTTGTCGAACACCACCAGCACCACTTCGGTGTGTCCGGTCAGGCCCGAGCAGACTTCTTCGTAGGTGGGGTTGGGGGTGAAACCGCCGGCGTAGCCGACCACGGTGCTGACCACGCCTTCGCGCTGCCAGAAGCGGCGCTCGGCGCCCCAGAAGCAGCCCAGGGCGAAGATGGCGAAGTCGATGTCGCCTTCGAAGAACGGGCCGAGCAGCGGGGTGCCTTCGAACACGTAGTGGAACTCGGGCAGGGTCATCGGGGTTTCGCGGCCAGGCAGGGCCTGTTCTGCGGTGGGCAGGACGTTTTTGTTCACCAGGATTTCCGAACGCAGGGTCATGGCCGTTCCTCTGTGTTTTTTCAGTGGGATAGGTGTTGGCCCTATCGCGGGGCAAGCCCGCTCCCACGCCGATTGAGATTCTGGCGTGGGAGCGGGCTTGCCCCGCGATAGGGCCCGAATGGCTTCTATAGTGCCCGAGGTTTAGGCCGCTGTCAGGCCAGCGGCCCACGCGGATAGCGGCGCAGCTTTTCGGTCAACTCGCGCCCGGGAATCGGCCGGTCGAACAGGTAACCCTGGCCGACGTCGCAGCGGTGCCTGCGCAGGAACGCCAGCTGCTCCGGCGTCTCGATGCCCTCGGCGACCACTTTGAGCTTGAGGTTGTGGGCCATGGCCACCACCGCCGAGGTGATCTCCATGTCGTCCTGGTTGTCGGGGATCTCGTTGATGAAGCTGCGGTCGATCTTGATGATGTCGATCGGGAATTTCTTCAGGTAGCTCAGCGACGAGTAACCGGTGCCGAAGTCGTCCATGGCCAGGGTCAGGCCCAGGGCCTTGAGCTCGTCGAGCTGGCGGTGGGTGTCTTCGCTGGCTTCGAGCAGCAGGCCTTCGGTCAGCTCCAGCTCCAGCAGGTGAGGCGGCAGCGCCTCTTCCTTGATGATGCTGCCGATCGAGCTCACCAGCTCCGGGTCGGAGAACTGCTTGGGCGACAGGTTGATGGCCACGTGCAGGTTGCCCATGCCGGCCTCGCGCAGCTCCAGGCTCATGCGGCAGGCCTGGCGCACCACCCACTTGCCGATAGGGATGATCAGGCCGGTTTCTTCGGCCACGCTGATGAACTGGTCGGGGCGGATCATGCCGCGCTCCGGGTGGTTCCAGCGCAGCAGCGCCTCGAGCCCGAGCAGGCGGCCGCTGCGCAGGCACAGCTTGGGCTGGTAGAACACTTCCAGTTCGTTCTGGGTCAGCGCCCGGCGCAGGTTGTTCTCGACGAACAGCTTGTAGCTGGCCTCGGCATTGAGCACTTCGGTGAACACCTGCACCTGGTGCTTGCCGTTGGCCTTGGCCTTGTGCAGGGCCAGGCCTGCGTTCTTCATCAGGGTGGCCGGGTCGCTGCCGTGCAGCGGTGCGCAGGCCAGGCCCACGGAGGCGGTGACGTTGATCAGCTGGTTGTCGACGAACATCGGTTTGTCGAGGGTGCGCAGCAACTGGTGGGCCACGCCCTGGCCGTCTTCGAGGGAGGTGTCGTCGAGCAGCACGGCGAATTCGTTGCTGGCGAAGCGCGCCAGGCTGCCGCCGCTGCTCAGGCTGTTGCGCAGGCGCCGGGCCAGGCTGATCAGCAGCTTGTCGCCGGTCTGGTGGCCGAGGCTGTCGTTGATCCGCTTGAAGTTGTCGATGTCCACCAGCAGCAGGCAGATCGGGCTGCTGCTGTCGCGGGCGAAGCGCTCGTCGAGGTTGCGGATGAACGCCGGGCGGTTGCCCAGGTTGGTCAGGTTGTCGGTGTAGGCCAGGCGCTCGATGCGTTGTTGCGCCAGCTTGGTCTGGGTGACGTCTTCGTAGATGCCGATGTAGTGCGTCAGCTCGCGGTTGTCGCCGTACACCTTGGAGATCGACAGCTGGCCCCAGTAAGGCTCGAGGTTCTTGCGCCGGCTCTTGAACTCGCCCTGCCAGCTGTTGCCCATGGCCAGGCTGGAGGGGGAGTCGAACAACAGCTCGCTCAGGTTTTCCAGCGCCGGCAGCTCGGCCAGGTGGTGGCCCTGGACTTCCTCGGTGCTGTATTGGGTGATGGCGGTGAAGCTGGGGTTCACGTACTCCACCACGCCGTCGCGGTTGACCAGCAGGAAGGCGCTGGCGCTCTGCTCCACGGCGCGCTGGAACAGGTGCAGCGCGCTGGCGGCGGTGCGCCGGTTGTGGTTGTTGATCACTTGCGCGAATTGGTCGGCCAGCTCGCCGGCAAAGGCGATCTCGTCCGACTGCCAGGCCCTTGGCCGGCCGGTCTGCTCCAGGCACAGCACCCCCACCACCTGGCCGTCGATGCGGATGCTGGCATCGAGCATGGCGTTGTCGTCGGTGGGGTAGAGCAGCTCGGCCATTTCGCGGGTGCGCGGGTCGTGGCTGGCGTTGTGGGCATCGATGGCGCGGCTGGCGTGCAGGGCTTCGAGGTAGTCGGGGAAGCGGCTGGCGTCGATCGGCGCGGGCAGGCGGTGCAGCCCCTCGTGGTGGTACCAGGCACTGATCGGCTCCAGGCGTTGATCGTGCAGGTACCAGATGCTGGCGCAGTCGACCTTGTAGATCTCGCAGGCGCTCTGGGTGATCAGTTCGGCGGCTTCGAGCAGCGAGTTGCCGATGCTGTAGCGCTGGCGGGCCAGGCGCAGGATCAGGTCCTGTTGGGCACGCACCCGCTCCAGGTGTTCGAGCTGTTCCTGCTGGGCGCGCTGATTGAGCTGCAGGGCCAGTTGCAGGCGGTTGTTGCGGGACTCGAGATCGTTTGCGTCGAGATCTGGGGAGTCGTCTTGCTGGTCGTCCATCACCGTCAGGTAGCCACGCAGCAGCTGGCGGTTGTGCTGCTTGTAGCTTTCGCCCGCTTCCAGCAGGCGCAGCGGCGTGGGGCCGGCGTGCAGGGTATAGCGCACGCGGTAGTGGCCGCGTCGGGCCAGTTGCAGCTGGATCTCGTCGTGCAGTTTGTAGCGTGCCTCCGGCTCCATGAGGCTGGCGTAGGGCGAGCCGATCAAGGCGCAGAGTTCGGCGGCGGCCAGGCCGAATTGCCGCTCGCAGGCGGGGTCGACGTAGAGCATGGCCCAGCTGGCTTCGTTCAGCCGTTCGAAACGCAGCATGCCGAGCCGCGAGGGCACGGGGAGCTGCGTGACGACCTCGGCCGCCACTCGGCTGGCGGCATCGGGTTGGCTTTTCATCGAAGACTCGCTTGAACAGGGAGCGCCGCCTGGAACGCGGCGCATCGGGCAAGGTTGCATCATGTCCCGTGGGCTGGCAAGCGGCCATACGGGATGCTGTGTGCAGGTTGTCGGCAAAACAGATGAAATCTGAAGCAAGGCGCAGTTTTAAGCGTGGGAGCGGGCTTGCCCCGCGATTACCTATCCCCGGGCGCTACGATTGAGGGCTTGTATCGCAATCGCGGGGCAAGTCGCATCGGCGCACCGCCGCTCCCACGTTTCAGGTCGCTGAAACGCTTCGAACAGGCAAAAAAAGCCCCGCCAAGTGGCGGGGTTGAGGTACGAGCGTGGCAGCTCGAAAGGGGGGCCTGCCTTCCCGAGGGAAGGCAGGCAAACAGCGGGTTACAGCAGCATGGTGCGGATGTCGCCCAGCACGTCGCCCAGGCGCTTGGTGAAGCGCGCGGCGGCGGCGCCGTTGATCACACGGTGATCGTAGGACAGCGACAGCGGCAGCATCAGCTTGGGCTGGAAGGCCTTGCCATCCCAGACCGGCTGCATGGTCGCCTTGGAGACGCCCAGGATAGCCACCTCAGGCGCGTTGACGATCGGCGTGAAGCCGGTGCCGCCAATGTGGCCGAGGCTGGAGATGGTGAAGCAGGCGCCCTGCATGTCGTCGGCCGAGAGCTTCTTGGTGCGGGCTTTTTCGGCCAGCGCCGCGGCTTCGGCAGCCAGTTGCAGCAGGCTCTTCTGGTCGACGTTCTTGATCACAGGGACCAGCAGGCCATCCGGGGTGTCCACGGCGAAGCCGATGTGCACGTACTTCTTGCGGATGATCGCCTTGCCGCTTGGCGCCAGCGAGCTGTTGAAGTCCGGCAGTTCCTTGAGCAGGAAGGCGCAGGCCTTGAGCAGCAGCGGCAGCACGGTCAGCTTGACGCCGGCTTTTTCGGCGACGGCTTTCTGCGCGACGCGGAAGGCTTCCAGCTCGGTGATGTCGGCCGAGTCGAACTGAGTGACGTGCGGCACGTTCAGCCAGCTGCGGTGCAGGTTGGCGGCGCCGACCTGCATCAGGCGGGTCAGGGCCACTTCTTCCACTTCGCCGAACTTGCTGAAGTCCACGGCCGGGATCGGCGGAATGCCTGCACCACCGGTGGCACCGGCGGCTGGAGCTTCCTTGGCCTTCTGCATCATGGCCTTGACGTAAACCTGAACGTCTTCTTTCAGGATACGGCCGTGCGGGCCGGTGGCGGCGACCGCACCCAGGTCGACGCCGAATTCACGGGCCAGCTGGCGAACAGCCGGGCCTGCGTGAACTTTGGCGTTGCTGCCGGCTGCCGGCGCGGTCGCGACCTGAGCAGGGGCGGCAGCAGGGGCCGGAGCAGCGGCTGGAGCGGCGGCCGGTGCAGGAGCGGCAGCCGGAGCAGCAGCGGCCGGAGCCGGTGCTGCAGCAGGGGCGGCGCCTGCGGCCTTGATCTTGAAGATCAGATCGCCGGTGCCGACTTCGTCTTCGAGCTTGCACAGCACGGCTTCGATCACGCCGGCGCTAGGCGACGGGATTTCCATGGAGGCCTTGTCGGACTCCAGGGTGATCAGCGACTGGTCGGCTTCGACGGTATCGCCGACCTTGACCAGCACTTCGATGATCTTGGCCTTGCCCGACGAGCCGATGTCCGGCACGTGGATGTCCTGCACGCTGGCAGCCACCGGGGCTGCTGCGGCTGGCGCGGCAGCAGGGGCGGCTTCGGCAGCCGGCGCCGGTGCGGCAGCCGGGGCAGCGGCGGCCGGAGCCTCGGGCGCCGAAGCGGCACCCTCGACTTCCAGTACCAGCAGCTCGTCGCCTTCTTTCAGGCGGTCGCCCAGCTTGACCTTCAGTTCCTTGACGATGCCGGCCTTGGGGGCCGGGATCTCCATGGAGGCCTTGTCGGACTCCAGGGTCAGCAGGCTCTGGTCGGCCTCGATACGGTCACCGACCTTGACGAACAGCTCGATGATTTCACCTTCACCGCTGCCGATGTCAGGTACGCGAATGAGTTCGCTCACTTAAAAATACTCCTCAGCAGTCCAGTGGGTTGCGCTTGTCCGGGTCGATGCCGAACTTGACGATGGCGTCAGCCACAACCTTGGGTTCGATCTCGCCACGGTCAGCCAGGGCTTCCAGGGCAGCCAGCACCACGAAGTGGCGGTCGACTTCGAAGAAGTGACGCAGCTTCTTGCGGCTGTCGCTGCGACCGTAACCGTCGGTACCCAGGACTTTGAATTCTTTGCTCGGTACCCACTGGCGAATCTGCTCGGCGAACAGCTTCATGTAGTCGGTGGAAGCGATGACCGGGCCTTTGCGGCCGGCCAGGCACTCTTCCACGTAGGTGGTCTGAGGCTTCTGGCCAGGCTTGAGGCGGTTGGCGCGTTCCACGGCCAGGCCGTCGCGACGCAGTTCGTTGAAGCTGGTGACGCTCCACACGTCGGCACCGACGTTGAACTCTTCACGCAGGATCTTCGCAGCTTCGCGGACTTCGCGCAGGATGGTGCCGGAGCCCATCAGCTGTACGTGGTGCGCGGCTTCGCGGGTGTCTTCCTCGAGCAGGTACATGCCCTTGATGATGCCTTCCTCGACACCGGCCGGCATGGCTGGCTGCTGGTAGGATTCGTTCATCACGGTGATGTAGTAGAAGATGTCCTGTTGCTCTTCGGTCATCTTCTTCATGCCGTCCTGGATGATCACCGCCAGCTCGTAGCCGTAGGTCGGATCGTAGGTGCGGCAGTTCGGGATGGTGCCCGCCATCATGTGGCTGTGACCGTCTTCGTGCTGCAGGCCTTCACCGTTGAGGGTGGTACGGCCGGCGGTACCGCCGATCAGGAAGCCACGGGTGCGGCTGTCGCCAGCGGCCCAGGCCAGGTCGCCGATACGCTGGAAGCCGAACATCGAGTAGAAGATGTAGAACGGCAGCATCGGCTGGTTGTGGCAGCTGTACGAAGTACCGGCAGCGATGAACGACGACATGGCGCCGGCTTCGTTGATGCCTTCTTCGAGGATCTGGCCCTTCTTGTCCTCGCGGTAGAACATCACCTGGTCTTTATCGACTGGCTCGTAGAGCTGACCGACCGACGAGTAGATGCCCAGCTGGCGGAACATGCCTTCCATACCGAAGGTACGGGCTTCGTCCGGGATGATCGGGACGATGCGCTGGCCGATTTCCTTGTCCTTGACCAGCTGCGCCAGGATGCGCACGAAGGCCATGGTGGTGGAGATTTCACGGTCGCCCGAGCCGTCGAGGATCGCCTTCAGGGTTTCCAGCGGCGGGGTCGGCACGCTGAAGCTCTGGGCACGGCGCTGTGGCACGAAACCACCCAGGGCGGCGCGGCGCTCGGCCAGGTACTTGGCTTCGGCGGAACCTTCTTCCGGCTTGAAGAACGGCAGGTTCTCGAGGTCGGCATCCTTGACCGGGATGTCGAAGCGGTCACGGAAGTGACGCAGGCTGTCGACGTCGACCTTCTTGGTATTGTGCGCGGTGTTCTTGGCTTCGCCAGCACCGGTGCCGTAACCCTTGATGGTCTTGGCCAGGATGACGGTCGGCTGCTCTTTGTGGTTCACAGCCTGGTGGTAAGCCGCGTAGACCTTGTACGGGTCGTGGCCGCCACGGTTGAGCTTCCAGATCTCCTCGTCGGACAGGTCTTCGACCATGGCCTTGAGCTCTGGGGTGTTGAAGAAGTTCTCACGAACGTACGCGCCGTCTTTGGCTTTGTAGTTCTGGTACTCGCCGTCGATGACTTCGTCCATGCGGCGCTGCAGGGCACCGTTGGTGTCCTTGGCCAGCAGTGGGTCCCAGAAGCGGCCCCAGACGACTTTGTTGACGTTCCAGCCACCGCCGCGGAACACGCCTTCGAGTTCCTGGATGATCTTGCCGTTGCCGCGAACCGGGCCGTCGAGGCGCTGCAGGTTGCAGTTGATGACGAAGATCAGGTTGTCCAGCTTCTCGCGGCCGGCCAGGGCGATCGCGCCCAGGGATTCCGGCTCGTCGCACTCGCCGTCGCCCATGAAGCACCAGACCTTCTGCTTGCCGGCCGGGATGAAGCCACGGGCTTCCAGGTACTTCATGAAGCGTGCCTGGTAGATCGCCTGGATCGGGCCCAGGCCCATCGAAACGGTCGGGAACTGCCAGAAGTCAGGCATCAGCCATGGGTGCGGGTACGAAGACAGGCCGTTGCCGTCCACTTCCTGACGGAAGTTGTTCATCTGGTCTTCGCTGATGCGGCCTTCCATGAAGGCGCGGGCGTAGACGCCTGGCGAGGCGTGGCCCTGGAAGAAGATCAGGTCGCCGCCGTGTTCTTCGGTCGGGGCCTGGAAGAAGTAGTTGAAGCCGATGTCGTACAGCGTGGCGCTGGAGGCGAAGCTCGAGATGTGGCCACCCAGGTCCGAGTCTTTCAGGTTGGTGCGCATGACCATGGCCAGGGCGTTCCAACGCACCATCGAGCGAATGCGGCGTTCCATGAACAGGTCGCCAGGCATGCGTGCTTCGTGGGTGACAGGGATGGTGTTGCGGTACGGCGTGGTGATGGCATACGGCAGCTGCGAACCACTGCGGGTGGCCAGCTCGCCCATACGGGTCATCAGGTAATGAGCGCGGTCTTCGCCTTCTTTGTCGAGGACCGACTCCAGGGCATCCAGCCATTCCTGGGTTTCGATTGGATCGAGGTCTTGCATGGCTTGCTCCAGGGCGGAAAGGCCACCAGAATCGGGGGCCTGAGTTTGCGACTGGCCTTATGGGCAGACGTCGTGAATTCTTGGATTACCGGACAGTCATCCGGCGCGGTGTAGTTTTACTACAAATGCTTTCGGATTTCATGCTTTTGCACGGCATGGGTAGTAGTAAAACTACACAAATGCGACGGTTTGTCGCATCCCGGGTTGTGGGGAAAAACGTTCCCGTCGGTTGAATCTGTGTTCGAGTTAGGTGTTTGTTGATGTTTCTTACTAGAAATTCAGAATTTTCAGCTATTTCTAACTTTTGTATGACAGTCCAACCGTGGTCCGGCCCCCGTTCGACCGCTCCAACCCCTCTCTTTCACGCCGATCAAGGATAGACCATGCGCCTGCCTTTGCCGCTCGATCTGCCTGCCGCCCTGCAACCGCTGGTTGCCCGCAATCAACAGTTCCTGCGCGATGCGCTGGCCGGGCACCCTGGGCTGAACCCGGACAGCTGGAGCGCCGAGCAGCGACGGCAGTTCGACCAGGTGTGCGCAGCGAGTGACTTCGTGCTGGCCCAGGCCCAGCGCGACCCGGCCATGCTGTTCGGCTTGCTGCAAGGTGGCGAGCTCGATCGGCCCTATGCCCCCGGCGAGCTGCGCGGGCAGATCAACGCCGTAACCCAGGCCGCCCAGAGCGAGGACGAACTGGCGCGCAACCTGCGCCGTGAGCGCAACCGCCAGCAGCTGCGCATCATCTGGCGCGACATCACCCGCAGTGCGGCCCTGGGCGAAACCTGCCGTGACCTGTCCGACCTTGCCGATGCCTGTATAGATGAAGCCTATGCCTGGCTTTACCCGCGCCACTGCCAGCAGTTCGGCACGCCCATCGGCAACCGCAGCGGCGAAGTGCAGCACATGGTGGTGCTGGGCATGGGCAAACTGGGCGCGGTGGAGCTCAACCTGTCTTCCGACATCGACCTGATCTTCGCCTTCCCCGAAGGCGGCGAGACCACCGGGGTCAAGCGTTCGCTGGACAACCAGGAGTTCTTCACCCGCTTGGGCCAGCGCCTGATCAAGGCGCTCGACCCGGTCACCGTCGACGGCTTCGTGTTCCGCGTCGACATGCGCCTGCGCCCTTATGGCTCGGCCGGCTCGCTGGTGCTGAGCTTCAATGCGCTGGAGCAGTACTACCAGGACCAGGGCCGCGACTGGGAACGCTACGCGATGATCAAGGCGCGGGTGGTGGCCGGCGACCAGGCGGCCGGCGCGCAGCTGCAGGAGATGCTGCGCCCGTTCGTGTACCGGCGTTACCTGGATTTCTCCGCCATCGAAGCGCTGCGCACCATGAAGCAGCTGATCCAGCAGGAAGTGCGGCGCAAAGGCATGGCCGACAACATCAAGCTCGGCGCCGGTGGCATCCGCGAGGTGGAGTTCATCGCCCAGGCCTTCCAACTGATCCACGGCGGGCGCGACCTGAGCCTGCAGCAACGGCCTTTGCTCAAAGTGCTGGCGACCCTGGAGGGGCAGGGCTACCTGCCGCCAGCGGTGGTCGCCGAGCTGCGCGAGGGCTATGAGTTCCTGCGCTACACCGAACATGCGATCCAGGCCATCGCCGACCGCCAGACCCAGATGCTGCCGGATGACGACACCGACCGTGAGCGCATTGCCTACATGCTCGGCTTTGCCGACTGGGCCAGCTTCCACGCGCAGCTGATGGAGTGGCGCGGGCGCATCGACTGGCACTTCCGCCAGGTGATCGCCGACCCCGATGAAGACGAAGCCGAAGGCGAGCTGGTGGTGGGCGGCGAATGGTCGCCGCTGTGGGAACAGGCCCAGGATGAAGAGGCGGCCTGTCGCCAACTCGAGGAAGCCGGCTTCAAACAGCCCGCCGATGCCCTGCGCCGTCTGACCGCCCTGCGCGTCAGCCCGTCGTTGCGCTCGATGCAGCGTATCGGCCGCGAACGCCTGGATGCCTTTATCCCGCGTCTGCTGGCCCAGGCGGTGGAGCACGACAACCCGGACCTGGTGCTGGAGCGGGTGCTGCCACTGGTCGAGGCCGTGGCCCGTCGTTCGGCCTATCTGGTGCTGCTCACCGAAAACCCTGGCGCCCTGCGCCGCTTGCTGACCCTGTGCGCGGCCAGCCCGTGGATCGCCGAGCAGATCGCCCGTTACCCCTTGCTGCTCGACGAACTGCTCAACGAAGGCCGCCTGTTCAGCCCGCCCCTGGCGCCGGAGCTGGCCGCCGAGCTGCGCGAGCGCCTGACCCGCATCCCCGAGGATGACCTTGAACAGCAGATGGAAGCGCTGCGCCACTTCAAGCTGGCCCACAGCCTGCGCGTGGCGGCGTCCGAGATCACCGGCAACCTGCCGTTGATGAAGGTCAGCGACTACCTGACCTGGTTGGCCGAAGCCATTCTCGACCAGGTGCTGGCCCTGGCCTGGCGCCAGACCGTCAGTCGCCATGGCCAGCCCAAGCGCAGTGATGGCAGCCTGTGTGACCCGGGCTTCATCATCGTCGGCTACGGCAAGGTCGGTGGCATCGAGCTGGGCCACGGCTCGGACCTGGACCTGGTGTTCATCCACGATGGCGACCCGCAGGCCGAGACCGATGGCGCCAAGCCCATCGACAGCGCGCAGTTCTTCACTCGCTTGGGCCAGCGCATCATTCACCTGCTGACCACCCAGACCAACTCCGGGCAGCTTTACGACGTCGACATGCGCCTGCGCCCGTCCGGCGCCTCGGGCCTCTTGGTCAGCTCGCTCGGCGCCTTCGAACGCTACCAGCAGAACGAAGCCTGGACCTGGGAGCATCAAGCGCTGGTACGCGCCCGTGTGCTGGTGGGTTGCAAGCAGGTGGCGGCGGCGTTCGAGACGGTGCGCGCGGGGGTGCTGGGCAAGGCCCGCGACCTGGACAAACTGCGCGCCGAAGTGAGCGAGATGCGCGCCAAGATGCGTGACAACCTGGGCACCAAGGGCACCGCTGCAGGTACCGCGGGCAACGCTTTCGATGCCGGGCAACCCTTCGATATCAAGCAGGATGCCGGCGGTATCGTCGATATCGAATTTATGGTGCAATACGCCGCTTTGGCCTGGTCCCACGACCACGCGGCCATACTGCGCTGGACCGACAACATCCGCATCCTCGAAGAGCTGGAGCAGGCCGGGCTGATGCCCGCCGCCGACGCCGTGCTGCTGCGCGAGGTGTACAAGGCGTTCCGCGCGGCCTCGCACCGCCAGGCCCTGCAGAAGCAGGCCGGGGTGATCGATGCGGCGCAGTTCGTCGATGAGCGCCGCGAGGTGCGGCGGATCTGGGGGGAATTGGGGTTGAGTTGAAGCATCGCGGGGCAAGCCCGCTCCCACGCTCTGTGGGAGCGGGCTTGCCCCGCGATTCGGACCCCAGTGGTACACTGCACGCCACATAGCCTGAATATAAAGAGGGGAGGCCAGGTTGTAACGCAGCCTGCAGCCTCCCCGAATGTTTCTGGATAAAGCATGAAAATACTGATCATTGGCCCCAGCTGGGTCGGCGACATGGTGATGGCGCAGACCTTGTTCCAGTGCCTGAAACAGCAGCACCCCGACTGCGTGATCGATGTGCTGGCCCCCGAGTGGAGCCGGCCGATCCTCGAGCGCATGCCCGAAGTGCGCCAGGCCTTGAGCTTCCCGCTCGGCCACGGCGCGCTGGAACTGGCTACCCGCCGGCGCATCGGCAAGTCGCTGGCCGGCCAGTACGACCAGGCGATCCTGCTGCCCAACTCGCTCAAGTCGGCGCTGGTGCCGTACTTCGCCGGCATCCCCAAGCGCACCGGCTGGCGCGGCGAAATGCGCTACCTGCTGCTCAACGACGTGCGCAAGCTGGACAAGGCGCGCTACCCGCTGATGATCGAGCGCTTCATGGCCCTGGCCTACGCACCGGGCACCGAACTGCCGCAACCTTACCCACGCCCCTGCCTGCAGATCGAGGCCCAGAGCCGCGACGCGGCCCTGGCCAAGTTCAACCTGCAACTGGACCGCCCGGTACTGGCCCTGTGCCCCGGCGCCGAGTTCGGCGAAGCCAAGCGCTGGCCGGCCGAGCATTACGCCGAAGTCGCCGATGCCATGATCCGCCAGGGCTGGCAGGTGTGGCTGTTCGGCTCGAAGAACGATCACCCGGTGGGCGAGCAGATTCGCGAGCGGCTGATCCCGGGCCTGCGTGAAGAGTCGTACAACCTGGCCGGCGAAACCTCGCTGGCCGAGGCCATCGACCTGATGTCCTGCGCCAATGCCGTGGTCTCCAACGACTCCGGCCTGATGCACGTGGCCGCGGCGTTGAACCGCCCGCTGGTGGCGGTGTACGGCTCGACTTCGCCGGGCTTCACCCCGCCGCTGGCCGAGCAGGTCGAGGTGGTGCGCACCGGCATCGAATGCAGCCCCTGCTTCGACCGCACCTGCCGCTTCGGCCACTACAATTGCCTGCGTCTGCTCGAGCCGGCCAAGGTGATCGCCGCCCTGCACCACCTGGGCGGGCCGAACCTGATCGATAGCGTGGCAGAGGTCGACTAGTGCGGGTCCTGATCATCAAGACGTCGTCCCTGGGCGACGTCATCCACACCCTCCCGGCGCTCACCGACGCCGCCCACGCCATCCCCGGCATCCGTTTCGACTGGGTGGTGGAAGAGGGCTTTGCCGAGATCCCCAGCTGGCACCCGGCGGTCGACCAGGTGATCCCGGTGGCCATCCGTCGCTGGCGCAAGAACCTCTGGCAGACCATCAAGAGCGGCGAGTTCAAGGCCTTCAAGCAACGCCTGCGCGAGCGTAAATACGACCTGGTGATCGACGCCCAGGGGCTGGTCAAATCGGCCTGGCTGACCCGCTACGTGAAAGCGCCGGTGGCCGGGCTCGACCGCTATTCGGCCCGTGAAGGCCTGGCCAGTCGCTTCTATGACCGGCGCCTGTCGGTCGCCGTCGGCCAGCACGCCGTCGAGCGCGTGCGCCAGCTGTTCGCCATGGCCCTGGCCTACGACCTGCCCGAGGGCCTGGGCAACTACGGCCTGGACCTCAACCGCCTGCAACTGCCGCCAGCGGCGCCCTACGTGGTGTTCCTGCATGGCACCACCTGGGCCACCAAGCACTGGCCGGAAGCCTACTGGCGCGAGCTGGCCGAGCGCATGGGCCGGCGCAAGCTGCAGGTGATGCTGCCGTGGGGCAACCCGGCGGAGAAGGCCCGCGCCGAGCGCATCGCCCAGGGCTTGAACAACTGCCAGGTACTGCCCAAGTTGAACCTGGTCGGCGTCGCCCGCGTGCTGGCGGCCGCCAAGGCCTGCGTGGCGGTCGATACCGGCCTGGGCCACTTGGCCGCTGCGCTGGATGTGCCGACCATTTCGCTGTTCGGCCCCACCAACCCTGGTTTGACCGGTGCCTACGGACGCGCCCAGATCCACCAGGCGAGCAACTTCTCCTGCGCCCCGTGCCTGCAGAAGAAGTGCACCTACAAACCGAGCGCCGAGGACCTGCGCCGGTTCGATCTCAAACGCGAGTGGCCGCTGTGCTTCACTCGCCTGAATCCCGAGCATGTAGCGGGCCGCTTGAGCGCGCTGCTGCTGGCTGAGGATGTTCGTTGATGCAACTGGCTTTCGTACTCTACAAATACTTCCCTTTTGGCGGGCTGCAGCGCGATTTCATGCGCATCGCCCTGGAGTGCCAGAAACGTGGCCACCAGATCCGCGTGTACACGCTGATCTGGGAAGGTGATATTCCGCCGGGCTTCGAGGTGCTGGTGGCGCCGGTAAAAGCGCTGTTCAACCACCGGCGCAACGAGAAGCTCAGCGCCTGGATGGCGGCGGACCTGGCCAAGCGCCCGGTCGACCGCCTGATCGGCTTCAACAAGATGCCTGGGCTGGACGTGTACTACGCCGCCGACGGCTGCTTCGAGGACAAGGCCCAGACCCTGCGCGGCGGCCTGTACCGCCGCTGGGGCCGCTACCGCCATTTCGCCGAGTACGAGCGGGCGGTGTTCGCCAAGGATGCCCGCACCGAGATCCTGATGATCTCCGAAGTGCAGCAGCCGCTGTTCATCAAGCACTACGACACCCCCGAGGCACGCTTTCACCTGCTGCCGCCGGGGATCTCCCAGGACCGCCGTCGCCCGGCCGATGCCGACGCCATCCGCGCCGACTTCCGCAAGGAATTCGGCCTGGCCGACGACGAGCTGCTGCTGGTGCAGATCGGCTCGGGCTTCAAGACCAAGGGTGTGGATCGCAGCCTCAAGGCCCTGGCCGCGCTGCCTTCGGCCCTGCGCAAGCGCACCCGGCTGATGGTCATCGGCCAGGACGACCCCAAGGTGTTCCAGCTGCAGAGCGCCACCCTGGGCCTGGGCGAGCAGGTGCAGTTCCTCAAGGGCCGCAGCGATATTCCGCGCTTCCTGCTGGGGGCCGACCTGCTGATCCACCCGGCGTACAACGAAAACACCGGCACCGTGCTGCTCGAAGCGCTGGTCGCCGGGTTGCCGGTGCTGGTCTCGAAGGTGTGCGGCTACGCCCACTACATCGCCGAGGCCGACAGCGGCCTGGTGCTGGACGACCCCTTCGAGCAGGAGCAGCTCAACAGCTACCTGCAACGCATGCTCGAAGACGCCGAGGCCCGCGCGGCCTGGTCGCGCAATGGCGTGGCCTTTGCCGACAGCGCCGACCTGTACAGCATGCCGCAGCATGCCGCCGACGTCATCCTCGGCCAGGAGACCGCATGAAGCTGATACTGGCCGAACCGTTCAAGCGCCTGTGGGCCGGGCGCGACCCGTTCGAGGCCGTCGAGCAGCTGCAGGGCGAGGTGTACCGCGAGCTGGAAGGCCGCCGCACGCTGCGTACCGAGGTCGATGGCGAGGGCTTTTTCGTCAAGATCCACCGTGGCATCGGCTGGGGCGAGATCTTCAAGAACCTGTTCAGCGCCAAGCTGCCGGTGCTCGGCGCCGGCCAGGAATGGCGGGCCATCCAGCGCCTGCACGAGGTCGGTGTGCCGACCATGACCGCAGTCGCCTACGGCGAGCGCGGCAGTAACCCGGCCACCCAGCACTCGTTCATCGTCACCGAAGAGCTGGCGCCGACCGTCAGCCTGGAAGACTTCAGCCTCGACTGGGTCCGCCAGCCGCCCGAGCCACGGCTCAAGCGTGCGCTGATCGCCGAGGTGGCGAAGATGACCGGCGGCATGCACCGCGCCGGGGTCAACCACCGCGACTGCTACATCTGCCATTTCCTGCTGCACACCGACCGCCCGGTGACGGCGGATGACTTCAAACTGTCGGTGATCGACCTGCACCGGGCACAGACCCGGGCGACAATCACCCGGCGCTGGCGCGACAAGGACCTGGCCGCGCTGTACTTCTCGGCACTGGACATCGGCCTGACCCGCCGTGACAAGCTGCGCTTCCTGCGCGGCTACTTCCAGCGCCCGTTGCGCGAAGTGCTCAAGGAGGAAGCCGCACTGCTGGCCTGGCTGCAAAGCAAGGCGCAGAAACTCTACGAACGCAAGCAACGCTATGGGGATGCGCTCTGATGGCGGGTTGGATACTGGCGCCGGGCTACGAATGGCTGGCGGCGGACTTCGGTAGCCTGGACACGGTATTCGCCCTGCAGGGCGAGCACCTGACCCGCGACCCGCTCAGCGAGGTCATCCGTGTGCAGCGCGACGGCGTCTGGTATTACGTCAAACGCTACACCGGTGCCGGCAAGCACATGCGTCGCTACCTGGGGCGCCCGCGGATCAAGGCCGAATGGCAGAACCTCAAGCAGTTCGCCAAATGGGGCATCCCCACCGCCGAGGTGGTTGCCTGGGGCCTGGAACGCAACGGCCTGGCCTTTGGTCGCGGGGCTATGATCACCCGCGAGCTGCCTAATACCGAAGACCTGTCGGCGCTGGCCGAGCGCAACGACCCACGGTTGAAAGATCGCGTCTGGGTCGACCATGTCAGCCGCCAGCTGGCCCGGCATACCCGCGAGATGCACGACCATCACTTCGCTCACAACGACCTGAAATGGCGCAACCTGCTGGTGGACGACCAAGGCACGCTGTTCTTCATCGACTGCCCGACCGGTGATTTCTGGCGCGGTTTCATGCTCCGTCACCGGCTGATCAAGGACCTGGCGTGCCTGGACAAGGTCGCCAAATACCACCTGTCGGCGACCCAGCGCCTGCGCTTCTACCTGCAGTACCGCCGGCACGCGCGCCTGACTGCCCGCGACAAGCGGCGCATTCGCCAGGTGCTGAGCTTTTTCGAGGGAAGGGAATGACCGATTACCTGGCCAGCGCCGACCAGGCGCTGCTCAAGCGCCATGGCCTGAGCGATTTCGAAGCACTGTGGGCCCTGCAGCTGGACGCCGTGGACGAGCCCAACACCGGCCGTGGCGGCTGGAGCAGCGTGTTCCGCCTGGAGCTGGAGGGCAAGGGCTACTACCTCAAGCGCCAGTGCGACTACTTGACCCGCAGCCTGCAACGGCCGTTTGGCGAACCGACCTTCGCCCGGGAATTTCGCAACATCAGCCGCTACCAGAAGCTGGAAATCCCGGCGTTGCAGGCGGTTTTCTTCGGCGAGCGCAAGCAGGCCGGCCAGCACCGGGCGATCCTGATGACCCGCGCGCTGGACGACTGGAGCGACCTTGAGCGTTTGCTGGAGCAATGGCCGCAGCTGCCCGAGGGGCAGCGCCGGGGCATCCTGCAGGCTTGCGGCCAACTGGCCCGCACCCTGCACGGCGCCGGGCAGATGCATGGCTGTTTCTACCCCAAGCACATCTTCCTGCGCGAGCGCCGCGAAGGCTGGCAGGCGCAGCTGATCGACCTGGAGAAGACCCGCCCGCTGCTGTTCGGTCAGCGCGACCGGGTCAAGGACCTGGAGCCGCTGTTGCGTCGCGCCCGTGCCTGGAGCGAGGCGGACGTGCGCGAACTGCTCGGTGCCTACCTGCAACAGCCGGTGGACAGCGCCCAGGTGAATGCCTGGCTGCAACGCCTGACGCAACGCCGTCGCCATAAAGAGGCCCGCTGATGCAACTGTCCGAATTGAAGGGCCTCGGGCGCAGCCCGTCGTTGCCGCTGACCGTCACCCTCGCCGATGCTGCGGGCAAAGCCGACCTGCAACTGCTCAGCCTGCTGCGCGTGCTGCCCGGCCAGCGCTATGTCGGCGCCGGTATCTGGCGCGGCACCCCGGTGCTGGCCAAGTTGCTGGTGGGTGGTAACGCCGCTCGGCATTTCCAGCGTGAGCTCGATGGCGTGCGCCTTTTGGCCGAACAAGGCCTGACCACGCCGCAATTGTTGGCCGATGGCCTGAAGGACGGCGAGGGCGGCTGGTTGCTGTTCGAGTTCCTCGATCACGCCGAAAGCCTGGCCGACGCCTGGGCCGCCGTTGAGCATCTGCCGATGCTCGCCGACGAGCAGCACGCGGTGCTGGGCGAGGCGCTCACGGCAGTGGCGCAGATGCACGCCAAGGGCCTGTGGCAGGAAGACCTGCACCTGGACAACCTGCTGCGCCAGGCCGGCCGGGTGTACCTGATCGATGGCGCTGGCATCAAGGCCGAAACGCCTGGCCAGCAACTGTCGCGTCAGCGTGTGCTGGAAAACCTCGGGGTGCTGTTCGCCCAATTGCCCAAGCGCCTGGAGCCGTTCATCGAAGAGGCGCTGGTGCATTATGTGATGGCCAACGCCGAGCACGCGCTGCCGCTCGAAGCTCTGCAGAAGCAGGTGGACAAGGTGCGCAACTGGCGCCTGAAGGATTACCTGGAGAAGGCCGGGCGCGAGTGCACGCTGTTCAGCGTCGCGCGCACCCTGTCGGGATTACGCGCGGTGCGTCGCCCAGAGGCCGAGGCACTGCTGCCGGTGCTGGAGCAGGCCGATGCGCTGATCGACCAGGGCCACCTGTACAAGACCGGTGGTGCGGCGAGCGTCGCGCGGATCGAGGTCGGCGGGCGCACGCTGGTGCTCAAACGCTACAACATCAAGAACACCGCGCACTGGTTCAAGCGCTTCTGGCGCCCGAGCCGAGCCTGGCATTCGTGGATCGAGGGCCACCGCCTGGAATTTCTCGAAATCGCCACGCCGCGCCCGCTGGCAGTGCTGGAAACCCGCACCCTGGGCCTGCGCAACCGCGCCTACCTGCTGACCGAGTATGTCGAGGGGCCGGACCTGACCGCGTGCTTTGCGCCGTTCGTGGACAGCGGCGAGGCGCCGGATGAGCAGGTCGAGGCGCTGGTGCAGCTGATGCAGCAGCTGATCCGCGAACGCATCAGCCACGGTGACTTCAAGGGCCACAACCTGTTCTGGGACAACGGCCGCTGGTCGCTGATCGACCTCGACGCCATGTGCCAGCACGCCACCCAGCTCAGCTTCGCCCCGGCATTCGGCCGTGACCGCGCGCGGCTGCTGCGCAACTGGCCGCGCAGCAGTGCGCTGTATCAGCGGCTGGACAAGGTGTTGCCGCGTTTGACGGAACACTGATCGAAGATCGTGGGAGCGGCGGTTCGGCGCTCCGACTTGCCCCGCGAACACCGGCTTAGCCGGTGCCATCCAATGTGCTGGCAGCATCGCGGGTCAAGCCCGCTCCCACGTCAAGCCCGCTCCCACGATCAAGTCCGTCGCCAGAACCCGCTCAGGCCCAGCACGGCCGAAGCCCCCAGGCCGATCCAGGCCAAGCTGTCCCAGATCCCATCCCCGAGCAGCGCGGCGAACAGCCCGACGACACTCAGCAACGCCACCAGCGCCGGCCAGGCGAAGATCCGCCCGGTGCTTTGCGAGTTGTGGCTCATGCCCGCGCCTCCTTCGGTTTGCGCTGCTTGCCCCACCACAGGTACAGGCCACTGCCGAGCACGATGATGGTCAGCACGTCGAGCACGGCCCAGAGAATCTGCATCGGCCGCCCGCCGTAGTCACCGAAATGCAGCGGCTGCGACAGGCCCATGGCGTCCATGTACCACGGACGCTCGCCGACGGCGGTCACCTGGAGCGTGCGGGCGTCGATCAGCACTGGGGTGAACAGGTGCGAGGTCAGCGGCGTGGCGCCGTTCATGAACACCGCGTAGTGGTGCTCGCTGGAGAAACGTGTGCCGGGGAAGGCGATGAAGTCCGGACGCATGCCAGGAGCGGCCTGTTCGGCGATGCGCAGCAGGTCCGTGGCAGGTGCGCGCTCGGTGAGGGGCGGCGCATCGCGGTAGGGCGCGACCATGGCCGCCAGGCTGTCGTTGCGCCAGGCGGCGATGACCAGGTCGGACAGCGCGCTGATCACCCCGGTGACGCCCACCACCAGCGCCCAGCTGAGGGTGACCACGCCGATCAGGTTGTGCAGGTCGAGCCAGCGCAGCCGTGATGATTTTTCGTGGCGCACGGTGGCGAACTTCAGGCGGCGCATGAACGGCGCGTAGAGCACGGTGCCGGAGATGATCGCCAGCACGAACAGCACGCCCATGAAGGCCAGTAGCAGCTTGCCCGGCAGCCCGGCGAGCATGTCCACGTGCAGGCGCAGCATGAGCATCATGAAGCCGCCGTTGGCCGCCGGCATGGCCACCGCCTCGCCGGTGCGGGCGTCGAGCATGAAGGTGTGCGAGTCGTTCGGGTCGGTGCCGGCGGTGGCGGCGGTGATCGCCACCACGCCGTTGGGTTCGTCCTTCTCGTAGCCGAAGTACTGCATCACCTCGCCGGGGCGGTGCTGCTCGGCCTTGAGCACCAGTTGCTGCAGGTCCAGGTGCGGAGTGCCCGGGGGCATTTCACGCAATTCGGGGGCTTCGCCCAGCAGGTGCTCGATTTCGTGGTGAAAGATCAGGGGCAGGCCGGTGAGGGCGAGCAGCAGCAGGAAGAGGGTGCAGATGAGGCTGGTCCAGGTGTGGATCGTTGACCAGCGGCGGATGGTTTGGCTTTTCATCACGGTTGAGCCTTTTGTCTCTATGTAACGCAATCGCGGGGCAAGCCCGCTCCCACGCAGGTGTTTTCATGCGTGGGAGCGGGCTTGCCCCGCGATGGCCATTACCACTTATAGGTGGCGCTGGCGACGACGCTGCGCTGGTCGCCGTAGTAGCAGTAGAAGCTGTCGCAGGTGGAGATGTAGTCCTTGTCGAACAGGTTGGTGGCGTTGAGCGCCACCGACGCGCCCTTGAGGCTGTTGTCCAGGCGGCCGAGGTCGTAGTGCACCGAGGCGTCGAACACCGTGTAGGCGTCGGCCTTGCCCAGCCAGGTGTTGCCCTGGTCGCCATAGGTATTGCCGGTGTAGCGCGCGCCGGCACCGATGCCGAAGCCATCGAGCACGCCGCTGTGCCAGGTGTAGTCGGCCCACAGCGAGGCTTGCTGGTTGGGCATCAGTTGCAGGCGGTTGCCTTTGTACTGGCCTTCCTGCACTTCGGACTTGGCCAGGGTGTAGGCGGCGATCACCTTGAGGTTTTCGGTCACGTCCGAGGTGGCTTCCAGCTCGAGGCCGCGCACCTTCACTTCGCCGGTCTGGCTGGTGACCGGCACCGCGCCGACGAAGCTGGTGACCGAGACGTTCTTCTGGGTCAGGTCATACACCGCTGCGCTGAGCAGGGTATTGGAGCCGGGTGGCTGGTACTTGATGCCCAGCTCCCACTGCTGGCCTTCGGTTGGCTTGAGCGAATTGGTCGAGGTGACGTCGGCCTTGCTGGTGGGCTGGAACGACTCGGCGTACGACAGGTAGGGCACGAAGCCCGAGTCGAACACGTAGCTGATCGCCGCGTTGCCGCTGAACTTGCGGTTGAGCTGGCTGTTGTCGGTGTCGTCCTTGATGAAGTGGGTATCGGTCTTCACCCAGTCCTGGCGCCCGCCCAGGGTCAGGCGCCAGTTGTCCAGGGCCATCTGGTCCTGGATGTACAGGCCGGTCTGGCGGGTTTTCTGGTCGTAGTCGTAGAACGCGTCGGAACGTGGCGGGCGGGTGATGGGCGCGCCGGTCACCGGGTTGTTCACATTGATGTTGGTAGCGGCGCCGAAGATCGCCGTGTAGTTGTTGTTCATGCGCTGGTGGTCCAGGCCGAGCAACAGGGTATGGCTGATGGCGCCCGTGTCGAAGTCGCCCTGCAGGTTGTTGTCGACGGCAAACTGGCTGATGTCCTCGTCGACGTTGGTGGTGCCACGGCCGGTGTTGCCTTCGTCGTCCACGACAAAGCCAAAGGCGGCGAAGGCCGGGTTGTAGCTGCGCACGGTGACGGTCTGGAACGACAGGTCCGACTTGGTGTAGCGCAGGTTCTGGCGGAACTGCCAGACATCGTTGATGCGGTGTTCGAACGCATAACCCAGGGCGTAGTAGGTGCGGTCGTAGAAGTCGTAGTCCGGATCGCCGAGGTTCTTGTGGTGGGAGATATCACCGAACGGCATCGAGATCTTGGTGCCCTGGATCGGGTAGAACTGGCTGGTGACGCCGGTGTCGTCACGGGTGAACTGGCTGAGGAAGGTCAGCTTGGTGTCGTCGTCGATGTTCCAGGTGAGGCTCGGTGCGATGTTGTAGCGCTTGTTCTCGATGTGGTCGATCTGCGTGTCGCTGTCGCGCACCACACCGCTGACGCCATAGAGGAACTGGCCCTGATCGTCGATCTTGCCGGTGCTGGCGAAGTTGATCTGGCGATGGTTGTCGCTGCCGTACTGCACCTGGATCTCGTGGGCGCTTTCGGCTTGCGGGCGGCGGCTGACCATGTCCAGCAGGCCGCCGGGCGGGGTCTGGCCATACACCGACGAGGCCGGGCCGCGCAGCAGGGCCAGGCGGTCGAGGTTCCAGGTTTCGGCTTTCGGGTTGGCGTACACGCCGCGGGGCAGCGGCAGGCCATCGAGGAACTGGGTCGGCTCGAAGCCGCGCACCAGCATCCAGTCATAGCGGGTGTCACTGCCGTAGCTGGCGGAGACGATGCCCGGCATGTATTTCACCGCGTCATCGAGGCTGTGCACGCCGCGGTCGTTCATCTGCTGGCGGGTGGCAACGGAGATCGAACGCGGAGCTTCCACCAGGGCGGTGTCGGTCTTGGTACCGGCGGCGGTGCGCTTGGCGAGGTAGCCGTCCACCGGGCCCCAGGCGCTTTCGCTGTCGCTGGCGGCGTTCACGGTGGTTTCCGGCAGGGCCAGGGCACTGTCGGGGACGGCCGCCAGGCTGTAGCTGCCGGCGCTGCTCTGTTGCAGTTGCAGCCCGGTGCCGCGCAGGGCGGCCTGCAGGGCGCCGAGGGCGTCGTACTGGCCGTTGACCGGGGCCGAGGTACGGCCGCTGACCAGTGCCGGGTCCAGGGCCAGGGTGATACCGGCCTGGCTGGCGATCTGGTTCAGGGTGCTGGCCAGCGGTGCGCCGGGCAGCGCATAGGTGCGCAGGGCCGACTGTTCGGCAGCGAACAGGGCAGGGCTGGCCAACGGGGCGGCCAGGCCGATGGCCAGGGCCATCAGGCTGGGGCGAAGCAAGGTATCAACAGCGCGGGACATGCGGCGGCTCCTCGACGGATAAGTGCTATCTGCTTCCTTGCCGAGTGAGTTTTGAAAAGTGACAGGGGGCTTTGAAAAAAAACCTCAACGGGCCATCGCGGGGCAAGCCCGCTCCCACGCGATGAACCTCAAGGCCGCTCCTGCAGGGGTTGCATTCAGCGTGGGCTGACGGTTACCCACCACGGCGTATGCCGCTCGATCTTCACCGGCAGGACCGGTTGCAGCGAGGCCAGCGCCAGGTCGGTGTTGGTCAGCGGGAAGCTGCCGCTCACGCGCAGGTCGGCGACCTCGTCGGCCACCCCCAGGTGGCCACTGCGGTACTGGCCGAGGGTGGCCACCAGGTCGGCCAGGCGCACGTTGTCGACCACCAGCATGCCGCGGGTCCAGGCATCGGCGCCGACCGCTACCGGGCCGACCGCGCCCAGGCCCTCGGTGCTCATCAGCACTTGCTGGCCTTCGCGCAGGACCTGCTCGTCGCCGCTGTCGCGGGGCTTGGCGGCCACCGACGATTGCAGGACTTCCAGGCGGGTGCCGTCGGCTTCGCGCTTGACCAGGAAACGTGTGCCCAGCGGGCGCAGGCGGCCATCGGCGGTGCGCACTTGCAGTGGGCGGCTGTCCTCGTGCCCGGTTTCCACGGATATCTCGCCCTGGTGCAGCACGATCAGCCGCTGTTCGCCCTTGAAGTCGATATCCACTGCGGTGTGGCTGTTCAGGCTCAGCAGCGTGCCGTCTTCCAGGCGCAGGGTGCGCAGTTCGCCGGTGGCGGTACGTTGGTCGGCCAGCCAGTAGTCCGGCGACAGCGAGGGCATGCCGGCCCAGGCCAGCACACCGCCGAGCAACAGCATGCCGGCCAGCCCGCCGAGGCGTCGGCGCATGCCGGTACGCGACTGCAACAGGGCATGGCGAGCGGGGCCGGCGGCGTTGTTGAAACGCTGGTCGAGCAGGCCCAGTTGCAGCCAGGCGCGGGCATGCTCTTCGTGGGCGGCATGCCAGCGCATGAATTCGTTGCGTTCGTCGGGGCTGCCGCTGCCTTCGTCCAGGCACAGCTTCCAGGCGATGGCGGCGTCCAGCACGGTGCTGGAAACGGGGGTGTTGTTCATGTCGGCTGCCCGTACAGGGCGATGTAGCACTGGCGCATGCCTTGGGCGATGTACTGGCGCACCCGGGAAACCGAAACCCCCAGGCGCTGGGCGATTTCGGCATGGCCGAGGCCGTCCAGGCGGTTGTGCAGGAACGCGGCGCGCGCCTTGCTCGACAGCTTGCCGAGCAGGCGGTCGATGGCCTTGAGGTCTTCGAGGATCAGGTGTTGCAGTTCTGGCGAGGGCTGCTCGGCTTCGGGCAGCAGCGCCAGTTCGGCGAGGTAGGCCTGTTCCAGTGCGGCGCGGCGGAAGTGGTCGAACAGCAGGCCCTTGGCCACGGCAACCAGGAATGCGCGGGGTTCGCGGGGGGCGTCCAGCTGTTCACGGCCGAGCAGGCGCACGAAGGTGTCCTGGCTCAGGTCTTCGGCGCGCTGGCGGCAGGCCGTGCTGCGTTGCAGCCAGGCCAGCAGCCAGCCGCGATGGTCGCGGTACAGCGCGCTGACCAGGTCGGCGTGTGGGCTTTGCGCAGACGTCAAGGAACGTCCCCCGATAAAGAATGCGTTAACTAACGATAATTATTCGCGATTGTGGCAGAGGCAGGGGTGGGGACGCAATTGACGCTTATCGGATTGCCATTACGGTTGGTGGGTTGCCGATGATTTGTGTAGGAGCGGCCTTGCCGGGGCGCCGGACCGGCCGGAAAGGGCTGCGTAGCAGCCCCGGCGATTCTGCATGATGCCGAGATCCTGGGGCCGCTGCGCGGCCCTTTCGCGGCACAAGGCCGCTCCTACAGTCCGTGACTTTGCACTTTGCGCCGACGCCACTGTTTGAGGCGCTGATCCAGCTGCAATGGGCTGTCCAGCTGCTGGCGGCGGGCCTGGCTGAACAGGATCAGGGCCAACTCGGCGGTGACCTGGGCGTCGGCACTGGCATGGTGGCGCGCGGGGACTTCGAGGCCGAAGCGGGCGATCCAGTCATCCAGCCCGGCCTCGCGCAACACGGTGTCGGGGTTGAGCATGGGGGCCAGCTCGGCCACATCGAAGAACGGGTGCTGCAGACGCAGGCCGAGGCTGTCCTTCAGCGCTCGCGCCAGCATGTGCTGGTCGAATGGAGCGTGGAAGGCCAGCACAGGGCTGTCGCCGATGAACGCCATGAGGTCGAGTAACGCTTCGGCCGGGTCACTGCCGGCGGCCAGGGCGCTGGGGCCGAGGCCGTGGATCAGCACGCTGGCGTTGGTCTTCTGCTCGGGGCGGTGCAGGGTGCGCTCGAACTGCTGGCCGAGGTCGATGGCACCGTCCTCTATGGCCACCGCGCCGATCGACAGCACCTGGTCGCGGTTGAGGTTCAGGCCGCTTGTCTCCAGGTCGAGCACCACCCAGCGCTGCTCACGCAGCGAGCATACGGCCAGTGGCGCAGGCCCAGGCAGGCTGGCCAGGCGCTGGCGCAGGTGCTCGTCCAGCGTGGGCGCCGGTGGGCGCAGCCAGGCGAACAGGTTCATAGCTGGTACCGCAAGGCCAGGTTGCTTTGCAGGCGCTGGGCCTGGCGCAGGGATTCGCGCAGGATGCGCCGGTCCAGGTGGTTGAGGCTGTCCGGGTCGAGGCGGTTGGAGTAGGCCAGGTTGGCGCGGGTCTGGCGCTGGTGCTGCTGCATGCGGGTCTGCTGGATGAAGTGGTAGGCCTCTTCGAAGGCGGCGCCGTCGAGGGCGTCGATGACGCCCTTGGCGACCAGCTCGCGCAGGCGCTCGAGGGTGTTGCAGGCCTTGATGCCATGGGCCAGGGCCAGCAGCCGCGCCCCGTCGACGAAGGGCGTCAGGCCCTGCACCTTGAGGTCGAGGGTGGCGGCCTTGTCGTCACCCTGGCGGGTCAGCACGAACTCGCGCAGGCGCCCCACCGGCGGGCGCTGGCGCAGGGCGTTGTCGGCCATCATGCGCTGGAAGATGCGGTTGTCGGCCACCTGCTCCAGCACGCCCTGGCGCAACTGTTCACAGCCCTGTTCATCGCCCCACACCACGCGCAGGTCGAAGTAGATGCTCGAGCCCAACAGGTTCTCTGGGCTGGCCTCGCGCACGAAGCCGGCGAAGCGCCGCGCCCACTCGCTGCGCGACAGGCACAGCTCGGGGTTGCCGGCCATCACGTTGCCCTTGCACAGGGTGAAGCCGCACTGGGCGAGGTTGTGGTTGATGTACTGGGCCAGCGGCAACAGCTTGGCGCGGATGGCGTCGGCCTCGGCGCGGTCGCGGGCTTCGAAGAGGATGCCGTTGTCCTGGTCGGTGTGCAGGGTCTGTTCGCGGCGGCCTTCGCTGCCGAAGCACAGCCAGCTGAACGGCACGCCGGGGTCGCCGCGCTCGGCGATGGCCAGTTCGATC
Organism: Pseudomonas sp. zfem004; assembly: GCF_032621715.1. Taxonomy (NCBI): domain Bacteria; kingdom Pseudomonadati; phylum Pseudomonadota; class Gammaproteobacteria; order Pseudomonadales; family Pseudomonadaceae; genus Pseudomonas; species Pseudomonas sp. zfem004. The sequence continues at coordinate 36,096 of NZ_JAVYJF010000002.1, read as the reverse complement.
ACCCGGCACACGGTGTGGTCGTTGAGCAGGGTGATGATCTGGGTGATCTGGGTCGAGGAGGCGCCGTGGGCGAGCATGCGTTCGACCAGTTGGCCGATCTCGCCACGCAGCGACACCAGGCTGTCCAGCCGCGGGGCGTGGCGGATGGTGCGCGCCAGGTGCACCAGGTCGACCCGTTGCAGGGAGAACAGGTCGCGCTCGGAAATCACCCCGCACAGGCGCTGGTTGTCCACCAGGCAGACGTGGGCGATATGCCGTTCGGTCATGGCCATGGCGGCGTCGAAGGCGCTGGCCTGGGGGCTCAGGTAGAACGGCTTGGCGGTCATGTAGCGTTCGATCGGCGCAGTCAGCTCGGCGCTGGCATCGGCCACCACCTGGCGCAGGTCGCGCAGGGTGAAGATACCGGTGGGGTAGCGTTGCGGGTCGACGATGACGATGCTCCCGACCTGGTGTTCGTGCATCAAGCGCACCGCTTCGCGCAGGGGCGTGTCGGGGCTGCACACCACGGGATGGCGCATGGCCAGTTCGCCCAGCGGGGTGTTCAGCGAGTACTGGGTGCCCAAGGTCTCGACCGCTTTCTGGCGCACCTGCTGGTTGACCTGGTCGAGCAGGCTGCTGACCCCGCGCAGGGCGAAGTCGCGGAACACGTCGGACAGCGAGAACACGCGGATGAACGCGGCTTTGTTCAATTGCAGGCAGAAGGTGTCTTCGCCCGCCAGGTGCTCGGTACGGGTGGCGCGCTCGCCCAACAGCGCGGCCAGCGGGAAGCACTCGCCGCCGGTGATCTCGAAGGTGGTCTCGGTGCCCGGCCGGGTGACATGCTGGCGCTCGCCGACCACACGGCCCTGCTTGACGATGTAGAAGTGCTCGACCGGGCCGTCGCTGGGCTTGATGATACTTTCGCCAGCCGCGTAGAAGCGCAGCTGGCACTGCTCCACCAGGTAGGCCAGGTGGCTCTGTTCCATCTGGTTGAACGGCGCAAAGCGCTGCAGCAACTGCAGGGTGCCCTGGATGTTCTGCTGCACTGCTGTCCTGCCGGCCTGGGTGTAGGCGTCCTTTTTGCTCATGAAGCTGACCGTTTCGCTACGCCGAACTATATATATCTATCTATAGGGCTCGGCTTTGTTGTTCTCGGCCTCCATGGTCGGCTGGCCGCCTTTTGGTGCCCATTGGACGTAAGTCTAGAGGCACTGATGGCAAGGCCCCGACGAAAGGCGAACCGGGTGGTATGGGTTTAGGGTCTTAAGGTTTGAGCGAGATTTTCGACGAGACGACCATGGCTGAGCATGACGACATTCTGAGTGACGCCGAGCGTGAGGCGTTGGCCGTGGTGAGCGCGCCGGTGGCGCCCAAACCGGTGGTGCTGGTGGTGGATGACAACCCGGTGAACAGCCAGGCGCTGAGCTTGTACCTGAAAAGCCGGGGCATCGACTGCATGACCGCCGACGGCGCGCAGGAGGCAATGTTGAAGCTGCATTACGAGCGTCGGATTGCGCTGATGATCACTGATTTGCGCATGGAGCCGAAGGATGGCCTGGAGTTGATCCAGCAAATCCGGGCGTCGACGCGGGCTGACTTGCCGATCGTTGTGGTGTCTGGGGAGTCGGAAGTGTCCGAGGCCGTCAAGGCAATGCACTTGGGCGTGGTGGACTTTCTGGTGAAACCCCTGGATGGCGACAAGTTGCAGGCGTTGCTTGGGCTGGTCAAGCGGGAGCTGAAACTGGAGCAGGGTTGAAAACGATCGCGGGGCAAGCCCGCTCCCACGCCATTACCCCATTTTCAGGATTGGGCGTGGGAGCGGGCTTGCCCCGCGATGCGTTGCTGGCTAGTTACAGCCCGTTACGCGCCTTGAACTCGCGGCGACGACGGTGCAGCACTGGCTCGGTGTAGCCGTTCGGCTGCTTGGCGCCTTCAACCACCAGCTCGATCGCTGCCTGGAACGCGATGTTGTCATCGAAGTTCGGCGCCATCGGGCGGTACTGGGCATCGCCGGCGTTCTGCTTGTCCACCACCGCGGCCATGCGCTTGAGGCTTTCCAGCACCTGCTCCTGGGTGACCACACCATGGCGCAGCCAGTTGGCCAGCAGTTGGGCCGAGATGCGCAGGGTGGCGCGGTCTTCCATCAGGCCGACGTCGTTGATGTCCGGCACCTTCGAGCAGCCCACGCCGTGGTCGATCCAGCGCACCACGTAGCCGAGGATGCCCTGGGCGTTGTTGTCCAGCTCGTTGCGGATCTCGTCGGCCGACCAGTTGGTGTCGGCGGCCAGCGGGATGGTCAGGATGTCGTCCACCGAAGCCGGGGTGCGCTGGGCCAGCTCGCGCTGACGAGCCTGCACGTCGACCTTGTGGTAGTGCAGGGCGTGCAGGGTGGCGGCGGTCGGCGATGGCACCCAGGCGGTGTTGGCGCCGGCCAGTGGGTGGGCGATCTTCTGCTCGAGCATCGCGGCCATCAGGTCGGGCATGGCCCACATGCCTTTGCCGATCTGCGCACGGCCTTGCAGGCCGGTGGCCAGGCCCACGTCGACGTTGTTGTTCTCGTAGGCGCCGATCCACTTCTCGTTCTTCATGGCGCCCTTGCGCACCACGGCGCCGGCTTCCATGGAGGTGTGGATTTCGTCACCGGTGCGGTCGAGGAAGCCGGTGTTGATGAACACCACGCGCTCGGCGGCGGCCTTGATGCAGGACTTGAGGTTGACCGTGGTGCGGCGCTCCTCGTCCATGATGCCGACCTTGACGGTGTTGCGCTTCATGCCCAGCAGGTCTTCGACGCGGCTGAAGATTTCGGCGGCGAAGGCCACTTCTTCCGGGCCGTGCATCTTCGGCTTGACGATGTACACGCTGCCGCTGCGGGTGTTCTTGCGGCTGGTGTTGCCGTTGAGGTTGTGCAGGGCGATCAGGTTGGTGAACAGGCCGTCCTGGATGCCTTCGGGGATTTCGTTGCCCTGGGCGTCGAGGATCGCCGGGTTGGTCATCAGGTGACCGACGTTGCGCACGAACAGCAGCGAACGGCCGTGCAGGGTGACGCTGCCGCCGTTGGGGGCTGCGTACTCGCGGTCCGGGTTCATGGTGCGGGTGAAGGTCTTGCCGCCTTTGCTCACGTTCTCGGCCAGGTCGCCTTTCATCAGGCCCAGCCAGTTGCGGTAGACGATCACCTTGTCGGCGGCGTCGACGGCGGCGACCGAGTCTTCGCAGTCCATGATGGTGGTCAGCGCCGATTCCATCAGGATGTCCTTCACGCCGGCGGCGTCGGTGCTGCCGACCGGGGTGCTGGCATCGACCTGGATCTCGAAGTGCAGGCCGTTGTGCTTGAGCAGCACGGCGGTCGGTGCGGCGGCATCGCCGTGGAAACCGATCAGTTGGGCGTCGTCACGCAGGCCGCTGTTGCTGCCGCCCTTGAGGGCCACGACCAGCTTGCCGGCTTCGATGCGGTAGGCGGTGGAGTCGACGTGAGAGCCTGCCGCCAGCGGCGCGGCTTCGTCGAGGAAGGCGCGGGCGAAGGCGATCACTTTGTTGCCACGCAGCTTGTTGTAGCCCTGGCCCTTTTCAGCGCCGCCTTCATCGCTGATCGCGTCGGTGCCGTACAGCGCGTCATACAGCGAGCCCCAGCGGGCGTTGGCGGCGTTCAGGGCGAAACGCGCGTTCATCACCGGCACCACCAGCTGTGGGCCGGCCATGTGAGCGATTTCTTCGTCGACGTTTTGCGTGGTGGCCTGGAAATCGTCTGCTTGTGGCAGCAGGTAGCCGATTTCCTGGAGGAATGCTTTGTAGGCTGCGGCGTCATGGGCCTGGCCTTTGCGTGCCTGGTGCCAGGCATCGATCTTGGCTTGCAGCTCGTCGCGCTTGGCGAGCAGGGCTTTGTTCTTGGGAGCGAGGTCTTTGATGATCTCTGCCGCCCCGGCCCAGAACTTTTCGGCTTCGATGCCGGTTCCAGGGATCGCTTCGTTATTGACGAAGTCGTACAGGGCCTTGGCGACCTGAAGGCCACCGACTTGAACGTATCCAGTCATTGCTTGCCTCACCTCTGCTCAGCTATTTCGCTTTCGCTCTTCTGTATTAAGCCTGTAGCGCTTCTCTAAACACGGCACCAGTGCATGCACTCGCTGGGCGAGCGCGGCTGGGTGCGGCTCGCCAGACTGGCTGGCGGGCGGTTCGCGTATTTTCACAGGCGCCTTGGCAGACATCCAAACGACGCTTTGTAGTCCGCGTCGACGCATACTACATGAAGCAGCAGGCAGGTAAACATCAGACTAAAAGCGTCGCTGCGTGACCGATAAGTCGCGTATGGTCACGCCGGGAGAGAGTATGTTCGCAAAAAACAGGTGGATTGTTCCAGATAAATCTTGAAACAGTACACGATTGGTCGGCGAGACTGTCCTGCGGCAGGTTGCCGCGCCTTGCCTATACTGATTCGGTCCCTGTTGTTCGGCCGTTTGACACGGCCCTGACCGAACCTGAAGGAGTGGCCTGTGGACCATCTCGTACTCACCGTGATCGCCCCCGACAAGGCCGGGCAGGTCGAACGTATTGCCCAGTGCATCGCCGATCACAGCGGCAACTGGCTGGAGAGCCGCATGTCGCGCATGGCCGGGCAGTTCGCCGGGATCCTGCGGGTGGCGGTGCCTGCAGAGAACTACGACGAACTGGTCGAGTCGCTCAATAAACTGTCGAAATACGATATTCGCGTGCTGATCGCCGAGAGCGGCATCGAGCCGTCCTGCACCTGGAGGCCGATCGCCATGGAGCTGGTGGGCAACGACCGGCCAGGCATTGTCCGTGATATCACCCGCTTGCTGGCGGAGCAAGGGGTCAACGTCGAGCGTTTGAGCACCGAGGTAAGGCCGGCGCCGATGAGCAGCGAGCCGCTGTTCCATGCCGATGCCCTGCTGGCGTTGCCGTTGACCTTGTCGTTGGATGATTTGCAGAAGCGGCTGGAGAGCCTGGCGGATGATTTGATGGTGGAGTTGAAGTTGCGGCCGGAGGATTGACTGCAGGCCATCGCGGGGCAAGCCCGCTCCCACAAGTGCCCCCGTGATCGGGTTATCCCGATTTAACGGGGACGCTCCTGTGGATAACCTGGGGGCGCTACGCTGGAGGCCAGTAACGGCAAGGCCTGGCGATATTTGAGCAAAAAACATCCACTAATCAGTAGCTTGTGCACAAACCACGGGGACGAGGGTGTGGATAACCTCTGGAGCGCTTGCTGCAGGCCGCGCACCGCATGGCCTGCAGGGGTTTGAGCATTATTTGATCAGCCGCGCTTGCGCAAACTGATCCAGGCATCGACGCTGTAAACGGCCAGGCCCGCCCAGATACAGGCGAAAGCCATCAACGTGCTCGGCGACAAATGCTCGCCAAACAGCAGCACCGCCTGCAGCAGCACCAGGGTCGGCGCCAGATACTGCAGGAAGCCCAGGGTGGTGTACGGCAAGTGACGGGCGGCGGCGTTGAAGCACACCAACGGCACCAGGGTCACCGGGCCGGCGGCGATCAGCCACAGCGCTTCGCTGCTGCTGAAGAAGTCCAGGCTGGCGCTGTTGGCGGTAGGGTGCAGCAGCAGCCAGCCGATGGCCAATGGCACCAGCATCCAGGTTTCCACCACCAGCCCCGGCAACGCGGCCACTGGCGCCTGTTTACGAATCAAACCATAGAAGCCGAACGACAGCGCCAGTGCCAGCGACACCCATGGCAGGCTGCCGACCTGCCACACCTGCTGTGCCACACCCAATGCCGCCAGCCCTACCGCCAGCCATTGCAGACGGCGCAGGCGCTCGCCGAGCAGCAGCATGCCCAGCAGTACGTTGATCAGCGGGTTGATGTAGTAGCCAAGGCTGGCTTCGAGCATGCGCCCGTTGTTCACGGCCCAGACGTAAGTCAGCCAGTTGCCGGCGATCAGCGTGCCGCTCAGGGCCAGGATGGCCAGGCGGCGCGGGTTGTCGCGCAGTTCGCGCCACCAGCCGGGGTGTTTCCACACCAGTAGCAACAACGAGCCGAACAGCGCCGACCACAGCACCCGGTGGACGATGATTTCCACCGCCGGGACGCTCTGGATGGCTTTGAAGTACAGGGGGAACAGGCCCCAGATTATGTAGGCGCCGAGGCCCAGAAGGTACCCGCGGCGCGGGTTGGCGGCGTGCATGCAGAATCCTTGCTTAGGTAGCTAAATAACGCGACGCCTATTGTAGGCAGAGGCGGCTGCGCTTCTAGAACAATTTCAACGGTTGTTCATCCAGCGCAGCCATCTGTTCGCGCAGAGCGAGGATCTGGTCGCCCCAGTAACGCGGCTGGCCGAACCAGGGGAAGCTCGGCGGGAACGCCGGGTCGTCCCAGCGCCGCGCCAGCCAGGCACTGTAGTGCAACTGGCGCAGGGCGCGCAGTGGCTCGATCAGGGCCAGTTCGCGCGGGTCGAAATCGTGGAATTCGTTGTAGCCGTCGATCAGTTCGGCCAACTGGCCCAGGCGCTCTTCGCGGCTGCCGGCGAGCATCATCCACAGGTCTTGTACCGCCGGGCCCATGCGGCAATCGTCGAGGTCGACTACGTGGTAGGCCTCGTCGCGGTGCATCAGGTTGCCGGGGTGCAGGTCGCCGTGCAGGCGGATGGTCTGGTGAGGGGTGCGGGCGTAGATGTCCTCGACTCTTTTGAGCAGGTCGCGGGCCACGGACTCGAAGGCCGGCAGCAATTCACGCGGGACGAAGCCGCCGTCCAGCAGGGTGTCCAGCGAGGCATGGCCAAAGTTATCCACCGCAAGGTGTTCGCGGTGCACGAACGGCCGGGTGGCGGCGACGGCGTGCAGGCGCCCGAGCAACTGGCCAAGGCGGTAGAGCTGGTCAAGGTTGCCGGGCTCCGGGGCATGGCCGCCACGGCGTGGGAACAGGGCAAAGCGGAAGCTGCCGTGCTCGAACAGAGAACGGCCTTCGTGTTGCAGCGGCGCCACCACAGGTACTTCGCAGTCGGCCAGCTCGGCGCTGAAGGCGTGTTCTTCGAGGATGGCCGCATCGCTCCAGCGCCCAGGGCGATAGAACTTGGCGATCAGCGGCTGCGCGTCCTCGATGCCCACCTGGTACACGCGGTTTTCGTAGCTGTTGAGTGCCAGCACCCGGGCGTCACTGAGAAAACCCAGGCTTTCCACGGCATCGAGCACGAGGTCGGGGGTGAGGGTGTCGAAGGGGTGGGACATGGGGGCTCCAGGCACGGGGACAGCGTAGGCGCATGGTAGCGCATCCGGCCCGGGCTCATCGCCTGCTGGAGGGCGCGGCGGTGGCTTACCTGACATTTTTGCCAGTACCCACATCCGGCGTACTGATTTAGCGTGCAGGTCAATCGCTCGCGCAGCCAGGTCGTAGCGTTCGAACGGTCAGACCCCGGTCGGTCCAGCTGGAGGGCCAGGTACCGGGCAGTCGCCACGTCATGATGCGTGGCTTCGACTTGGAGAAGCTCCATGCGCCGTCTTGTTGCGTTCTGCCTTGCGTCATTGCTGGTCGTCGGGTTGGTGATGGGCTACCTGGCATACACATCTCGGCCCCCGAAAAACCCTGAGCCTAATCAGCAGGCGACACCTGAGCAGTGCCAGGCCGAGCGTTTTTCGCTGCCTGCAGAGAACGCCGGCAAGTACGCCAATGGGGCGCTGGTCACCAATACCAACCATGCCGGCCAGGAGCATGCCTACGAGTGCAAGGTGGCGGGGTGGTGCAACCAGATCCCCTACGCCCCCTTGCTCCAAGCACAATGGACAAGAAATCTGGCCCAATGCCTGGGGCGACCTCGGCGAGTGCGTCGCGCAACCCAAGGTCAACAGCCTGACACTGTCCTTCGAGACCGTTGTCGGCAAGGTGCCGTTCAAGACCACGGCCAAGGGTGTCGGCCCGCAGAACGAGCGCAACCTGCAGGTGACTGGCCTGCTGCGCTGCAAGGGCGAGGAAATTCCGTTCTCGGCCATGTCCACCGAGGAGCTGACCCTGAGCGACCTCAAGCCTTGCCGCTACGACCTGATCGTGAATGCGGCGCAGGGCTACCTGCCGCTGACCACGCCGGATCAGATCGAGTTCAAGGAGGGAGAGCCCGAGCAGAAGGTCTTTGCGGTCAAGTTCCGCCAGCCGCTCGATCTGCAGAAACTGGTGACCCTGCCGGGCGTGAAGATCGAGCTGTTCGCCACCGGGTTGTTCCAGCCCCGGCAAATGGCCATGGGCAACAAGGTGCTGTATGTGGGCTCCAGCGCAATTCCGGTGTATCTCTACGAACGTAAGACCGCTGGCGCCATCTATGCGTTGCCGTTGGACGATGCCGGCAAGCCCACGGGCATCTACGTACTGGCCAGCGGGCTCGAAGAGCCGCATGGCGTGGTGTATCGCGACGGTGACCTGTACTTCTCCACGTCCGGCAAGCTGTACCGCGTGCGCAACGTCGACCAGCACTACCGCGATGCCAGCCCCGAGGCGGTGCTGGACTTCCCGGCCGATGGCCGCGATTTCCCGTTGCTGCGGCCAGGGCAGCGCATCTGGCACCAGAAGCACCCGTTGCAGTTCAACCCCCTCGACAGCACCGACAAGGCGCTGTACACGGCTGTCGGTATCCCCTGCAACAGCTGCATCATTCCGGCCGACGCACGCTATGGCACCATGCTGCGCTACGACTTGCAGACCGGTGCGTCGAAGGTGATCGCCAAGGGTGTACGCAACGCCGTGGGTTTTGCCTGGGGCGAGCAAGGCAACCTCTGGTTCGGTGACAACAACCGTGACACTTACCCTAACTCCGACGAGATCAACATGATCCCCAAGGAACAGCAGGCGGGTGAGCCACTGCATTTCGGCGTGCCTTACTTCTACGGGCGCGACACCCCCGGTTTCACGGCGCAAGAGTACCAGGAGCCTGGCTCGATCACGCCACCGCTGGCTGACGGCGCAATCGTCTCCGACAAACCCTTGCATCAGCTCAAGCCGGAGGACTACCGGGCCCCAGCTTATGAGCTCGGCAGCAACACCGCGCCGTTGGGAATCGCGTTCTGGAGGGGCTTCTACAACGATACGCAACCCGGCAAGACCTACGAGCGCTTGTTGGTGGCCGTGCATGGCACTGGCTTGAAAGCGAGCCCTGGTATGGAGCTGCGCATGCTCAACGTCGAAAACGACAGCAAGGTGGTCAGCCAGATACCGCTGGTGACCGGCTGGGGCGGCTCGACGGAAGCGTTCAACGTGTATTGCCTGGATGATTCCTGCCTGGGACGACCAACCGACATGTTGGTGCTGGGCGACAACTCGCTGCTGGTGTCCGACGACCTGGCCGGCGTGATTTACCGCATCACCTTCGACCCGCGACAGCTCACCGGCAAGGCGTCGCTGCAACTGCGACCGACCGAGGCGCCCAATGAGCAAGTGCGGCCGCTGATGATCAGCGGCACGCTGACCGACGACAAAGGGGGGCGTCGTCGCTTCGATGTAGCGTGGGGCAACAAGCCACTGTTCATCATGGGCCTGGGAACAGGGCACTACACGATCACACTCGACAACGTCGGTGAGCTGATCCCCAAGACCCGGCAGACACAGGTAGCGCTGGTCGATGGTACTGCGCTGCAGAGCATCGATCTGGAGTACATGGAGCGACCACCGTTCGAACCGATCCAGGCCACCCTGGTGGCACCTGCCAGGCCCACTGCCAGTGGCAATGTGTCCGAGCAGTGGGAGGTTACCCTGATCGAGAACGGCAGCGCGCGGACTGTCAGCGTGCCATGGGGCGGTCAGGAGATCTTGTTGCTGTCGGTGGGCGATCACACCTTCAACTTCCCCTACTACCAGGGACAGTTGCCGGAACCCACCCAACAGGTGGTGAGCATCGTCGTACAGAGCAAGGACCCGGTCACTGTGACGGCGCGCTATCAAGCCGTGCCTGAGCTGGGCAAGCAACTGGTGGCAACGACCTGCTCCAATTGCCATACCGTGCAGTATTTCCAGGACGCCAACCGGGCGATCAACTGGAGCCTGGCGGGCCGTGAGGCACTGGTGCAGCAGATTCGCGGCATGAGCGTGCGCGGTCATTGCGACGCCTCGTGCGCGGGGCAGATTGCCGACTACTTTTACGACGACCTGTGGGCCGGCTACCTGGACCCCGGCCAGGCCTACGGCAAACGCCAGTTGCGCCTGTTGACCCGGGACGAGTACCTCAACAGCGTGCGTGACCTGTTCGGCGTCGAGTTGCAGGCCGACGAACTGCCTGCCAACAAGTTCGATCGACACTTCAAGTACCCCGGCGAGGCTGATCGAGGGGTGATTCAGGCAGATGACCTGAAGACCCTGTACGACGTTGCCTGGAAAGTGGCCAGGGAGGCCAGCAACAGCGTGGCCGACCTGAGCGTCGAGGCGCTGGGGCACCGAGTGTTCCGCAGGCCGCTGACCAGTGATGAGCGCAGTCGCTATGAGCGCTTGCTGGCCGAACATGATCGGGCCTCGCTGGTGGCCGCGATGTTGTTGTCGCCGCACTTCCTCTACCGCTCCGAGCTTGGGGTGGCCGCTGGCAAGGATGCCAGTTACCCATTGACGGCTAACGAGCGGGCAACCGCGCTCTCCTACACACTGTTGGGCACTACCCCCAACGACGAGCTGATGACGGAGGCAGAAGCGGGTAAGTTGGAAACGCCCGCGCAAATCGGTGCGGTGGCCGAGCGGCTGCTGAAAGAACCGCAGGGGGCCGTACAGTTCAACCGCTTCATCAGCTACTACCTGAGAACCGATCGTGGCAGCCAGGAAAAGCCCGGGCTGAGCGAGGCTGTGATCAAGAGCATGCAGGCCGAGCAGGCGGCGCTGGTGGGGCAGGTGATTGCCGACGGTGGTTCGTTCGAGGCGCTGTTCAACCCTGGCTATACCTACGTCGACAAGGGCCTGGCCAGGCATTACGGCCTGGCGGAACCGGCGGGTAGCGGTATGCAGCGGCTGCAAGTGGACGACAAGCGCGGCGGGCTGTTGCACTTGGGCATCACCCAGGCGGCCAACTCCGACTACCAGGTCACCTCGCTGGTCAAGCGCGGCATCATGATTCGCGAGCAGCTGCTGTGCCGCGAGTTCGGTGCACCGGTGGATGCCGACCCGGTGGAGCCGCAGTACCCGCCCAAGGCCATCAGTACGCGTGAGCGGTGGGACCTGGTCAACGGGGAGCACGCGTCCGAGGGACGCTGCTGGCAGTGCCACAAGTACATGAACGACACAGGTTCGAGCATGGAGCACTACGACGCTGCCGGACGTTACCGTGACCAGGAACAGGCCTACAACCACGCCCAGTATCCGGTGAATGTACCGATCGACGCGGCCGGTCCATTCATCAGCAACACCGGCGCCGAGGAGTGGGGGCCGGTCGGCAACGTACGCGACCTTGCCCGCCTGCTGCCGGGTAACAGCACGGCGCAGACCTGCATGGCCGACAGCTACTTCCGCTTCATGTTCGGCAACAAGGTTTCGGGCGGCTCCGTGGGCACCCTGAAGGCCGCCTCTCAGTCGCTCAAGGACAATGGCTCGCTGATCCAGATGATTCGCGAACTGGCCACTTCACCTGTGTTCCTCAACCGCCACGAGGAGAACTGACATGGACCTTCTCAAGAGTCGCCGGCGTTTCCTGATGCAGCTGGCCGCGGCCGGTACCTTGCTGCCGCTCAGCAGCAGCGGGTTCGCGCAGTATCTGTTGCAAGGGCAGCGGCAGGAGCCACGGTTGAAGGTGGTGTTTTTCATCGTCCCGGACGGGCTGGCGGTGGATGCCTACAGTGGTGCCGAGCACAATGGCAAAGGGCTGTGGTTCCCCAGTGCGCAGGGGGAGGATACGGCGGACTTCGAACTTAACGAGGTCAGCAGGGAACTGGCGGACTATCGCGCGCAGTCGTTGTACCTGCAGGGCATCATCCTGGCGAGCGGCACTGGAGGGCACAACGGTTGGTTGTACGCCATGCGTGACAGCCAGGGCAGCAAGAGTTCCATCGACCGTATTCTCGGCGATGCCATGCCCGGTAACCAACCTGCGCACCGCAGTCTGTTCGCGGGGCCGCATGCGGGCATCGATGGCACACCCTGGTATGTGTCGTGGGAGGGCGACAAGATCCGCACGCCGCAGCAGAACCCGGTACGGCTTTACGAGTCAGTTTTCGGTGGTGCTACCCGTGAGGCGCGCGATCGTCAGTTGCGCAATGCCCATGTATTCGACCCCATCCGTGCCGATATCGCCGAGCTGCGCGGACGCGTGGCCGGCGCGCAGCGGGCCAAACTGGAAACGCATCTGGATGCGCTGGAGCAGGTGGCCAAGGACCTGGAGGAGGCCGTGCCTTCGCTGTGCGAGCCGGTGCGGCCGGAGGAGCACCCGATCAGTTCCGCGCAGTATCGCAACCAGATCCAGGCGGCCCATCACCAGGTGGTAGCCACAGCGCTGGGATGCGGTGTGACCCGCGTGGCCACGATTCAGGTTGGACGCTCGGCGGAGTCGCTGAATATTCTCGATGTGAGCGCCAGTACCAACCCCCATGACTGTGCCCACCGATACGCCGGTGAGGCGGTCTGGAAAGGTTCCCGGCAATGGTATGTGCGTCAGGCGAAACTGTTCATGGATGAGCTGGCCAAGCATGCCGACCCCGATGTGCCGGGCGACAATCTGCTCAAGCACACCCTGGTGGTGCTGACCAGCGAGATGGCCGACGGTGCCCCGGAGCACATGCTGAACATGCCCATCGTACTGATGGGCGGCGCCAGTGGCCTGTTGCGCAACGGCACCGGCAATGGCCGCTATTTCAACATCAAGGCGCAAGGTGACCGGCCGCACTGGACCGGTGGCAAGTACGTGGACATGCAACGCATCTGGGCCACGATCGCCCGGGCGGCCGGCACCACGGTGCCCTATGCCGGCGATGTGTCACCGGTGACCGGCATCTTCAGCAACGTGAGCTAGTCACGCCGGCACCCCCAGCAGTACGAACGAGGGCTGGAACTGCACCCGGACTCCGGCGTCGGTGCCCAGCCCCTGGGCTGCCAGCCATTCGGCCTCGGCGAAGGCACACAGGGTTTGCCCGTTGCCCAGGCTCAGGTGGACTTCGCTCGGGCCGTAGCTGGCTGCCAGTACTTCGCTGATGCTCGTCTGCAGGCAGTTGCTACCGGGTTCGGGGGTGTCTGCGTCAGCCAGCAGGTGCACCCAGCCAGCCTTGAGCAAGGCCACCACCGGGCTGCCCAGAGTCAGGCCCAGGTGTTCGGTGCTGTCCTGGGTAATCAGCGCTTCGATCTCGAGGCCGCCGCCCAGGGCCAGGCTGACCCGATCGTAGCGGCCTTCGCGGCGCAGGCCGCTGACCTGCCCCTGCAATTGATTGCGCGCACTGGTGCGCAACATCAGGCGGCCGAGCAGGTCGAGGTCGCTGCTGTGCTCGGCGGCTTCCAGCAGTTCGCTCTGCAGCGCCTGCAGACGCTGGTACAGGCGCAATACCCGTTCCCCCTCTGCCGACAACCGCGCGCCACCACCGCCACGGCCCCCGGTGCTGCGTTCCACCAATGGCTGCGTGGCCAGGTTGTTGAGCTCGTCGATGGCGTCCCAGGCGGCCTTGTAGCTGATGCCGGCGGCCTTGGCGGCGCGGGTGATCGAGCCTTGTTCGGCCACATGCTGCAGCAGGGCGATGCGCTGTGGGCGGCGGGCGATGTGCTGGGTGAGTAGGGCGGGCAGGGACATGGGCGGGTTTCGGTTGTGCGGAAGATTGCCCGACGTTGCCGCCCGCACCCGGTCAAGTCAAGCCTGATCGGGCCGGGGCGTGCGCGCCAGGCAATAGATGTCGACGCGCCGGGCGCCCTGTTTGCGCAGCAGGCTGGCGATGGCCTGGGCGGTGGCGCCGGTGGTCAGCACATCATCGATTACCGCCAGGTGCAGGCCTTCGACTTCTGCGCCCGGAGCGAGGGAAAAGGCCTGGCGCAGGTTGCGCCGCCGGGCCTTGGCCCCCAGGGCCTGCTGGGCCTGGGTGTCGCGCGTGCGTTCGAGAAGCTGTTCATCGCAGGGCAGTTGCAGTTGAGTGGCCAGCCAGCGGGCCAGCATCCCCGCCTGGTTGAAGCCGCGTTGGCGCAGGCGGCGGCTGGCCAGGGGGACGGGCAACAACCGATCTGGCCGCGGCAGGTGTTCGTTGAAGCGATGCTCCAGGGCCTGGCCGAGCAACTGCGCCATCAGGCGGCCCAGCGGCCACTGGCTGTTGTGCTTGAAGCGACTGATCAGGCTGTCGACCGGAAAGCCGTAATGCCACAACGCAACGACCTGCTGGAATGCCGGTGCGCGGCGCCGGCAGCTGGCGCAGGCAAAGCCGTCCATCGGCAGTGGCAGCGCGCAGCGGCGGCACTGTTCCTGGAGCCAGGGCAGTTCGCTTTCGCAGGCCATGCACAGTGGCCAGGGCTGTTGCGCGGGTTCGTCGCAAAGCAAGCAGTTGTGATCAATATTTATACACTTGTAAACCAGTGATTTTATGTTTGGTTGACAGTTCATGGTCCTTCCGTGACTATGCGGGCTATCCGTGATGCGCTGGCGGGCTTTCCTGTCCCGGCGTCAGTCAGACCATAGATAAGGAAACGCCGATGAGCGCCAGCACAATTGCAACCACACGTCACGACTGGTCCCTGGCCGAGGTCAAGGCGCTGTTCCAGCAGCCTTTCAACGACCTGCTGTTCCAGGCGCAGACCATGCATCGCGCGCACTTCGACCCCAACCGCGTGCAGGTATCGACCTTGCTGTCGATCAAGACCGGCGCCTGCCCGGAAGACTGCAAGTACTGCCCGCAGTCCGGCCACTACAACACCGGGCTGGAAAAACAGAAGCTGATGGAAGTGCAGAAGGTGCTGGAAGAAGCCGCCCGGGCCAAGGCCATCGGCTCCACCCGGTTCTGCATGGGCGCTGCGTGGAAGCACCCGTCGGCCAAGGACATGCCCTACGTGCTGGAGATGGTCAAAGGGGTCAAGGCCATGGGCCTGGAAACCTGCATGACCCTCGGCAAGCTCGACCAGGAGCAGACCCAGGCCCTGGCCCAGGCCGGCCTGGACTACTACAACCACAACCTCGATACCTCGCCGGAGTTCTACGGCAGCATCATCACCACCCGCACCTACAGCGAGCGCCTGCAGACCCTGGCCTACGTACGTGATGCCGGCATGAAGATCTGCTCCGGCGGCATCCTCGGCATGGGCGAGTCGCTGGACGACCGCGCAGGCCTGCTGATCCAGCTGGCCAACCTGCCTGAGCACCCGGAATCGGTGCCGATCAACATGCTGGTAAAAGTCGCCGGCACGCCGTTGGCTGAAGAGGAAGATGTCGACCCGTTCGATTTCATCCGCATGCTGGCCGTGGCCCGCATCCTCATGCCCAAGTCCCACGTGCGCTTGTCCGCCGGCCGTGAACAGATGAACGAGCAGATGCAGGCCCTGGCCTTCATGGCTGGCGCCAACTCGATCTTCTACGGCGAAAAACTGCTGACCACCGCCAACCCGCAGGCCGACAAGGACATGCAGCTGTTCGCTCGCCTCGGCATCAAGCCCGAAGCCCGCGAGGAGCACGCCGACGAAGTGCATCAGGCCGCCATCGAGCAGGCAGTGGTCGAGCAGCGCAACAGCGCACTGTTCTACGACGCAGCCTCGGCCTGAGCATGGGCTTCGACCTCGCCGCGCGGCTGGCCGAACGGCGTGCCGCGGACCTTTACCGTCAGCGGCCACTGCTGCAGAGCCCGCAGGGGCCGCAGGTGGTGGTCGACGGCCAGCCGCTGCTGGCCTTCTGCAGCAACGACTACCTGGGCCTTGCCAACCACCCCGAGGTGATCAAGGCCTGGTGCGACGGCGCCGAGCGCTGGGGTGTCGGCGGCGGCGCCTCGCACCTGGTGATCGGCCACAGCACACCGCACCATCAGGTCGAAGAGGCACTGGCCGAATTGACCGGGCGCCCGCGGGCGCTGTTGTTCTCCACCGGCTACATGGCCAACCTTGGCGCCATCACCGCGCTGGTGGGGCAGGGCGACACGGTGCTGCAGGACCGCCTCAACCATGCCTCGTTGCTGGATGGCGGGCTGCTCAGCGGGGCGCGTTTCAGTCGCTACCTGCACAACGATCCGGCCAGCCTGGCCAGCCGCCTGGGCAAGGCCACCGGCAATACGCTGGTGGTCACCGATGGCGTGTTCAGCATGGACGGCGACTGCGCCGACCTGCCGGCCCTGGCTGAAGTGGCCCGCGCTCATGGTGCCTGGCTGATGGTCGATGATGCCCATGGCCTGGGTACCCTGGGTGCCAAGGGGGGCGGCATCGTCGAGCACTTCGGGCTGGGTATCGAGGAGGTGCCGGTGCTGATCGGCACGCTGGGCAAAGCCTGTGGCACGGCGGGCGCCTTCGTCGCCGGCAGCGACGAGCTGATCGAGGCGTTGGTGCAATTCGCCCGCCCCTACATCTACACCACCAGTCAGCCACCGGCGTTGGCCTGCGCCACGCTCAAGGCGCTGGAGTTGCTGCGCCGGGAAAACTGGCGGCGCGAGCACCTGGCGGCGTTGATCCGCCAGTTCCGCGAGGGCGCCGAGCAGATCGGCCTTACGCTGATGGACAGCCACACGGCGATCCAGCCGATCCTGATCGGTGATGCCGCCCGGGCGATGGCGTTGTCGCGCCGGTTGCGCGAGCGTGGCCTGCTGGTGACGGCGATTCGCCCGCCCACAGTACCTGCTGGCAGCGCGCGCCTGCGGGTGACGCTGAGCGCCGCCCACAGTGAGGCGCAGGTGCAGCTATTGTTGAATGCATTGGCCGAGTGTTATCCACAACTGGAGGCCGCCGATGCGTAACCGTTTGATCCTTCTACCCGGCTGGGGCCTGGGCACCGCGTCGCTGGAGCCGCTGGCCGCCAGTCTGCGGGCACAAGATGTGCGCCTGCAGGTGGAGCTGATGCCGCTGCCGGAGCTGCCCCACAGCGATGTGCAGGCCTGGGTCGAACACCTTGACCGGCAGTTGCCGACCGATGCCTGGCTGGGTGGCTGGTCGCTGGGGGGCATGCTTGCCAGCGCGCTGGCACACAAGCGTGGCGACCACTGCTGCGGGCTGCTCACCCTGGCCAGCAATCCCAGTTTCGTCGCCCGGCCAGACTGGCCCCATGGGATGGCGGCGGACACCTTTGGCACCTTCCTCGATGGCTGCCGCAGCCATACGCAGGTCACCCTCAAGCGCTTTCGCACCCTGTGCAGCGACGGCGCGCTGCAGCCGCGCACCTTGTTGCGGCAGTTGGGGGTGGGCGTGCCCGATACCGACCCGTTGTACCTGGCCACCTGCCTGGAAGTGTTGGCCAAGCTGGATACCCGCGCGGCACTGGAGCAATACGGCGGCCCGCAACTGCACCTGTTTGCCGGCAGTGACGCGTTGGTTCCGGCGGAGGCGGCCAAGGCGTTGAGCGAGTTGTTGCCGGATGTGGAAGTCGGCCTGGTCGAAGATAGTTCCCACGCCTTCCTGCTGGAGTATCCGCAGGAGCTGGCGGCGGGCATCAAGAGTTTTTTGCATGAGAGTGGCGATGACTGACCTTTCCCAGCCGAGCCTGCCCGGCGGCCTGCCAGACAAACGCCAGGTGGCGGCTTCGTTCTCCCGTGCCGCCGCCAGCTACGACAGTGTCGCAGCCTTGCAGCGTGCGGTGGGGATGGCCCTGCTGGACAAACTGCCGGACGACCTGGCGCCTGAGCGCTGGCTTGACCTGGGCAGCGGCACAGGGCACTTCAGCCGGGTGCTGGCGGCGCGTTTCGCCGGTGCCAGCGGCGTGGCCATGGATATCGCCGAGGGCATGCTGCGCCATGCCCGTGAGCAAGGGGGTGCGCAGTATCACGTGGCGGGTGATGCCGAGCGCCTGCCGCTGGCCGATGGCAGTGTCGACTTGCTGTTCAGCAGCCTGGCGGTGCAGTGGTGCGGCCAGTTCGGCAGTGTCCTGAGCGAGGCCGGGCGGGTGTTGCGCCCGGGCGGTGTGATGGCGTTCAGCAGCCTGTGTGTCGGTACGCTCGATGAGCTGCGCGCCAGTTGGCAGGCGGTAGACGGCATGGTCCACGTCAACCGCTTCCGCCATTTCGAGGACTACCAGCGCCTGTGCGCGGACAGCGGCCTGGAACTGGTCGGCCTGGAGCGCCGCTCCCATGTGCTGCACTACCCGGACGTGCGCAGCCTGACCCACGAACTCAAGGCCCTCGGTGCGCACAACCTCAACCCAGGGCGCCCTTCAGGGCTCACCGGGCGGGCGCGGATGCAGGGGCTGCTGCAAGCTTACGAGCAGTTCCGTCAGCCCCAGGGGCTGCCGGCCACCTACCAGGTGGTCTATGGTGTGCTGCGTCAATCTGCGGCAGAGGGGCAGTAACATGAGCCAGGCCTATTTCATCGCCGGCACCGACACTGACGTCGGCAAGACCACCATCGCCGCCGGCCTGCTGCATGCGGCGCGACAGCATGGCTTGAGTACCCTGGCAGCCAAGCCGGTGGCATCCGGTTGTGCGGTCACCCCCAAGGGTTTGCGCAACAGCGATGCCCTGGCGCTTATCGATGAAAGCTCGATCAAGCTGCCTTATGAGGAGGTGAACCCGTTCGCCTTCGAGCCTGCCATTGCGCCCCATGTCGCCGCACGGGAAGCGGGGGTGGCACTTGAGGTGCAGACGTTGCGCGATGCCATGAGGCATGTGCTTGATCAAGGCGCCGATTTCACCCTGGTGGAGGGGGCCGGTGGTTGGCGCGTGCCGTTGTCCAACCATGCCAACTTGTCGGACCTGGCGATTGCCTTGAGGCTGCCGGTGATCCTGGTGGTCGGCGTGCGCCTCGGGTGTATCAACCACGCCCTGCTCAGTGCCGAGGCGATCGCCCGGGATGGCCTGCAACTGGCCGGTTGGGTGGCGAATATCGTCGACCCGCGGACATCGCGGCTGGAAGACAACCTTTCCAGCCTGGCCGAGCGGCTGCCTGCGCCTTGCCTGGGACGGGTGCCATGGCTCAAGCAGGCGAGTGCGGATGCGGTGGCTGCGCATCTGCAGCTGGATCTACTGGACTAGACGGCCTGTCGGATGGCGGCATGATCCGGGTCTATTGGCTGGCACTAGGCTATTAGGGATTTAAACGGGCCTTTTTCCGGCCGGCCTGCTTTAATAAGCCCTGTTCATTACCCAGCGTCACGGAGTCCTGACATGGAAATCAACGCAAGCTCCGCCTTCTACGCAGGCCTGGGGGCCATCCAGAACGGGCAGAACCGCGTCGACCAGGCTGCCCAGCAGATCGCCAGTGGCGCGGTCGAGCGTGGCAACACCAGCCAGTCCACCGACTACCAGGCCGAGCGCCTGCGTGGCGTCGACCGCAGCCAGCAGATGGACCTCGCCACCAGCACCGTGCAACTGGCGCTGGGCAAGCAGGAGGTCGAACTGGGCGTGAAAGTCGCCAAGGCCTCGGACGAAATGCTCGGTCGGTTCATCGACACCTACGCCTGATCGTCACCTAACATTCTGCAACATCGCGGGGCAAGCCCGCTCCCACGCCCCGCCCATCGGCATTGCGTGGGAGCGGGCTTGCCCCGCGATGCGTTTAGAGGGTGCTGGCGTAAATGTCATGTTGGGCGGCGTAAATGCCGTTGAGCCTTCCTTGACATCACTGCTACCTAAACGTAAGTTTCAAACAACTGTTTGATCGATAGCCGCCAAGCGTTGGTCGGTGTCAGCGGTCTCCCCAGAGAACTCATCACAGAGGTTCATCGCAATGCCTGATTACAAAGCCCCCTTGCGTGATATCCGCTTCGTCCGCGACGAACTGCTTGGCTATGAGGCGCACTACGCGAGCCTGCCGGCCTGCCAGGAAGCCACGCTAGACATGGTGGACGCGATTCTTGAAGAAGGCGCGAAATTCTGTGAGCAGGTATTGGCCCCGTTGAACCGTGTCGGTGACCTGGAAGGTTGCACCTGGAGCG
Source organism: Pseudomonas sp. zfem004 (assembly GCF_032621715.1). Lineage (NCBI taxonomy): Bacteria > Pseudomonadati > Pseudomonadota > Gammaproteobacteria > Pseudomonadales > Pseudomonadaceae > Pseudomonas > Pseudomonas sp. zfem004. Next base: position 16,181 of record NZ_JAVYJF010000002.1, on the reverse strand, counting down.
AGTCGGGCGTGAAAACGCCGACCGGCTTCAAGCAAGCCTACGAGCAATTCGTCGAAGGCGGCTGGCCGAGCCTGGCCCATGACGTCGAGCACGGCGGCCAGGGCCTGCCTGAATCGCTGGGCCTGGCCCTGAGCGAGATGGTCGGTGAGTCGAACTGGTCGTGGGGCATGTACCCAGGCCTGTCCCACGGCGCGATGAACACCATCTCCGAACACGGCACCCCCGAGCAGCAGCACACCTACCTGACCAAGCTGGTATCCGGTGAGTGGACCGGCACCATGTGCCTGACCGAACCGCACTGCGGCACTGACCTGGGCATGCTGCGCACCAAGGCCGAGCCTCAGGCCGACGGCAGCTACAAGGTTTCCGGCACCAAGATCTTCATCTCGGCCGGTGAACACGACATGGCCGACAACATCGTCCACATCGTCCTGGCCCGCCTGCCCGATGCGCCTGCCGGCACCAAAGGCATTTCGCTGTTCATCGTGCCCAAGTTCCTGCCAAACGCCGAAGGCGGCGTCGGTGAGCGCAACGGCGTGAGCTGCGGCTCGCTCGAGCACAAGATGGGCATCCACGGCAACGCCACCTGCGTAATGAACTTCGACAGCGCCACCGGCTACCTGATCGGCCCAGCCAACAAGGGCCTGAACTGCATGTTCACCTTCATGAACACCGCACGCCTGGGCACCGCGCTGCAAGGCCTGGCCCACGCTGAAGTGGCGTTCCAGGGCGGCCTGAAGTACGCCCGCGATCGCCTGCAGATGCGCTCCCTGACCGGCCCGAAAGCGCCTGAAAAGGCGGCCGACCCGATCATCGTCCACCCCGACGTACGCCGCATGCTGCTGACCATGAAGGCCTTCGCCGAAGGTAACCGTGCGATGGTCTACTTCACCGCTCAGCAGGTGGATATCGTCAAGTACAGCCAGGATGAAGAGGCCAAGAAAAAGGCCGACGCACTGCTGGCCTTCCTCACCCCGATCGCCAAGGCCTTCATGACCGAAGTCGGCTTCGAAGCCGCCAACCACGGCGTGCAGATCTACGGTGGCCACGGCTTCATCGCCGAGTGGGGCATGGAGCAGAACGTACGCGACAGCCGCATTTCCATGCTGTACGAAGGCACCACCGGCATCCAGGCCCTCGACCTGCTCGGCCGCAAGGTGCTGATGACCCAGGGCGAGGCGCTCAAGGGCTTCACCAAGATCGTCCACAAGTTCTGCCAGTCGCAGGAAGGCAACGAAGCGACCAAGGAGTTCGTCGAGCCGCTGGCCGCGATCAACAAGGAGTGGGGCGAGCTGACCATGAAGATCGGCATGGCGGCGATGAAGGATCGCGAGGAAGTCGGTGCCGCTTCGGTGGATTACCTGATGTACTCCGGCTACGCCTGCCTGGCCTACTTCTGGGCTGACATCGCTCGCCTGGCCGCCGAGAAGCTGGCTGCCGGCACCAGCGAAGAGGCGTTCTACACCGCCAAGCTGCAGACTGCGCGCTTCTACTTCCAGCGCATCCTGCCGCGCACCCGCACGCATGTCGCGGCGATCCTGTCCGGTGCCGACAACCTGATGGCGATGAAGGAAGAGGACTTCGGTCTGTCCTACTAAGCCCGCTGGCTGTAGCAAAACCGCCTGCCGTTATCGGCAGGCGGTTTTTTTTCGTCCGTCGATTGAGCTGGCCATTGGGTAGGGGCTCAGGCATCTCCAATGCGATCTCGAAGCAACCCCGTTCTTACAAAAAGAACGGAAAAGTCTGCACAGATGTCGCATCCAGTAACGAGTGTGCCTCAAGCATGCACACTTGCCTGCCGTTAACCCGACGTCAAAATTTCATCTATTCAGGTGCACAGTAGATGAAGTAGGGGCACAATGCCATTATTGATCTGCCGGGTCGGAGATTACCCTTGTTTCGTCTATCCGCTGTACGCGCGAGCCACTTCCTGCCTTCGCTGATTCTGTTGCTGTCGGGCCTTGCCGCGGCCTATGTGAGGGACCTGAGTGTCTTCTTCACATCGCTGTTCAATGTGCTGCCCACCTTGGTCCTGCTGCTGGGCGGGGCCTATTGCGCGGTGTATCGCCGGCAGCGCGAGCTGTTCCTGATGGTCACGGTATACATCGGCTATTTCCTGCTCGACACCCAGACCGACTTCTACCGCGACAATGGCCGGGTGCGCGAGGATGCCGCGGTGATCTTCCACCTGGTCTGCCTGCTGCTCCCGGCGTTGTTCGGCCTGTACGCGGCCTGGCAGGAACGAACCCACCTGGCCCAGGACATGCTCGCCCGCTTTGCCGTGCTGTTCGCTGTCGGCAGCGTGGCGCTGGCGCTGGAGCAGAGCTTCCCCGAGGCCCTGTTGGGCTGGCTGGCGGAGATCCGCTGGCCGTCGCTGCATGGCCAGTGGATGAGCCTTATCCAGTTGGCCTACCCGCTGTTCATCGCCGTGTTCATCCTGCTGGTGGTGCAGTACCTGCGCGAGCCCCGGCCCTTGCATGCGGCACAGGTCATCGGGTTGATCGGTATCTTCTGGATGCTGCCCAAGACCTTCATCCTGCCGTTCACCCTGAACATCATGTGCAGCCAGGTGATGCTGATGATCGCGGCTGCAGTCTCCCACGAGGCCTATCAGATGGCCTTCCGTGACGAACTGACCGGCCTGCCGGGGCGCCGCGCATTGAACGAGCGCATGCAGCGTCTGGGGCGCAACTACGTGATCGCCATGAGCGACGTCGACCATTTCAAGAAATTCAACGATACCCATGGCCATGACGTCGGCGACCAGGTGCTGCGCCTGGTTGCCAGCCGCCTGTCCAAAGTCACCGGTGGTGGCCGAGCCTACCGCTATGGCGGCGAGGAGTTTGCCCTGGTGTTCGCCGGCAAGACTGCCGAGGAATGCCTGCCGCACCTGGAGGCGGTACGCGAGATGATCGCCAACTACGCCATCCAGTTGCGCGACCAGAGCAACCGCCCACAGGACGATGGCGCCGGCCGACAGCGCCGTGGCGGAAGCGGCAGCAGTACGGTCTCGGTCACCATCAGCATCGGTATCGCCGAGCGTCAGCTTGATCATCGCAACCCCGAGCAAGTGCTCAAGTCCGCGGACCAGGCCCTGTACAGCGCCAAGGGCGCGGGGCGTAACTGTGTGATGACCTTCGGCCAGCAATCACAGCGCGGTGCCATTCGAATGGCGTGACCGTTACTGACTATTCAGTCGCATTATGACCCTATGTCTCGAAAAAGTTGTTCGGTTACACTGGCTACAACCCAGTGCCGCGGTCCCGTCGGACCGCCCCGACCCTTATAGCGAGAGGTTGTCATGGCTGAATATAAAGCGCCCCTGCGCGATATGCGCTTCGTTCTCAATGAAGTCTTCGACGTGGCCGCACTCTGGTCGCAGCTGCCCGCCCTGGCCGAGACGGTCGATGCCGACACCGCCATGGCCGTGCTGGAAGAGGCCGGCAAGGTCACCAGCAAGACCATTGCCCCGCTGAGCCGTGCCGCCGACGAAGAAGGCTGCCACTGGGACAACGGCGTAGTGCGCACCCCGGCAGGCTTCATCGAGGCCTACCAGACCTTTGCCGAAGGTGGCTGGGTGGGCGTGGGTGGCGATCCGCAGTTCGGCGGCATGGGCATGCCCAAGGCGATCTCCGCCCAGGTCGAAGAGATGGTCAACGCATCGAGCCTGGCGTTCGGCCTGTACCCGATGCTCACCGCCGGTGCCTGCCTGTCGATCAACGCCCACGCCAGTGAAGCGCTGAAGGAAAAATACCTGCCGAACATGTACGCCGGGGTCTGGGCCGGTTCCATGTGCCTGACCGAGCCCCACGCCGGTACCGACCTGGGCATCATCCGCACCAAGGCCGAACCGCAGGCCGACGGCAGCTACAAGGTCAGCGGCACCAAGATCTTCATCACCGGTGGCGAGCACGACCTCACCGAGAACATCATCCACCTGGTGCTGGCCAAGCTGCCGGATGCCCCGGCCGGCCCCAAGGGCATTTCGCTGTTCCTGGTGCCCAAGTTCCTGGTCAACGAAGACGGCAGCCTCGGTGCGCGCAACCCGGCCAACTGCGGCTCGATCGAGCACAAGATGGGCATCCAGGCCTCGGCCACCTGCGTGATGAACTTCGACGAGGCCGTCGGCTATATCGTGGGCGAACCGAACAAGGGCCTGGCCGCCATGTTCACCATGATGAACTACGAGCGCCTGGGTGTTGGCATCCAAGGCCTGGCCTCGGCCGAGCGCTCGTACCAAAATGCCGTCGAGTACGCCCGTGACCGCTTGCAGAGCCGCGCACCGACCGGGCCGCAGGCCAAGGACAAGGTCGCTGATCCGATCATCGTCCACCCGGACGTGCGTCGCATGCTGCTGACCATGAAGGCGCTGATCGAGGGTGGCCGGGCCTTCTCGAGCTACGTGGCGCTGCAACTCGACAGCGCCAAGTACAGCGAAGACGCCGCGACCCGCAAGCGCAGCGAAGAACTGGTGGCCCTGCTGACGCCAGTGGCCAAGGCCTTCCTCACCGACCTGGGCCTGGAATGCACCGTGCACGGCCAGCAAGTGTTCGGTGGCCACGGCTATATCCGTGAGTGGGGCCAGGAGCAACTGGTGCGTGATGTGCGCATCACCCAGATCTACGAAGGCACCAACGGCATCCAGGCCCTGGACCTGGTCGGTCGCAAGGTGGTGGCAAGCGGCGGCGCCTACTACCAGCTGTTTGCCGACGAGATCCGCCAGTTTGTCGCCGCCGCGGGCAGCGATTTGGCTGAGTTCACCAAGCCGCTGGCGGCCTCCCTCGACCAGCTCGACGAACTGACGGCCTGGGTGCTGGACAAGGCCAAGGGCAACCCCAACGAGATCGGTGCGGCGTCGGTGGAGTACCTGCACGCGTTCGGCTACGTCGCCTATGCCTACATGTGGGCGCTGATGGCCCGTGCGGCCAAGGCGGGTGAGGGCGATGCCGACTTCTACGGGGCCAAGCTGGGTACAGCGCGGTTCTACTTCGCGCGGCTGTTGCCACGGCTGCATTCGCTGGTGGCTTCGGTGAAGGCGGGTAGCGATTCGCTCTATCTGTTGGACGCTGAACAGTTCTGATCTATCTGTGGGCTGCCCTGCGCCCCACTCCAGGCTGTCCGACGCCTCGATCGGCAACACTTGAGCAGGGCCACGATTTTCGTGGCCCTGCTTGTAGGAATGCTGTTGAGGTGGTGTGAGATTGATCGGAAAGCTGGAAGCATCACCTCCCTCTGACCTCGCTGTTTGCCTATGGATCTTTTTGTAAGCTTTGTCTTACATGACGTGGTGACTTTTCGCCTCTTTCCTAAGATTGGATCCACGATTACTCTTTCTTACATGGACGTAGCGCAGGAAGCGCAATGGACAAACAGGGACACGAAAGGATCCTGCCAGGATGGTGGGGAGATAGGGATGTCAAAGGGAAACAGTCTAGGAAACCTCGCTTCGGCGGGGTTTTCTTTGTGCGCGTGTTTTTCAGCCGAGCACGTCCAGCGGTGATACGCCCAGCGGGCGCGCGTCGGTCTCTGCTTCCAGCAGGGTGCGCAGCAGCTCCACAGACGCCTGCTGGCGCTGGGCGTCGCGGAATACCAGGCCGACCTTCAGCGGTATCCGCGGCTCGCTCAAGGGCTTCCACAGCAGTGCCTGGTCATCCTCGGCAGCCTCCTTGGCCCGCCCTGGCAGGACGGTGGCCAGCGCCGTGTGTGCCAGGCTGTCGAGAATCCCCGCCATATTGTTCATCTCCGCCTGTACCTGTGGCCTGCGGCCCAGGTTGGCCAGTTGCGCCTTCCAGATCTGGCGGATCTGGAACTCCTCACCCAGCATCAGCATCGGCAGTTCGGCCGCCTGGCGTAGCGAGACCTTCTTGAAGTCTTTCAAGGGGTGGGTATTGGGGATGACCAGCTGCAACTCGTCCTCATACAGCAATAAGCCATGCAGCCCCGGTTGGCGCGGCGGCAGGTAGCTGATCCCGATATCCAGGTTGCCGTTGAGCAAGCGTCGCTCGATCTCCAGCCCCGACAGTTCATAGATCTGCACCACAAGGTGCGGCTGAGCCTTGCGCACGCGTTCCAGCAACTGCGGCACCAGGCTTGGGCGCACGGTCTGCAGCACGCCGATGGCCAGGGTACGCAGCGACTGGCCCTTGAAGTTGCGCATGGCTTCGTGGGCCTGCTGCAGGCCGTCGAGCAGGGGCAGGGCGTGGTTGTAAAGAGTGTGGGCGGCCAGGGTTGGCAGCAGGCGTTTGTTGCTGCGTTCGAACAGGCGCAGGTCGAGGCTGTGCTCGAGCTGACGGATCTGTTGCGACAGGGCTGGCTGGGAGAGTGACAGGCGTTCGGCGGCGCGGCCCACATGGCCTTCTTCATACACCGCGACGAAGTAACGCAGTTGGCGAAAATCCATAAGTGATACTTATCGAAAAAGCTGAAAAAACCAAATGGCCCCGAAGCGCCCCGACGCCTAGTCTATCGCCGTATTCCAGTGGGTTACAGCGATCATCGACGCGATTGTTACCCCGGATGAAAAACACTTTTGATAGGCAAGGCAAAATATCCAATCCGGCATTCGACCGGAGGCCTTGACCGCCGCCAACCGTGAATGGCTGGAGCCCTGATGAACCTGTTCAACCTGCGCCGCCCGGCCCCTGCCGTGGCAGCGCCCAAGCCTGTTGCGGCGCCCGAGCTGGCCACGGCGCAGTTATCGCGCGAACGGCTGATGTCCGGCAGCGCGCGCGCGGCGCAGGTGTTCGTGCGCGGCCAGGGCTCCTGGCTGTGGGACAGTGAAGGGCATGCCTACCTGGACTTCACCCAGGGCGGCGCGGTCAACAGCCTCGGCCACAGCCCGAGCGTGCTGGTCAAAGCGCTGGGCAACCAGGCCCAGGCATTGATCAACCCGGGCGCGGGCTACCACAGCCGCAGCCTGCTCAAGCTGGTCGAGCTTCTGTGCCAGAGCACCGGCAGCGACCAGGCCTACCTGCTCAACAGCGGCGCCGAGGCCTGTGAAGGGGCGATCAAGCTGGCGCGCAAGTGGGGGCAACTGCACCGTAACGGCGCCTACCACATCATTACCGCCAGCCAGGGCTGCCACGGGCGAAGCCTGGGTGCGCTGTCGGCCTCCGACCCGCTGCCGTGCAACCGCTGCGAGCCGGGGCTGCCGGGTTTCAGCAAGGTGCCGTTCAACGACCTGGCCGCGCTGCATGCGGCGGTGGACTCGCGCACCGTGGCGATCATGCTCGAACCTATCCAGGGTGAGGCCGGCGTGATCCCGGCCACCCGCGAATACCTCAAGGGTGTCGAGCAGCTGTGCCGTGAGCTGGGCATCCTGCTGATCCTCGACGAGGTGCAAACCGGCGTAGGGCGTTGCGGTGCCCTGTTGGCGGAACACACCTACGGCGTGCGGGCCGACATCGTCACCCTGGGCAAGGGCCTGGGTGGCGGTGTGCCGCTGGCGGCGTTGCTGGCCCGTGGATCGGCCTGCTGCGCCGCCCCCGGCGAGCTGGAAGGCAGCCACCACGGCAACGCACTGATGACCGCCGCCGGGCTTGCGGTGCTGCAGACCGTGCTGGAGCCGGGGTTCTGCGAGCAGGTGCAGGACAGCGGCCGGCACCTGCGCGACGGCCTCAGCCGCCTGGCCGGGCGCTATGGCCAGGGCGAAGTGCGCGGCCAGGGCCTGCTGTGGGGCCTGCAGTTGCGCGATGACGCCGCCGCAGCCCTGGTCGAGGCCGCGCTGCACGAAGGGCTGCTGCTCAATGCACCGCAGGCCGATGTGGTGCGCTTCTCGCCGGCCCTTACCGTGAGCAAGGGCAACATCGACGAGATGCTCCTGCGCCTGGCCCGCGCCTTTGCCCGCTTGCACGCCCAGCAAGCCAACCGCCGCGAAGTGCCGGCCTGACGAATTCAACGAACCGTCTCGCGTTTCTGCGCATCGCCCTTGGCCTGTAGTGTTTGGCTCGGGGCGTTTTTTTTGCCTGGCGTTCAGTGATGGAACCACTGCGCGGTGCAGCTAGTCTTTGTTGAAACCCTTCAAGGAGCGTTTCGCATGGATTTCATTCGCATCATCATCGCCATCATCCTGCCTCCGCTGGGGGTCTTCCTCCAGGTGGGTTTTGGTGGGGCGTTCTGGCTGAACATCCTGCTGACCTTGCTGGGGTACATTCCGGGCATCGTGCATGCGGTGTACATCATCGCCAAGCGTTGAGGCCTGGGTGGCCTCATCGCCGGCAAGCCGGCTCCCACAGGCAAAGTGCAGGTCTTGAGTTCGGCGCGGTCAGGTGGGAGCCGGCTTGCCGGCGAAAGGGCCGCAAGGCCGCCCCACTCATCTACCGGCCCAACACCCGGCAATAGAACTTCCACTCCTCCTCCAGCGCATGCGCCAGGTTCGCCGCCTGGCGAAAGCCATGTCGCTCGCCGGGATAGAAATGCCCCTCGGCCTCGATGCCGTTGGCCGTGAGGGCGTCGAGCATGCTGCGGGTCTGATCCGGTACCACCACCGCGTCCAGCTCGCCCTGGAAGAACACCACCGGCACCTTGATCCGCCCGGCGTTTAGCAGAGGCGTGCGCTGGCGATAACGTTCGGCATCGCGCAGCGGGTCGCCGATCAGCCAGTCGAGGTAATCGCCCTCGAACTTGTGGGTCGCACGGCCAAGTGCCTCAGGGTCGCTGACGCCATAAAGGCTGGCACCGGCACGGAAGACCTCGTGGAACGCCAAGGCGCACAAAGTGGTATAGCCCCCGGCGCTGCCGCCCCTGATAAAGGCCTGGCTCGGGTCGATCAGGCCACGCGAAGCGAGGTGGGCGACGGCGGCGCAGGCATCCTCCACGTCGCTCTCGCCCCAGCGCAGATGCAAGGCCTGGCGGTAGGCACGGCCATAGCCGCTGCTGCCGCGGTAGTTGAGGTCGGCGACGGCGAAACCGCGCTGGGTCCAGTACTGGATGCGCGGGTCGAGCACCGGGTAGCAGGCCGAGGTCGGGCCGCCGTGGATGAACACCAGCAGTGGCGACGCTGTGGTACCGGCCATGGCGGGGTAGAAGAAGCCGTGGGCCACGCCATCACCGCTGGCGTAGCGCATCGGCTGCGGGGTGCTGATATGCGCGGCGGGCAGTACTTCAGCGCCGCCAGCCAGTACCTGGACCTCATGGCTGCTGCGGTCGATGGCGATCACTGTCGGCGGGCTGATCGGCGACGCGGCGATGGCGTAGATATGCCTGGCATCCATGGCCAAGCTGCGAAAGCGCGTATAGGTGCTGGCGTATCGCGTCATCTCGCCCGTATGGCTGTGTAGCCCGAGCTGGCCGAAGCCGTCCTCGAACCAGCTGGCCAGGTAGCTTTGCGGGCCAAGCGCCAGCCAGGTGCAGGGCCCCAGTTGCCAGGGGGCCGCTGCGTGGTCGGCGCTTGCCGAGGGCAGGCGTTGCCAGTGCCCATCGACCTCACCCCACGGTTGCCAGTAACCGTCGAGGTCAGACAGGCAGTACAAGCGGCCCTGGGTATCGAAGCGCGGTTGTTGCAGGGACTCTGCACCACCGGCAATGCAGTGTGGCGCTCCCCACCCACCGCTTGCATCGCGCTCGCGACACATCAGGCGGGTGAGGGTCCAGGGTTGCTGCGGGCGGTCCCATTCAATCCAGGCCAGGCGGCAGCCATCGGTGCTGATGGCCGGCGTGGCATAGAAGTCGGCCCCTTCGGCGAGCACATCGCGCCGGCCTTCGGCAAGGGCAACCAAGCGGTGCTCGACATCGGTGCCATGACGCTCCTCGACCGCCAGCATTTCACCCTTGTGCCATAGCAGGTCGCCGTAACGGCAATCGGTGTACTGGGTCAGCCTGTGAGGTGGCGTGCCGTCGAGCGCCTGGAGATAGACCTGTTGATCATTCTCGTTGACGAACGCCAGACCATCACCGGCGAGGCAGAAGCTGCCGCCACCATATTCGTACACCCGGCTGCGCACACTGAAACCATCGGGGGTGAGGCAGTGGGCCTGTTGGTTGCGCCAGTGCCAGATACGGCAAGCGCCGTCGGCCGGGCGGAACTCGTTCCAGAACAACCCCTGCTCACCGGCCTTGAGCTCGGCGAAATCGGTGCCGGCGGCCACCGCCTGTGCGGCGCTGAACTCAGCCGCGGGCGATGACATGGGAGTTGCGCTCATTGCGGAAGGTCAGCTCTTCGATGGCAAGGGTGGCGTGCTCGGCCTCCTCGCGGGCCTTGAGGATGATGCCGTGGTCCGGCGACTTGCCGCACACCGGGTCGGCCTTGCTGGCATCGCCGGTGAGCATGAACGCCTGGCAGCGGCAGCCGCCGAAGTCCTTTTCCTTCTCGTCGCACGAACGGCAGGGTTCGGGCATCCACTCATAACCGCGGAAGCGATTGAAACCGAACGAGTCGTACCAGATGTGCCGCAGGTCATGCTCGCGCACATTGGGGAACTGCACCGGCAACTGGCGTGCGCCGTGGCACGGCAGGGCGGTACCGTCGGGGGTGATGGTCAGGAACAGGCTGCCCCAGCCGTTCATGCAGGCTTTGGGGCGCTCTTCGTAGTAGTCCGGGGTGACGAAGATCAGCTTGCAGGGGTGATCTTCGGCCTTGAGCTTGGCGCGGTATTCGTTGGTGATGCGCTCGGCGCGCTCCAGCTGTTCGCGGGTTGGCAGCAGGCCCAGGCGGTTGAGCTGCGCCCAGCCGTAGAACTGGCAGGTGGCGAGCTCGACGAAGTCGGCCTCCAGGGCGATGCACAGCTCGATGATGCGGTCGATCTTGTCGATGTTGTGCCGGTGCGTGACGAAGTTGAGCACCATCGGGTAGCCGTGGGCCTTCACTGCCCTGGCCATCGCCAGCTTCTGCGCGAACGCCTTCTTGGAGCCGGCCAGCAGGTTGTTCACCTGCTCGTCGCTGGCCTGGAAGCTGATCTGGATATGGTCCAGCCCGGCCTGCTTGAAGGCGGCGATCTTCTGCTCGGTGAGGCCGATGCCGGAGGTGATCAGGTTGGTGTAGTAACCCAGGCGGCGGGCTTCACCGATCAGTTCGGCGAGGTCCTGGCGCACCAGCGGCTCGCCGCCGGAAAAGCCGATTTGCGCAGCGCCCATCTCGCGGGCTTCGGCCATCACCTTGAACCACTGCTCGGTGCTCAGCTCCTTGCCCTGCTCGGCGAAGTCCAGCGGGTTGGAGCAGTACGGGCACTGCAGCGGGCAGCGGTAGGTGAGCTCGGCCAGCAGCCACAAGGGCAGGCCGACCGGCACCTCAGGCGAGGGTGATCCAGTGTTCGGCACGGGCCACCTCCATGAATTGCTCGATATCGTCGGCGACTTCGGGCACACCGGGGAACTGCTGTTCAAGCTCGCTGATGATCGCCGCAACGCTGCGCTGGCCATCGACCAGCCCGCCGATCAGGCCGGCGCTGTCGTTGAGCTTGATCATGCCTTCGGGGTACAGCAGCACATGGCCCTTCTGTGCCGGTTCGTACTGGAAACGGTAGCCGGGGCGCCAGGCGGGCACCCGTTCACGATTGAAACTCATAGGGCGATCCCCTTGTGCCAGACCCGTTCAGCCGTGACGCTGTGATAGGGCGGGCGGTTCAGTTCATAGGCCATGCTCATGGCGTCGAGCATGCTCCAGAGGATATCCAGCTTGAACTGCAGGATCTCAAGCATGCGCTCCTGCCCGGCACGGGTGGTGTAGTGCTGCAGGGTAATCGCCAGGCCGTGTTCCACATCGCGGCGGGCCTGGCCCAGGCGGGTGCGGAAGTACTCATAGCCGGCCGGGTCGATCCACGGATAGTGCTGCGGCCAGCTGTCCAGCCGCGACTGGTGGATCTGCGGGGCGAACAGTTCGGTCAGCGAGCTGCTGGCGGCCTCCTGCCAGCTGGCGCGGCGGGCGAAATTGACGTAGGCGTCGACGGCAAAACGCACGCCGGGCAGCACCAGCTCCTGGCTGCGCAACTGGTCCGGGTCCAGGCCCACGGCCTGGCCCAGGCGCAGCCAGGCCTCGATGCCGCCGTCCTCGCCCGGGGCGCCGTCATGGTCGAGCAGGCGCTGGATCCACTCGCGGCGCACTTCGCGGTCCGGGCAGTTGGCCAGGATCGCCGCATCCTTCATCGGGATGTTGACCTGGTAATAGAAGCGGTTGGCCACCCAGCCCTGGATCTGCTCGCGGCTGGCGCGGCCCTGGTACATCGCCACGTGATACGGGTGATGGATGTGGTAATAGGCGCCCTTGGCGCGCAGGGCCTGCTCGAATTCGGCAGGGGACATCGGTGTTGCGTCATTCATTCAGCGCACTCCCTTGGAATGAACCATCGGCCCCTGTGGGAGCGGGTTTACCCGCGAATGCTTTGGTGCATTCACTGCCGCATTCGCGGGTGAACCCGCTCCCACAGGCTTGTGCAATACCTTCACAATTCGATGCTCATGCCATCGAAGGCCACTTCCACACCCCGACGCTGCACCTCGGCCCTTTCTGGCGAGTCTTCGTCGAGGATCGGGTTGGTGTTGTTGATGTGGATAAGCACCTTGCGCTGGCGTGGGAAGCCGTCCAGCACTTCGAGCATGCCGCCCGGGCCGTTCTGCGCCAGGTGGCCCATCTCGCGGCCGGTGCGGGTGCCGACACCGCGACGCTGCATTTCATCATCCTCCCACAGGGTGCCGTCGACCAGCAGGCAGTCGGCGCCGTGCATCATCTGCAGCAGCTTGTCGTCGACCTGGCCCAGACCCGGCGCATAGAACAGTTTGCCGCCGGTGCGGGTGTCTTCCACCAGCAGGCCCAGATTGTCGCCCGGGTGCGGGTCGAAACGGTGCGGCGAGTAGGGCGGTGCGGCGCTGCGCAGGGGGAAGGGGGTGAAGCGCAGGTTGGGGCAGGCGTCGATCACGAAGCTGCCTTCGAGCTCGATGCGGTTCCAGATGAGGCCACCGTTCCAGTGGCTGAGCATGGTGAACAGCGGGAAGCCGGTGGTCAGGTCCTGGTGGACCATGTCGGTGCACCACACCTTGTGCGGGCAGCCTTCGCGCAGGCTGAGCAGGCCGGTGGTGTGGTCGATCTGGCTGTCGAGCAGAACGATCGCGTCGATGCCGGTATCGCGCAGGGCGCGGGCCGGCTGCATGGGCGCAAAGGCCTGCAACTGGGCGCGGATGTCGGGCGAGGCGTTGCACAGGATCCAGTGCTCGCCGTCGTCGGACAGCGCGATGGAAGACTGGGTGCGCGCAGTGGCGCGCAAGGTGCCGTCGCGGTAACCCTTGCAGTTGGCGCAGTTGCAGTTCCACTGCGGGAACCCACCACCGGCGGCAGAGCCGAGAATCTGGATGTACATGGCCACTCTCTATCCGATAAACCGTGTCCGAAAACAAAAACGCCCCGGCGGGCCGAGGCGTTGAACCGCAGAGCTGCTTAGCGGCTGGCGAAGTACATGGTGACTTCGAAGCCGATACGCAGGTCGGTGTAAGCGGGTTTGGTCCACATGGGATGTCTCCTTCCGGATGGGGTTGAGTTGAACAGCTGATGATTGGGTACCGCCTGAAACAGGCAGTTCCATTAGCCGGGGTTGCGCTATCTTACAAGAATTATATGTACCGAAAGGTTAATTCTTCGAAAAGCGCCGTTACATTCCGGGTAACAATCCAACTGCACCTACTGCCAGCGAGCGTCCGGTGCTGCGGCATTACCCAGGCAGAGCCAGCCGTGGCGGGCACTGATCAGCTGCTGCAACAAATCGTCCAGAAAGTCCTGCTCGTTATTGAGAATAGACCAGCTTGTGTAGGAAAGGTCTGGGTTGTGCTGTGCGATGTGCGCCTGCCAAGCCCACTCCGCCACCTCGGCGTTGCCCATGCTGGCTTCGTCGAATTGCTCGGCGAGTTGCCGGCGGCTCTGGGTATCCAGGCTGATGCCTTGGTGCAGGAGGCCCAGCAGGTGGCCGAGGATCTGCTCATGGCTGGCGTGGGGTGATTGCACGCCAAACAGCAGCCCGCCGACGCCCTCGACCTGACGGAAGGTACTGAACACGGCGTACCCCAGTTGCAACTCCACCCGCAGGCGCTGGTACACCGGGCCTTGCAGCAGGTGTGCGAGCAGGCGGCCGGCCGGCTGCAACTCAGCCGGCAACGGGCAGAACAGCAGCAGTGCCGGCTCGCTGCCCGACGTGGGTACCTGCCGCCACTGCCGGCCAGTGATCGCCACCTTCGCCCGGGGGGCGCCGGGTTGGCCCATGACCCCCTGCAATGCAGCCCCCAGGGCGTTGTGCTGCGTTGCCGCGAAGCCCACTGCCAGGCCCTGCCAGTGGGCCTGTTGCCACAGCGAGTCGAGCAAGGGCTGGGTGAGGATGCAGGATGGCTGCGGTTGTTCCTCACCGGCCATCAGCGCATCCGGCAATGCCTTGAGCAGGGCGCGTATCGGGATCAGTTCCGGTTCCACGGCAGCAGGGGCAGTCCAGTGCTCGGCGGCGGGTCTGTGCATGATTGCGAGGGTTTCTTCGATACCTCTGATCACCGCTGTCGGCTGACCGGCGGCCTGCAGTTGCCAGTACTCACCGCTGGCACTGAAGCGCAACTGTAGGGCAACACGCTCGGCGCGCTCCTGCAGCGGTTGCAAGGCGCGTTCGATGATTGCCTGGAAGCGAACGCGCAGCGGCGATGGGATGTGCCAACGCAAGTAGAGGCTGGCGAACTGGCGGGTGGGCGGCAGGTTGTTGTCGAGGGTCAGGGCCGTGGGCAGTGGTGCGCTGTGGGCAGGCATCGTGCTGTCCAGCAGCGGCTCTGCGGGTGGCAACTGCCAGCGGCCGCTGTTTGCGTGGGGCAAGCTGTCCAGCAACCTGGCGAAGGCCGCAAGGCCTTGCTCATCGAGCTTCTCGAAGGGCTGGCCACTGCTGTCGCGGCGCGCAAGTTCGAGCGCGCTGCAGCTTTGCTTGCGGCAATGCTGCAACTGGGCGTAGGCATCGTTCAACTGTTCGGCCGGCTGCCTGCGGATGAAGCCCAGCCAGCCGTGCAGCAGCGACTGTGCCCTGTGCAGTGAGGCTGCGGCGGGCAGCTGCAGCTGGATATGCCAAAGCATCTGCCCGGCGTGGGCATACAGCAATTGCGTGGTGCAGCCCTGCAGCCAGCCGCGTTGGCGCAGTTCGGCCAACCAGCCGCCTGGTCGGCTGTCGTTGAGCAGGGTCAGCAGCAGGTCCAGTGCCTGTTCTGCCGCCGCGGGCAGGCCTTCATGGGCGAACAGCAGGTCATGGCGCGAGCCGCTGGCTGCGGGGGGACGCAGCTGCCCGTCGAGTAGGTTCACAGGGGGATCCCGCTGCTCACGCACACCTGCCGGGAACAGCGCACCGAACTGTTTGCCCAGTTGCTCCAGCTCGTCCAGCGGCTGCGGCCCGGCCAGGCTCAGGGTCACCTGCCCGCCTTGGTAGAAACGCCGATGGAAAGCGTTCAGTGCCTGCTGGAAGCCGCGAGCGTGCAGCGTCAGGCTGTGCCGGTTGCCCGCATGGAACCCACTGAGCGGATGGTGCGCCGACACCGACTGCAGCAGGTTGAACTGGCGCTGGGCTTCGGGGTTGCGCGACCAGGCGATGAACTCGGCGTGGATGACCTCGCGTTCGCGACGCTGGCGTTCCAGGCCGAGGTCCGGTTCGACGAGCATCTGGCACAGGCGCTCCAAGCCACCGGCCATTGCCATGGGCGGTACCTCGAAGAAGTAATCGGTGGTGCGCTCACGGGTGCTGGCGTTCACCTGGCCGCCCAGGCTCTGCACGTAGCGCATCAGGCCGTCTTGCAACGGGAAGCGGGCAGTGCCGAGGAAGAACAGGTGTTCGAGGAAATGGGCCAGGCCCGGCCATTTGGCAGGTGCGTCATGGCTGCCGGCGTGTACTCGCAAGGCTGCAGCGGCGCGCTTGAGGCGCGGGGCGTGGCGCAGGGTCAGGTGCAGGCCGTTGGGCAGGGTCAGGTGACGGGTAGTGTCGGGCATGGCGTCATGCTAGCGCGCCAAGGCGGTGTTGTCTGTGCTGGCCCATTCGCCGCCTAGCAGGCTCCCATAGGATTGCACATAACTTACTGATTTAGCGGGACCTGTAGGAGCGGCTTTGAACTGGTCAAGTAATTTTGGACACCGGTTAAGGTTCATGCCGCTGCCTTGAGCTTTTCCTCCATGGCTACTGGCGTTTCATAGCCGTTGTAGCTGTGGAGGCGCTTGAGGTTGTAGCGCATCAGATAAGCCTGGATGTCCACTC